>JANQMI010000088.1 GCA_028280165.1 Oceanicaulis sp. | reverse complement strand
CCGCTTTGGGGATATTGCTCTGCGGGCACCCGGACATATTGCGGAGCCCGCAGAGCGATATCCCCAAAGCGGGTGTTCACTTCAACCCTCTGCCGGGTGTCGGTTGAGGTTAGAATGACCTCTGGCAGCACCACCGGATTTGGGAGCGCGTCAATCTCCAGCTCAACCGCCAGGTCGAGCGCATCGCGCGGGCTCTCCTCAGAGTCTGGGCTGCCCTCAGGGCCTGGGCTGTCGTCTTCGGGTCCGGTCTCGTCCGCGGCCTCCGGATCGGTCGCGTTGGCGCGCTCGGTCACACTTCGGCGGGCGGTGACGGTCGGACGATCAGGATTGTTCAGCAAAAAGTCCGGATGGGCCAACCCAGACAGGCGCACGCCGTCAGACCATTTTGGCAAAATGATCAAGGTGGGTGCAGCCTCCACCTTGTCGGTCACCACCCAGCTCGGCACCAGTCGCGATGGCGGCAGCACATAGGCGGCCTCACCCTGAAGAAACATCGTGGAGAAGACGGCTTCCACGTCCTCACTATCGACGTAAAGCGGCAAAACGCGCAGTCCGAGCCCATCGGTGGCCAGCGCCGACCCACCCGAGAAGGTACGCGCGGGGCGGTCTTGCGCCTCCAACAGCTGCGCCAACCCATCAAAGCCCAAGGCGCTGCGCTCCACAGGCAGGATCGGTCGGAACTGGGACGCGAGCACATAAATCACCGCAATAGCGACCAGAATGATGGCCGCTCCGCCCAGCGTGTTCACCCAATTGGACCGGCGCTCTGTCATGGGCGGGGCTCCGCGCTGAGCACAGGGCGGACCAACCCAACCAGCTCTTCAAACCGATCCCGTGTTATCGACGCCCCGCCATAGCGCACCCGCTCGGCTTCGCGCACCAGGGTGGCAATGGCCGACAGATGGGCAAAATCGGAGGGCAGCCGGCGCAGACTCTCGCGGGCCGTGGCGCTGCGCTTCAGGACCCGTCCGGACAGGCTGAGGGCCGCAACCAGCACCATGCGCAACAGCGCGCCCAGCGCGGCCTCCAAATCTTCAAGCCCTAAAATCTCATCCAAGGTGAGGTTTGGCGCATCCAGGACCCGGCCTACATCAGGACCGTCTGCTTCGCTGCGCTGACCGACTTGGGCTTCCGCACCGGCCCGAAATCCGCCACTGCCGCCAAAATTGATCAAGACCATGACGATCAGCGCGATAATCACCAGCGCGACCGTCCAGATTATGATCGTCACCAGGTTGGCCAGAATCCAACTCAAGATTTCAGGCAGGTCCTGGGGCTCTTCGCGCGGGGTCAAGCCCACCTCTGCCCGCCAATCTTGATCGGCATCGCGGGGTTCAAGCTCGGTCTGGAGGCCGCGTTCAGGGGCACTGACCCCAGCCTCTTGAGCCAGGAGCGATGTGGCCAGAACCGGTGTGGCTGGGACCGGTGTGGCTGGGACCAGTGTGGCCGCAAGCACGGCTAGCAGGGTGAAAATGCCAAGTGCGATGGCATGGACCCGGTTCACCTTTGCGCTCCCCCCACAGGATCTTCGTGATCAATGCGCGGTGACGAAGACGTTACAACCGGCTGATGAGACGCGAAGGTTAATTCGCCTGTCGGTCAGGTCAATAAGTCCGGTCCAAATCGGCTTTGGAAAACGCGATTGGACGCGCTGCTGGGATCGGCGTATCTCATCGCGGTGATGACCCCGCCCTTTGACCCTGCCAATCCCTCCAGCCCGCACGTGCGTCGCCGGGCCTTCCGGCTGCTCTTCGTGTGTTTGATGGTGACGGCGATCGGCAATTCCATGCTGTTCGCCATCTTGCCGCCCCTGGCGCGCGAGCTGGAGGTGGCGGAGGTTTGGGTGGGGGCCATCTACACGGTGTCTGCCCTGCTGTTTCTGACCATGAGCCCGGTATGGGGCGCTTTGTCTGACCGATATGGCCGCCGTCCGCTCATCGTCTTCGGTCTGTCCGCTTTTGCGGTATCGACCCTGGTATTCGGCGTCGGGGCCTGGGCCGGGCAGGTTGGACTTCTACCCCCTTTGGCGGCCATCTTCGCGATGGCGCTCTCGCGATGTTTGTTCGGCGGATTTGGCTCAGCGACCGGTCCCAGCGCGCAGGCCTATGTGGCCGACCGCACCGAGCCGGCCGACCGCACCGAAGCGCTCGCCGCCCTGACCGCGGCCTTTGGGCTCGGCTCGGTGATCGGGCCAGCGCTGGCCGCAGCCTTTGTTGAGCGCATCGGCATTGCCGGCTTCATGTTTGCGGTGTCGGTCCTGGTGGCCGCCGCAGCGGTGGCCGTGCGCGCGCTATTGCCAGAACGCACACCGCCGAAGCGCCAGGGCCGACCGATCAATCCTTTGGTGCAGTTCAAATTTGCCGCCGACCCGCGCCTGACCGCCTTGATGATTTATGGCTGCGTGCTGTGGCTGACCCAGGCGTCCAGCCTGCAGGCGACGTCTTTCTTCATCATGGATCGGCTGGAGGCCACGCCCGCCGAGGGTTTGCAGCTGTCCGGCGTCGCTCTGACCGCCGGGGCCGCCGCGCTGATCTTTGCCCAGCTGGTGGTTATTCCGGCGCTGAAGACCAGCCCGCGCGTGCTCATGATGCTCGGCGCAGGCATGGTGGTGTTGGGCAATATCGAGCTGGTGCTCGCCCCCAATTATGCCGCCCTGGTCTTTGGATTCATGGTCAATAGCTTTGGCTTCGGCCTGGCTCGCTCCGGTTTTACCGGCGGCGCGTCGATTGCGGTGAACCCCGAAGAACAGGGCCGCGCGGCGGGGCTGACCACGGCCACCGCAGGTGTTGGCTTCATGATCGCGCCGGTGACCGGGCTGTGGCTCTACCAGACCATGGCCCCCGAAGCGCCGTTTCTTTTAAATGGAGTCTTCGCACTGATCGGCCTGGCGCTGGCGCTGATGCATCCACGGGTCAGAGCGGCAGCCGCCCGGACGCTTAATCGTGAAGACGACAAGCCGGGACCGGTTTAACCGGCAGCCGCCGCCATAACGGCGTTGAACGCCCGCCGCCCGGCATAGCCGTCGGCCACCAAGCCATTATCGCTCTGAAACGCCCGCAGCGCCGCGCGGGAGTTTGGCCCGATACGGCCATCAATGCCTTGGGTGTCATAGCCGAGCTCGGTCAGCGCGGTCTGAAGCTGGCGGGCCTGGGTGCGGGTCAGCGGGACATCATCTTCCGGCCAGCCATCGGGCAAATCGGCCTCACCGCTAATCCGCCGCGCCAGATAAGCCACCCCCAGCGCGTAGGCGGTGGAGTTGTTATACTCCATCAAGGCATCGAAATTACCAAAGGCCAGGAAGGCTGGGCCATTGCTGCCCGCCGGAATCAGTAGCCGGCCGGTGCGATACATGTCTTCGGCGGCCCATTCACCCTCAGCCAGCTTCAAGCCGTCAATGGCCCATAAAGACACCGCCCGGCGGCGGCGCGGGGACCAGTCGCCATAATCAAAACCGTCCGGCAGGGTGACTTCAGCCACCACTGGCGCTTCGGCTTCCCACCCCGCGACGGTCAACAGGTTGGCGGCCGAGCCCAGCGCATCGGCTTCGCTGCGCCAAATATCGCGGCGGCCATCGCCATCCACATCCACGGCACGCGCCATATAAGTCGTCGGGATGAACTGGGTCTGGCCCATGGCCCCCGCCCAGCTGCCCAGCAAGTCATCGCGGCGGGCATAGCCATTGGTCAGCATATCTGCGACGGCAAAGAGCTGGCTTTCGGCAAAGCTGCGCCGGCGGCCGTCCCAGGCCAGGGTCGCGAGCGAACGGACCAGGTCGAAATTGCCCATGATTTCGCCATAGGCGCTTTCCAGCCCCCAGATTGCGGTCAGGATGTCGGTCTCAACATCAAACTGGTCTTCCACCGCAATCAGCGCTTCGGCGTGATTTTCCTGCGCCCGGCGTCCGTTCGCGACACGGACATCAGAGGCCGCCCCATTCAGATAAACCCATATCGGGCGGACAAATTCAGGCTGATTGGAATCGCGGTCGAGAATGCGAGGGTCGATTTCCAGGCCCTCCATCATCGCGGTTGCAATGGCCTGATCCACCCCCCGCTCAACCAGGCGCGTTTCAAACCCAGACCGCCAAGCCTCGAAGCTGGCGGCGTCTGCATCTGTAACCTCTTGGGCGTGAAGCGTGGCGGTCCAGCCAAGCCCGATCAGGGCTGCAAGGAAAGAGCGAAAGGCGAGTGCGGTCATCACGAAGTCCATCAAACTGTCCCAGCAAGCTTAAGCCTAACCCGACGCGGCTTCTTCGCGCGAGCCAAAACGAGCCTGCAAATGCAGCGATTTTCGGCACCGGTGATGTTGACTTTCGCCCAACCGATAGGGTAACTCCCGCGCTCTTGAGATTTCACGGGTCCGCTGCGGCGGGCTTTTTGTTTGAAAACACGAAGGTCACGACCATGAAAGTTCGCAGCTCCCTTCGCTCCTTGAAGAGCCGTCACCGCGACTGCCAGGTCGTGCGCCGTCGCGGCAAGGTCTATGTGATCAACAAGACCGACCCGCGCTTCAAGGCCCGCGCTGGCTAGTCAGTCATGCCGCGCACCCGCGCGATCCTCTGGGATTTCGGCCATACCCTGGTCGACTGGGATCCGCGCCGGGTGTATCGCGCCCTGCTAAAAGATCATGACGCCGTCGAGGCTTTCCTCGGCGGCGTTTGTTCTATGGACTGGCATGTCGGCCATGATCGCGGCATCCCCATGGCCGAGCACCGCAAGCCGCTGATGGCCGCCCACCCGGACAAAGCCGAGCTGATCACCGCCTGGGATAGGCGCTGGGACGACATGTTTGATGGCTGGGTTGAAGGAATGGGCGAGATCGTTGCCGCGCTTGAAGCCGCGACCATCCCCCAATACGGCCTGACCAATCTACCGGCAGAGAAATGGCCGAATCTAAAGGTCATGTACCCGTCCCTGGCCCGCTTTGCCGATGTTGTGGTGTCAGGCGAAGAAGGGGTCGTGAAACCCGATCGCCGCATTTACGAGATTACCGCTGCGCGCCTCGCCTACGATCCGGCTGAAGTGCTCTTCTTCGATGACCGTCAGGACAATATCGACGCCGCCCGCGCCTTTGGTTTCGATGCGGAGCGTTTCGAAAGCGCCGCACAGGTCCGTGACGCCTTAGCCACACGTGACATCACGCTTTAGCGACCGCGGCACGGCCCACTTGCTCGCAACGCCGACCGCCCTATCCTGCTCTTTATGCTGATCGCCTTTACCCTTGCCCTGCTTGTCCAGGATGCGCCTGTGATCACCCTGCCCGGTGCGGAGCCGGCAGAGCCGCAATCACGCGCCTACCTCAATCTGGAAGAGCGGCTGGATGAGCGGCTCGCCGCTTTGGCCGCTGCAGGCGATCCGGCCAATGCCGATCTCATCGCCGATGAGGTGCGCTCGCTCTGGCGTCAGGCGGCCGGACCCACGGCCGATTTATTGCTGCAGCGGGCCGCACAGGCCCGCGAGATTGGCGATGCGGCCACCGCCGACCGTGCCTATGCGCATTTGCGTATCCTGGAGCCGGACTATGCCGAAGGCTGGATGGCGTCCGCTGAGCTGGCCATTGAGGACGGCGATTGGACCTTTGCCCTGGAAGCCCTCGACACGGTGGTCACGCTCGATGCCCGCCGGTTTGATGCCTGGGCGCTCTTAGGTCAGGCCCTGGAGCGGGCGGGTGCCATTGAGGCTGCGCTCGACGCTTATGAAGAGGCGCTGGCCTTACACCCCCATCACGCGGCCGCGGGGCGCGGGCAAGCCCGCCTGGAGCAAGAGCTGGCTGGCCGGGCGCTGTGATCGGATCCGCGAAGATGGTCTACATGATGTCCTCGGTCGCGCTGCTGGCCGTCCTCATCCTGGCAGGCTGCGCCACCGGGTATTCCACCACGCAATCGATCGCCGAGCGCTTTCCGGCCACGGGCGACTTCGTTGAAGCCGGCGGCGTGCGGCTGCATTACGAGCTGACCGGACCGCAGGACGCGCCCGCAGTGCTGGTTCTGCATGGGGCGTCGGGCAATCTGCATGAACCGAAGCTGGCGCTGGGCGACGCGCTGGCCGAATACCGTGTTTTGTGGATCGACCGGCCGGGCCTGGGTTGGAGCGAGCGTCCGCAAGGCGGCGGAGACTGGCATCCCGGGCGGGAGGCAAAGCTGATCACCGAAATGCTGACGGCGCTGAACATCGACCAGGCTTATGTCATCGGCCATAGCTGGGGTGCCGCCATCTCCGCGCGGCTTCTGATGGATCACCCCGACCGGATCCAGGGCGGCGTTCTGATCGCACCCGCCCTGCGCGCCCATGTCGGCGATGCGGCGTTTTATAATCACCTGACCGGCTGGCCGGTGGTGGGCACGCTGATGACCCGCATTGTGGTACCAACCCTGGGTCCGAACTCGCTGGAGAGCGGTTCGGTCAGCGCTTTTTCGCCAGCGGAGCTGCCGG
>JANQMI010000074.1 GCA_028280165.1 Oceanicaulis sp. | reverse complement strand
TGTCTGGAGGTAAAGGCGGTGCTGAAGACAAGATTGAGGCCATGAAGTCAGCCGGCATTGTTGTGTCTGACAGCCCGGCTCAGCTCGGTTCGACCCTTCTGGACGTTCTGAAGGGCTAAGCCCACATCGGGCCGCTCTCTAGCCTAGGCGCCTCGCTCGAAACCGAGCGGGGCGTTTTTGTTCAAAAAGGTGCGACTATCGTCCCATTTCCAGCGCTTAGGTCTTCTCTTTTTTAACCAACACGCATAAAGGTCAGGCTAAGAAATGCATGCAAGTTAGCGTGCGCTCACCCGCCACCCTCGTGGGACCCATGACCGACCAACGCTCCTCTCAAAATCAGACTTTCCTGGATACGTCCTTCCTGTTTGGCGGCAATGCCGTCTACCTGGAACAGATGGCCGCGCGCTACGCCGAAGATCCCGCTTCAGTCCCCGAAAGCTGGCGCAGCTTTTTTACCGAAGTGGGTGATGACGCGCGGGATTCCCAGCGCGCTGCCAAAGGCCCAGGCTGGAAACGCGCCGATTGGCCACGCGCAGCCAATGGTGACCTCGTCACCGCCCTGGGCGATATCGAGCAGGCCGCACCGGCCCTGCCCGATGCTGTAGTTGAGCATCTTGGATCCGGTGCGACGACCGAGGACATTCAACAGGCCGTCAAAGACTCCATAGCCGCGATCATGCTGATCCGCGCCTACCGCGTCCGCGGTCACCTGGCCGCTGATCTTGATCCGCTAAAGCTGACCGACTTTGGCCCACAGCCAGAGCTTGATCCGGCCAGCTATGGTTTTGCGGCGAATGACCAGGATCGCGAGATCTTCATTAATGGCTATCTGGGACTGGAGACCGCCACGATCCGGCAGATGCTGGAGATCCTAAAGCGAACCTATTGCTCGACCTTTGGCGTGGAATTCCAGCACATCTCCAACCCGGAAGAAAAAGCCTGGTTGCAGGGCCGCATCGAAGGCCCGGACAAGGAGATCGCTTTCTCCCCGGAAGGCAAGATCGCGATCTTGAAAAAGATCATCGAAACCCAGGCCTTCGAGAATTTCCTTCATAAGCGCTATCCCGGCACCAAACGCTTTGGCATTGATGGTGGCGAAAGCCTGATTCCTGCGCTGGAACAAATCATTAAACGCGGCGGTGCGCTGGGTGTCGAGGAGATCATTCTGGGCATGCCGCACCGTGGCCGGCTCAACGTGCTGGCGGCGGTGATGGCCAAGCCTTACCACGTCATCTTCCATGAATTTCAGGGCGGCGATTCTCAGGGCTATGAAGACTTTGCGTCCGGCGATGTGAAATATCATTTGGGTTCGTCGTCCGATCGTGAATTTGACGGCAATCAGGTTCACCTGTCGCTGACCGCCAACCCGTCCCACCTTGAAGCCGTGAACCCGGTTGTGCTGGGCAAAGCCCGCGCCAAGCAGTCGAAGCTGCGCGAAGGCAAGAGCCTCGACACCATCACGGCCAGCGCTGTGCTGCCGTTGCTACTACACGGGGATGCGGCTTTTGCGGGTCAAGGTGTTGTGGCGGAGTGCTTCGGCCTGTCCGGGCTGAAAGGCCACCGCACGGGCGGGGCGATCCACTTTGTTGTGAACAACCAGATCGGATTTACCACCAATCCGAAGGACAGCCGGTCTTCGCCCTATCCATCGGACGTGGCGCTCATGGTGCAAGCGCCGATCTTCCATGTGAACGGCGATGATCCCGAAGCGGTCACCTTCGCCACCAAGGTGGCCACCGAGTATCGCCAGAAATTCGGCAAGGACGTGGTGGTGGACATGTTCTGCTATAGACGCTTTGGCCATAATGAAGGCGATGATCCCAGCTTTACCCAGCCGATCATGTACAAAGCGATCGCCAAGCATCCGACCACGCTGAAGCTCTATGGCGACCGCCTGATCGAAGAAGGCATCGTCACCCAATCCAACATCGATGATTGGCTAAAAGAGTTTGATTCTTTCCTCGATGCTGAGTTTGAAGCGGGCAAAGCTTATGAGCCGAGCCGCATCGACTGGCTCGATGGCGTCTGGGCCGGTCTGGGGCTGCCAGAAGAAGACGACCGGCGGGGGCAAACTGCCGCTGAGATTGACGCCGTGAAGGCTGTTGCCGACAAGATGACGACAGTCCCAGACGACATCGCCATCCACAAAACCCTCAAGCGCGTGATCGCCAATCGCCGCAAGGCGGTTCTGGACGATGAAGCGGGCATCGACTGGGCCACGGCCGAACATCTGGCCTTCGGGACCTTGGTCACGGAAGGATTTCCAGTGCGCTTGTCCGGACAGGATTGTGGCCGCGGAACATTTTCGCAGCGTCATTCCCATATCATCGATCAGGCGACCGAGGCGCGCTACACCCCGCTCAACAATCTGAGTGAGGATCAGGCGCGTTATGAGGTCATCGATTCCATGCTGTCCGAAGAAGCCGTGCTGGGCTTTGAGCATGGGTATTCGCTGTCAGCCCCCAACACGCTGGTGATGTGGGAAGCCCAGTTTGGTGACTTCACCAATGGCGCTCAGGTGATCATCGACCAGTTCATTTCCTCTTCGGAACGCAAATGGCTGCGCATGTCCGGCCTGGTGATGCTGCTGCCCCATGGCTATGAGGGCCAGGGTCCGGAACACTCTTCAGCGCGCCTGGAGCGCTTCCTGCAGCAATGTGCCGAAGACAATATGCAAGTCGCCAATGTCTCCACGCCGGCGAATTATTTCCACATCCTGCGCCGCCAGATTCACCGCGAATTCCGTAAGCCGCTGGTGCTGATGACGCCCAAGTCCTTGCTGCGCCACAAGCGCTGCGTCAGTGCGCTGAGCGAATTCGGTCCAGGCTCAAGCTTCCACCGGGTGCTGTGGGACGATGCCGATACCAAGGCGCGCGGCAATGTGCCCACGATCGCCGAGGGTCAGACCTCGATCACCCTGACCGACGACGACAAGATCCGCCGCGTCGTGCTGTGCTCGGGCAAGGTGTATTTCGATCTGCTCGAAGCGCGCGAAGAGCAAGGTATCGACGATGTCTACCTGTTGCGGGTCGAGCAATTCTATCCCTTCCCGGCCAAATCGGTGATCGACGAGCTGAAGCGCTTTAAGAATGCCGACGTGGTCTGGTGCCAGGAAGAGCCGAAAAATATGGGCTCGTGGACCTTCGTAGAACCCTATCTGGAATTCTGCCTGGACAAAGCTGAAACCAAGGTGGGACGTGCCCGTTATGCCGGGCGGGCGGCTTCGGCCTCCACTGCGACGGGCCTGCTGTCCAAGCACAAAGCCCAGCAAGCCGCTCTCATCGAAGACGCTCTCAAAGGCTGACCTTGACCGGCGATCCCTCTCTCAGGTCCGTCCCTTAACGGACCAAAGACGAAGAAAGACTTGAAACCATGACTGACATCATCGTCCCCACGCTGGGTGAATCTGTCACCGAGGCCACGGTCGGAGCCTGGCAGGTCGCTGAAGGCGATGCGGTGAACAAGGACGACGTCCTCGTCGAGTTGGAAACCGACAAGGTCTCCGTTGAGGTTCGTGCCGAGGACAACGGCACCATTACCAAGATTGTGGCTGCCGAGGGCGACACGGTGGAGATCGGCGCGGTTCTGGCGCAGCTGGGTGAAGGCGGCGGTGCCGCAGTCGCTCCGGCGCAGGAGGCCGCGCCCGCTGAAACGCCCGCCGACGCCCCGGCGGACGCCCCTGAAGACGCGCCGGCATCCGACGACACGGGCGCTGGCGATAGCCTGGTTGATGCCAAAGTTCCGGTCATGGGCGAAAGCGTGGCGGAAGGCCAGGTGGGCCAGTGGCTGGTTGCCGTCGGCGACGCCGTAGAGACCGACCAGGCCCTGCTGGAGATCGAAACCGACAAGGTTGCGGTCGAAGTGCCCTCGCCCGCAGCTGGCGTTCTGGAGACCCAGCTGGTTGCGGAAGGCGACACGGTGACCCCGGACCAGGTCATTGCTCAGATCCGCGCTGGAGCGTCGGCTTCGGCAGCCCCGGCGGCCGCTCCCGCCCCGGCCGCAGCGCCCGCTCCGGCACCTGCAGGCGGGGCCAAGGCCATGCCGTCGGCGGCGCGGATTGCCGAAGAAAACAAGCTCGACCTTGGCAAGGTCGCAGGAACCGGCCGGGATGGCCGCGTGACCAAGGGCGATGCCCTGAAGGCGCTTGAATCCGGCTCAGCCGCCACGACCCCGGCTCCGGCTGCGCCGTCGGCACCGCGCGAAACCGGTGAGCGCGAGGAGCGGGTGAAGATGACCCGCCTGCGCCAGACCATCGCGCGCCGACTAAAGGATGCGCAGAACAGCGCGGCCATGCTGACCACCTATAACGAAGCGGACATGAGCGCGATCATGGCGCTTCGCAAAGAAGTCCAGGAGGACTTCGTGGCAAAGCATGGCGTGAAGCTCGGCTTTATGAGCTTCTTCGTGAAGGCCTGTGTCGCGGCGCTGAAAGACATTCCGGCGGTCAATGCCGAGATCGATGGCACCGACATCATCTATAAAAACTATTTCGACATGGGCGTCGCCGTCGGCACGCCGAAAGGCTTGGTGGTGCCGGTCGTGCGCGATGCGGATACGCTGTCGCTGGCCGGTGTCGAGAAATCCATCATGGATCTCGGCAAGCGCGCCCGGGACGGCAAGCTGGGTCTGGACGAGATGCAGGGCGCGACCTTCACCATCTCCAACGGAGGCGTGTATGGCTCGCTGCTGTCCAGCCCGATCCTGAATGCGCCTCAGTCGGGCATTCTGGGCATGCATAAGATCCAGGAACGCCCGGTGGCGGTGGGTGGCGAAGTGGTCATCCGGCCGATGATGTATCTGGCCCTGTCCTATGATCACCGCATTGTCGACGGCAAAGAGGCGGTCACCTTCCTGGTGCGCGTGAAAGAAAGCCTGGAGAATCCGCAACGCCTGATGCTGGATATCTAAGGGGTTTTCCCGCACCCAAAGCGTTCAACAGCCCTGGTCTGGTTACCAGATCGGGGTTTTTGGTGGGTGAATATCCGACCGGGTGGACTCTTATCAAAG
>JANQMI010000040.1 GCA_028280165.1 Oceanicaulis sp. | reverse complement strand
GAAAGTGGTTCCCTAGCAGCCCTTTTGCCAAAACCGATCCTAAGGCGAGGCAGAAGGCCGAACCGATAAGATAGAACCCGGCTACGAATGGGACTTGTTTGCGGACATCACACACCATCTTCAAGGGCCTCCACGATTTCTTGTGGACTGATGTCGTCGACCGTCGATCATTTCTCAAATGACAAATGGTCAAATTCAGATAACTATAAATCATGCGAAATATCATTTTGCCTAACTTATCAGCGCTAAGGGCCTTTGAGGCCGCCGCGCGCCTGGAGAGTTTCACCAAGGCGGCGCTGGAGTTGGGTGTGACCCAAGCGGCCGTGAGCAAGCAGATCCGCCGCCTGGAAGAGGATCTGGGCCAGGCATTGTTCAAAAGAAGCCATCGGGCCGTCAGCTTAACCGACAGCGGCGAGCGCTACGCGGAGCGTGTGTCTCAAGCCTTCCAACTTTTGGCCGATCACGAGGTCCAGCAGGAACCCAAGCGCGGCCGGGTCGTGCTCGACATTGACGAGGACTTGATGTCGACCTGGCTCATGCCCCGTTTGACGGAGCGGGTTTTGGCCGAATTGGACCTGGACTTGGATGTTCGTGTGCGGCTCGATCAGCCGAAGATTTTTCCGCCCGATACCGAGATTGCGGTGACCTGGGGCAGCGCCGCCCATGAGGGCTTTCGATCGCGGGTTTTCTTAAGGCCGAGGGTATTGGCACTCAGCGCCCCTGTATTATCCGATGGGAGACAGGCGCCCATGGAAGTGTCCGAAATTGAAAATCATCGGTTCTTAAATGTTCACAATGATGCCTGGTGGCGCGAATACTTTGAGGCCTCTGGCAGGCCCTACCCATCTGACACAGACAGCCTGTCTTTTAACCGATCTTACTTGATGGTCGAGGCGGCTCAGGCCGGTCTGGGGTTGGCCATGGGCGATGATGCCTTGGCTGAAACGGACCTCAAAAGTGGGACGCTTCTTGCCCTAAGGGGACCGATCCTGAAAAGCCGCGACTTTTTTTTGCACCTGCGCAAGCCGCGGCTGTCCTTTGAAGGCAAAAGAGTGGCCGAGTGGCTACAGACGGAAGCGGTAGATTTTGCTGAATGGCAAGATCGCGGTGACTTCTTGCCCGAGTCTTTATCGAGTTGAAATTCGAACATTGCACCTTTTTTGCGGGCCATCCTGGAGAGGCTTGAAATTGCAGTTTGCTGGGAAAATGCCTCTGTGCGATCGGTTTGCCAATGGCACCTCCCTGCGGCATAGTCGCGGTCGATCCTTTGCGGCGGCGCCAAACCGGGGCGCTATCGATTTCCGTTGGAGAGTCCCATGATCCCCAACCGCTTGCCTTCTTTGTCCTTTGATCTTGGCGACAATGGCGAGATGCTGCGCGACAGCGTGGCCGGCTTCGCCGCCGAGAAGATCGCGCCCATCGCCGCGGAGATCGACCGGGAGGATCGGTTTCCCCGCCATCTCTGGCCGGAGATGGGCGCCTTGGGGCTGCACGGCATTACGGTGGAGGAGGATTACGGCGGTGCCGGCATGGGCTATCTGGAGCACTGCGTGGCCATGGAGGAGATCAGCCGGGCCTCGGCCGCGGTGGGTCTCAGCTATGGCGCCCATTCCAACCTCTGCGTCAATCAGATCCGCCGCAATGGCACCGAGGCGCAAAAGCGCAAGTACCTGCCCAAGCTGATCTCCGGTGAACACGTGGGGGCGCTGGCCATGAGCGAGCCCGGCGCGGGCTCCGACGTGGTCTCGCTGCGCACGCGGGCCGACAAAAAGGGCGACCGCTACCTGCTCAACGGCACCAAGTTCTGGATCACCAACTGCGACGAGGCCGATACCTTGGTGATCTATGCCAAGACCGACCCGCAAGCGGGCTCGAAAGGCATTTCCGCCTTTTTGGTGGAGAAGGATTTCAAGGGCTTCTCCGTTTCTCAGAAGCTGGACAAGCTGGGCATGCGCGGCTCGCCCACCGGGGAGCTGACCTTCGCGGACTGCGAGGTGCCCGAGGAAAACCTGCTGGGCGCCGAGGGCCGGGGCGTGCAGGTTCTGATGAGCGGCCTGGACTATGAGCGCGCCGTGCTGGCGGCGGGCGCCACGGGCATCATGCAGGCCTGCATGGACGTGGTGATCCCCTACGTGCACGAGCGCAAGCAGTTCGGCCAGGCGATCGGCGAGTTCCAGCTCATGCAGGGCAAG
>JANQMI010000218.1 GCA_028280165.1 Oceanicaulis sp. | reverse complement strand
CGACCACCGACCTATTCTGTCGAAAGGCGGGGGGCAAGCGTGATCGGCGATCTCGAACGTCTCGCGAACCGGGCCCCATTCAGCGGTCAATTCGACCGTGCAGAGTTGTTGCTGATCTGCGGACCAGACTTCATACGTCCCGGAAAAATTATAGCCATAGCCTGGGCCGGACTGTGCAGTTGCAGGCGATAGGCTTAAAAGCAGGCTGCTAAGAACCGATCCGCTGAGGGTGGTGAAAAGGCTGCGAAGCCCCTTGAGGTGTTTCATTGGTGCTGTCCTGATCGAATAGAGCGCTACAGGCCCGTCGTGTTTTGATGGCGCGCCACCTATTCCTGATTGGCGGGATCCATGAAGAAACCAACAGAAAGTGCCGCAACAAGCGCGGCTTCTCGATCTTCAGAACCCACGGGCGGCAGGTAGAGCAAGGGCTGAGCGCGCTGATAGTCCATCCCTGCGATTGCGATCCCGTTCTCATCGCGGATGACATATCCGGGCACCCGGCCTGTCGGCAGACCAACGCCGCTGAGTCTCGCAGTCTCCAATCGAAGAACCCGGCCTTGCCAATGCAGCTCAGCGGCGCGTTCGTTCGCCATAAGCTGGCGTAACGGATTGCGGCTGCGTGAGACCGCTAATTCAAATCGATCTTCAACAGCGGTTCCACCACGCGTGAATGTGCAGATAAACCCTAGCTCGTTGCGGTCGAAACCAACCCATCCAAACTGGAACTGGCTCTGCCCGCCTTCGCATGTTGCCGCGATTGGCGCGTCTGTAAACGACCCTCCCTGGGTCACAGTCCATTGAGCCCGTGCGCCCTGACCGGAGAACATATTACCAAAGACATTTCCCCGGCTGGCGCGGCGGCGCTCTTCACCGGCAAATTCGGCAGCGGACCACGGCCCCATCCCTCGGAATCTTGGATTGAGATCGGTCTGTACGGCTTCTGTGCTGGCAATCATCTGTTCGAGGGGATCGATGGTGTCTTCTTGAACAGAGACGCTTAGAGCGGCAGCGACGAGTACGGCAGCAAACATGGAAATCCTTACAAGAGCTATGACGGCATCAGGTCGCTTTTATGGACGATTGGTGCCGCCTGGATTTAGGGAGTTGGAAAACCAGTAAGCCGCATTCGCCGCGGACGCTCTGGTTTCGCCTTTATCTGGCGCGATGAAGCGATCAAACCATCAAACTGCCTCTCGCGAACCAAGAGCGGAGCTGGCCATTGCACTGGGCATAAGAGATTGCGACAGGGCACCGTCTCCCTCAGATGCTAACACCCAGTTGGCACCGAGCCGTGCGCCGATGGCGACAGCCAAAAACAATGCTCCTGCGAGCACTGCGCATACAAACAAACCCATGATTTCCCTCACGCTTGAGGGAACTTTAGACAAGCAAAAATTACCTGTCGATTCGAAATCGATCTCTAAACGAATTGAGTGTCGACGACACTGCGACTCCCGATCCAACTCGAAGTCTAGACTGGGTATTGGGCCTCCGCCCCCACGTCTGCAAGGGTGCGGTCTCTCGAGGCTCGGGCGTCCGTCCTGCGCGCGCTGCACCCATCCTTGCCGTCGCCTCCCCGGTTAACTCTGCTTGGCGTGGCGGCGACCTTCCTTCTCGTGGAATACCACAGCATGGGTCTGGCTTGATAAACTAGGGCGGCGCATACCGGTTCCCGCCAAGCTCACCGCTCGGATTGAATCTCACCCACTTCGAGGATGGGGGACGCGTCGATGTCTTCAGCGTCCATAAGCTCGGCGATCCGCTGAACCGATGCGATCAGCATGTGCTGTTCCCAAGCCTCCAGCGCGCCAAAGGCCCGGATGAAACCGGCCTGCAGGAGCTCAGGGGCACTTTCGGCCTTGGTGAGCCCCTCTGGTGTCAATCCAACAAGGACCACCCGTCGGTCAGCGTCGCTCTTTCTGCGTCGGACCAGTCCGGCGCGTTCCAGCCGCTCGACGATCGAGGTGACCGTCGCCTGGCTGAGCGAGACGGCTCGGGCAATCGCGCTGGGCGACAGCTCACCGTCGCGGCGAAGCGCTTGAATGACGACCAGCTGAGGGGCAGTCAGGCCTGACATTTTCACCAGGCGTTTGGATTGAATATCGATCGCGCGGGTTATGCGCCTTAGCGCTATCAGGATCGCATCATGGTCGGTCTGGTTAGTCTGGTCGGTCATGGGCACAGTCTCCAATGCCGACTTTAAGCCTGCGGTCACGCGCAGGCGAGCCTGATTTGCTGGACTGCGAAGATATTTTGATCTGAAAGGAATATGCCCAATACCCGCACGGGGCATTGCTTCCAGATGATAAGGTCAATCGGTGTTGCAAATCTGTGACGTTCTACTATTTCGCGTGTTAAAACAACGAGAAGGGATGGGTTTGGGTTTGGTTGCTGCGTCAGAATGCGCATCCAGATAATTTGATCTCAAAGCATTTCTGGTCAGGGCGCTCCCGATCCCATACATCCAGGACAACGTTTTCCGTCATTTGGAGTCGCACGCGCTCATGTCCTTTAAGAAACACGCTCTCGCCACCACCATGCTGTCTGCCTTCGCTGTCGCCACGACCGCCGGGGTCGCCAGCGCTCAGGTGGAGCGCATAACCGTGACCGCCACCAAGACCGAACAGGATTCTCAATCCATTCCGGTGGCGGTGTCCGCGCTCGGAGCGAGCGATCTGGAAGAGCTCGATGTGGACGTCTTCGTCGATTACCTGGTCCAGCTGCCGGGCGTGACGGCTGGCGGTGGCGGTCCGGGTCAGAACACCATCTATATCCGCGGCCTGGCCTCGACGACGCCCAATCTGACCACGGCCGGTGTGGCGGGTCTGGCCCCGAATGTTGCCTTCTATCTGGATGAACAGCCGCTGGCGCAGCCCGGCCGGAATCTGGACGTTTATGCGGTTGATCTGGAGCGCGTCGAAGTCCTTCCCGGCCCGCAGGGTACGCTGTTCGGCGCGTCGTCTCAGGCGGGTACGGTGCGCATGATCACCAATAAGCCGGTGATCGGGGAGTATTCCGCATCCGCCAATTTTGGCTATGCGATGACCGAAGATGGCGATGACAGCAGCAGCGCTGAGTTCGTCGTGAACCTGCCAGTGGGCGAGCAATTCGCCATTCGCGGTGTGGCCTTTTGGGACAATCAGGGCGGCTATATCGACAATGTGCCGGGCACGGTGAACACCTCTGACTCCGCGCGCTTCCGCCCCGCGGGCACGGTTCGGGCCAATGGGGTCCCGGTATCGGCAAACCGCGCGGGCTTCCAAGCCGGTGCAGACCTTTCGGGCGTGACCTTCATCGACGCGGATAACACGGCCCTGGTGGAGGATGACTTTAACGAGACCACCTATTCAGGCTTCCGGATCTCGGCCCGCGCTGACATCAACGAAGACTGGACAGCCGACATTTCGGTGATGCAGCAGGAGCTGGACGCCGATGGGGTCTTCTTCCAGGATCCAGATCTCGATGACTGGGAAATCCAGCGCTATGCGCCGGACACGCTCACTGACGAGTTCACCAACATCTCATGGACGCTTCAGGGGCGCCTGGCCATGCTGGATGTGGTCTATACCGGGGCTTTCACTGACCGCGAAAGCGATCAGACGGTGGACTACACCGACTATATGTTTGTGGGGCAGTACTTCCCTTACTACACCTGTGAGGGGTCGGTGACCTATCCCGGCGCGGCGAACCCGTCGGGCACGTGCTATTCACCGGCCAGCTTTGTGGATTCCCAGACCAATGTTGAGGTGGAGAGCCATGAATTCCGCTTCACCACGCCACAGGACAATCGCTGGCGCGTCACGGCGGGGGGCTTCTACTCCGAGACCGTGCTGACTGAGCTCAACGCCTTTACGTATCCGGGCTCTATCGACGCTGATCCCTTTGGGCCCTTTGCACCCAATGGGCCGTTTACCAGCGGCTATTTCGCCGATCCGGGACCCTATCCGGACGGCGTGATCTTCCAGAATGATATCCGCCGGACCGATGAACAATTCGGCCTGTTCGGCGAAGCGACATTTGATGTCTCCGACACCTTTGCCGTGACGGTGGGCGCGCGCTGGTATGATATCGAGGTGGATCTGGAAGGCAGTGCCAACGCCTCCTTCTGTAACTCCGGCGGAACCGACGCGCAGGCTTTCGGGACCGATATCTCCGACTTGTATGACGGCGACGGTCAGTTCACCTTCCGCGGGACATGCAACACCGCGCGGCACATCACTTATAACGACACCCAGTCGGTTGCCGATATATTGGCGATTGATCCGCTGCTGTCTCAGGCTCAAGCCGAAGCCATCTTCAACGCGACGCGTGCGCCGGACGCCGCGGCGACCGATGGTGCCATCTTCAAGCTGACCGGGACCTGGACGCCCACGGACCGCACGCTTTTTTACGCAACCTATTCTGAAGGCTTCCGTCCGGGGCTCTTAAACCGGCCTGGCGGAGCGCTGGGCCCGAATAACTTCACCGTGCCCTTCGTGCTCGATACCGACGAGGTGACCAATTACGAGCTGGGCTGGAAGCTGGATCTGGCCGATGACCAGCTGCGCTTTAACGGCAATGTCTTTTTCGTGGATATTGAAAATCTGCAAACCACGATTTTCGATCCGACCATCACCAATCTCTTCTTCTCCGATAACGCGGCGAACGCTGAGATTCTGGGCCTTGAAGGCGACGTGACCTATGCGCCTGTGGACCTGTCGGGCTTGACCTTTACCGGGGCCTTCTCAGTCCTCGATACCGAGATCACCGAGGTCTTGACCCCCACCAATGACGTGACCGCCGGATCGGCGCTTGCCTTCGCGCCGGAGCTGCAGCTCACGGCCCGCGTCCGCTACGAGTGGGAGCTTCAGTCGGCCTGGACGGCCCACGTGCAGGGCCAGGCGATTTACTCTGCGGACAGTCGCTCGGACGTCATCGACATCAACGCAGCTGAGGTCGAGGGCAGCACGACGCTGGGGGCCCGCACCGGGCTGACGGCCGATAACTGGTCGGTTGAGCTTTATGTCGACAATCTCACCAATGAGAACGCCGTTCTGGCCAACAATTTCACCTTCGATCGGGAGCGCCAGACGGTGATCCGCCCCCGCACCGTCGGTCTGCGCTTTGGTGTCAGCTACTGAGGCAAAGCGGTTGAGGCGTGGCCGGGGTGCCGCCTAAACTTCAAGGCAAAGCGTCTCGCCTGAAAACAGCGGGGCGCTTTGCCTTTGAAGCCCGGAGTGGTTTTTGAACTCATTGACGGACATCACGACGGCGCTTCAAAGCGTGCAAGCCGCCATGCAGGCCAGCGGGTTTGATCAGGCGCTGGCTTTGTTGGAGCCCGTACTGGCCGCGGAGCCAGACCATGCCGATGCGCTCTACATGAAGGCGGCCTCGCTGCGCTATCTCAAACGCTATGACGATGCGCTGGCGGTGATGGATCACCTGCGGTCCGTCGCGCCGGAATTTGGTCGGGGGCTGCAGGAGGAGGGCCACCTCCATCGCGCGCGGGGTGACTTCGATCGGGCGCTGAGTTGTTATCAGGGTGCCGTGCGCGCCAATCCGGGGCTGCACGCCGCTTGGATGGCTCAAGCAGATATCCTGGAACGACGCGGACGCAGCGCCGACGCTCAGGCGGCACGGCTTCAGGCCGAGCGGACCAAGCGTTTGCCGAAACAGCTGCAGGCGGCCACGCATCACCTCTACGAGAATCGGCTTCTGAAGGCCGAGGGCCTGTGCCGATCTTGGCTGCGGAGCCATCCGCGGGACGTCGAGGCCATGCGCCTGCTGGCCGAAGTGGGCAACCGGCTCGGCGTATTGGATGATGCGGAATTCCTGCTGGAAAGCGCTGTCGAGTTTGCGCCTGACGATATGGCGGTGCGGATCGATTACATCCGGATCCTGCGTAAACGGCAGAAGTATGAGACAGCCCTGGAACAGGCCGAGCTGCTGCACAAACGTGATCCCAACAATCCGGTCTTCACCTCCCAGCTCGCGATCGAGCGGATGCAGACCGGCGATTATGACGGCGCGCTGGCTTTGTTTGATGCGGTGCTGGTACAGGTGCCCGGCGATCCCGCAACGCTGACCTCACGGGGACATGCGCTCAAGACCTGGGGTAAGTCTGAAGAGGCGGTGCAGTCCTATCGCGAGGCTCTGGCCTCAGCCCCCGCCCATGGTGATGCCTGGTACGCGCTGGCGAATTTGAAGACCTATCGGTTCACCGATGCCGAGTTTACAGCCATGCGCGAGGCTGAGGCTGCGCTCGGTCAAACCCTGCCCAATCGGATCAATCTGTGCTTCTCACTGGGTAAAGCCCTGGAAGACCGCAAGGACTACCCGGCCTCCTTTGAATTTTACGAGCGCGGCAATGCGCTGAAAAAGCTTCAAACGCGCTATACAGCCGACCAGATGGACGCCGAGCTGGCCGTCCAGATCGAGTACTGCACCGCGGAGTTGTTTGAGCGCCAGGGCGGCAAGGGCGATCCCGCGCCAGACCCAATCTTCATTGTGGGCCTCCCGCGCGCGGGCTCAACGCTGCTCGAGCAGATCCTCGCCAGCCACAGCCAGGTCGATGGCACGCTGGAA
This sequence comes from Oceanicaulis sp., assembly GCA_028280165.1. Lineage (GTDB taxonomy): Bacteria > Pseudomonadota > Alphaproteobacteria > Caulobacterales > Maricaulaceae > Oceanicaulis. Next base: position 1,053 of record JANQMI010000218.1, on the reverse strand, counting down.
TTGCCCAACATCATCGCGCTCAGCCAGCATTTGCGCGGGCGCGATAAGCTGTCGGATCGCACGAAATATCCGCGCATTCTGCATGATCTGGACGCTGAAAAGCTCGCCGAGCTAGGCCAGCGCTATATCGATGAAACCCGGGTGCACCGCAAAGGCGCACCCTTCTTCACCGACAAGATGCCGAATAATTTTCGCCATATCGGGCTGATCAAGTTGATCCTCCCCAATGCGAAAATCATCGATGCACGCCGTGACCCTATGGGGAGCTGCTTTTCCGGATTCAAACAGCTCTTCGCCGAAGGCCAGGAATTCACCTACGGGCTGGACGAGATTGGCCGATATTATCGCGGCTATGTGGAGCTGATGGACCACTATGAAACCGTGATGCCGGGTCAGATTCTGCGCGTCATCTATGAAGACGTAGTCGCTGATACCGAAGCCCAGGTCCGGCGCATCCTCGACTATTGTGGCCTGCCTTTCGAGCAAGCCTGCGTGGACTTCCATAAGACAAAGCGCGAGGTGCGCACCGCCAGTTCTGAACAGGTGCGCCAGCCGATCAACACCAAAGGCCTGGAGGCCTGGAAACCGTTCGAGCCCTGGCTTGATCCGCTCAAACAGGCGCTGGGACCGGCGCTCACCGATTATCGAAGGGATGGGCGCTGATGCCAGGCCGCCAGTACAAGACCGACCACAAGACCGGTGAAAACAATGTCAGCCTGTTTGGCTTGGACGTTCATAACCCGGTTTTCTTCATTGCCGCGCTGATCCTGATCGTCTTCATCGGCGGCACGTTGGCCGCGCCTGAAGCCGCCAGCGAGATGCTGTTCGCCTCTCGCGCCTGGGTGCTGGACACATTCGACTGGCTGTTTGTGTCGTCTGTGAATTTGGTCTTCCTGTTTTGCGTCTTCGTCATGGTGTCTCCCATGGGGCGTCTTCGCATTGGGGGCCGAGACGCCAAGCCGGACTTCTCCACCGCCTCCTGGCTGGCCATGCTGTTCTCCGCTGGCATCGGCATTGGCCTGATGTTCTGGGGCGCGGCTGAACCGTTGGCCT
>JANQMI010000201.1 GCA_028280165.1 Oceanicaulis sp. | reverse complement strand
ACCAGTAGACTTCAGGAGGCTGAGGCGATTGAACAGGGTGTCCGTGAACGCCTGGGCTCCTGCCCCATGCAAGAAGAGGATGTCGACCCCATCCAGGCCAAGCCGCTCAAGGCTGGCGCGAACGCTGGCCTCAATGCCATCCGGGGAAAAGTCGCGATGCCGCTTCGCAAGCCCGGAGCTGAAAAGCCCTGCCTTGGTGGACACGACGACGCTGTCGCGGTCCAGGCTCTTCAAGGCATCACCAAGACGACGTTCAGCCTCGCCGGCCCCGTAGGCGGGTGCCGTGTCGAAGACCCGAACCCCCAGCTCAATCGCTTCGTGGACCAAAGCTCGTGTGGTCGCACGGCTGACCAAAGGTGTGCCGTGCGCGCCCGAAACGCCGAATCCGATACGAGAAGGCAGGTGCATGAACGGCACGCTACAGGCTGCGCCTGCGCTATTCCACTGGTTCAAGAACTCCGCCGGCCCGGATCGGCGAACAGTGTACGGCAAGCCCGGTGCTGTCGTCGGTCTCAACGACAAGGCCACACACCGTTGCGGGACCGCTGGCGGCCTGAAAGCGGGACGAGCGCATATGGGTCACGAAGCGATTAACCGGCTCCTCCTTGTCCATCCCGATGACAGAGTCGTAGTTGCCGCACATACCCGCGTCCGTCTGGTAGGCCGTGCCACCGGGCAGGACACGGTGGTCAGCCGTCGGGACATGAGTGTGGGTGCCTACCACCAGGCTCGCGCGCCCGTCGCAATAAACGCCCAGGGCATTCTTCTCGCTGGTGGCTTCACCATGCATGTCCACGATGATGGCATCTGCGACGGCACCAAGCGGTGCCGCATTCAGCTCCCGGTCCACAGCGGCAAATGGATCTTCCAGGGGCTGCATAAACAGGCGCAGCATGACATTCATGACCAAAACCCGGCGACCATCCGGCAGGTCATAGAGCGACGCGCCACGTCCTGGAGCGGAACCCTCGGGATAATTGACCGGCCGCAACAGGCGGGGCTCACGCTCGATATAGGACAGAGCTTCATTCTGATCCCACGCATGATTGCCCAGGGTTAGGACATCAGCTCCAGCATCATAAAGCTCGTTGGCGGTCCGTTCAGTAATCCCAAACCCGCCTGCAGCGTTTTCTGCGTTGACGACAACGAAGTCGAGAGCGAGCCGCTCTTTTAGGCCTGGCAAATGGTCTACCACGCCGTCGCGACCGGACTTTCCAACAACGTCTCCAAGAAACCCAATGCGCATGGCTGAAGCCTTCCTTTCAAGGACAGGCATATAGCGCGGCTTCTATAGAGCTGTCAGGCGCAATGGCAGCGACGACTAGCCGGCGAAGGCCTTTTCGATGACGAACTCGCCCGGACGAGCGTTGGAGCCTTCGGTCAGGCCGGCTTGTTCACATCGGGTTTTGCAATCTTCGAGCATTTCCATGGACCCGCAAATCATGACCCGGTCGGTCTCCGGGTTGAGTGGCGGGACTCCCAGCTCTTCATAAATCTTGCCTTCATCCATCAGCGCCGTGATCCGGCCTTGGCGATCAAAGGCCTCACGGGTCACAGATGGATAGTAGACCAGCTTGTCTCCGACAAAATCACCCACCAGAGGGTCTTTGCGCACTGCCTCGACAAGCTCTTTGCCATAGGTCAGCTCGGCTACCTCGCGGCAGGTATGGGTCAGGATGACCTGCTCATAGCGCTCATAAGTTTCAGGGTCTCGGATTACCGAGGCGAAAGGCGCGATCCCTGTCCCGGTTGATAGAAGATATAGCCGCTTGCCGGGCAATAGGGCGTCCAGCACCAATGTGCCAACAGGTTTTGTGCCCAGCAGGATCGTATCGCCCTCATTTATGTGTTGGAGCCTGGAGGTTAAGGGGCCGTCAGGGACCTTGATGGAGAAAAACTCCAACTCCTCATCCCAGCTTGGGCTGGCAATGGAGTAAGCCCGCAGAAGCGGTTTGCCATCCACTTTAAGGCCAATCATCACAAACTCGCCGGAGCGAAAGCGCAGGCTTTGCGGCCGCGTCACACGAAACGAGAACAGGCGGTCGGTGTAGTGGCGAACGGACTTGATGGTTTCTTCGCTGAAGGCACCCATGGATGGCTTTCCTGAAAGTCTGAGTTTCGGCAGGGTTTTAAGCACCATAACCAGGCCTGCCAAGCACCGATGTAGCACCGTTGCGGCCTGCAAGATGGCGCTAAGTCAGATCACAGACGACCCCTGCTTTTGGACGATAAAGCCTTATCTGCGTATCGGGATATGGAGCATGAAGTTCCGCAACAAGATCATAGTCATTGACATAGTTGACCCCGCGAGCAGCCAACACCCCAGGGTCATGGCCGCGCGAATAGTCAGGAGCATCCAGAATCCAGGCCGCCTGAAGCGTCGCATCATCAAGATTACCGACGATGGAGCCGAAGAGATCCGCCGAGCCTGGATAGCCGGACAAGACCCAGGAGCGCCCTGGGGGTCGAGCATTGATATGATAGGCAACCATGGGCATTCGCCCTGTCATATCGAGCAAAACTGGCCGGTCTTTGCCTTCACACCTGGCCAGGTCGGTGCTGACCCGCGTCAATGTGTTCAACAAGGTGTGGGTCGCGGCGTCTGTCCGGAGCGTCGATCGGCCATGGCGGATTTCAGTTGGTAGCGTCTGCGCCTGAAGCGGACCAGAAAGCCGGTAAGGCGTGTGCGACACACTTGTCCAGAACGCGTACTGAAGCATCGCCAAAACCCCAACCACTAAGCTGGCCGAAGCCATGAAACGCCAACGGTTCTCGCTGTGCACAGCGACCAGCAGCGCGAGCACTGGGAAGACCCCCACCCAGGCAAGCCGTGGAAACCAGAGACTGGCTGTCCAGAAAACCACCGCAAGGCTTGCGACGAGTAAGGCCAAGACGAGAGCCAGGCGGCGCGTGTCCAGGCGTCGGCGCGGTCGATTGGCCGTTGGGACAATCCTTCCAGCCGCAATAACGACCGCGAGCAGTCCTGTGAGCGCCGCCATGTCGCTCTGAAACGCATAGGAGGCCAGTGGCGCATCAGACAGAGTGCGCAGATGCAGCGCCATCACCAACACCACCAATACCGATAAACTGGCCGCTAGCAGCGCCTGCGCTGCCTGTGTCCGGAAGGGCCTGAAGACCGCCGAAGCAGAGATCAGAAACGCCCACAGCAAGATAAACCAGCTTTGCGACGCAACCCGGAGCAGGCCCAGGGTAAAGCGTTCCAAATGATCGAAATGGTCGACATCACGGGCGAGCATGCCGGCCAATTCGAGACCGCCCTGAAAGCGGCTCCAAGTCTCACTGGGCGCTTCAACCAGGAGCCAGACCAGTCCGATGGCCCCGACCATGCCCGCAATTGAACCGCCGACGAGCTTGACCAGCCGGCGCGGGTTGGGACGCACCAGCACCAACACGAAAAGGCTGAGGCTCAGCCCCAGAGCTGCAGCCGTTGGCGGACGTGCATAAAGAAGAAGGACGACTAGAGCGCCAGCTACGACCAGGCTCGCTGGCGCTTGTGCGCGGGTTCGCACCAAGCGTATGGCCAGAGCAACCAGCCCACAGCTTAGGCCAAGGGCCGTGGAATTATAGCTGGGATCAACCAGCCAAAGCGAGGCGTAGAACACCCCAGCGCCTATGCCAACGCTGGCAAATAATATCTGGTCCCCGCTCGTCTGGGTACGCAGGTGCGCCCTGTTGAGTAAGCTGAACGCCTCAATGGCCATCCAGCCACTCGCCAGGGTCACCCATAAGAAGAGCGCGCCGCGCCGCATCAAGATGTCATCTGGGACAGGCAATAGGTTCCAGACCACACCGAACTGAGTGACCGCCATCCGGTTGTCGGAGAGGTATGAAATCGACGCGTGATAATAGCCGGCGTCCGATACATCGAGCCCCCGGCCCAGATTCATCAAGACCCAAATCGGCAGGACCAGCAGGGCTATGCCGCAAAGCCCGGAAAACACGGTGCGCCATGGGGCGCGAAAGGCTGGGCCTAGACTCCCAGAACGCAGGCCAGCGGGCCCGAGGACAAGTCGCGTTAGAATAGCCGGCTGTGTCACTCCAGGCATTGGATCGCGCCGGCTTCGGTCACAATCCAATCCAGTCGCTCGTCGGTTCGGCTGACCGGGACGCGCTTTACTTCCTGCGCCGAGTAGGCCAATCCCACCGCCACGACCGATCCCGCCGCACGAAGGGCTTTGAGCGTACGGTCATAATAGCCGCCACCATATCCGAGCCGTCTTCCGCTACGGTCAAACGCAAGAAGCGGGACAAGAATGAGTTCAGGGATCAGAGATGCCGCTTTGGGCCCCGGAGCAGGCACGCCAGACTGGTCGCGCTCAAGCGTATCGCCAGGTGCCCATGCGCCGAATTCAAGCGGCGCATTGACCGTCTTCACGCGAGGCAGGGCCATTCGTGCCTGCTCGCAGTGAAAGGTCTCCATCAACCGCATAGGGCTGATCTCAGTGGCGATCGGCTGGTAGCCTGCCACCACGCTATGCAGCGCAGGCCATATCTTATCAGGGAAGTATTCGACCAGATTCTGAGCCGCATCCGGCGTTTGAAGTCCGGCTTGCTTGCGGACTGCCTTAGCAGATTTGCGCATCCGCGATTTACGCCAGGCGGTCAGCATGATGGCATGCCCCCATGGACCGAGGTGGCGGTGCCAAATGCGCCGTTGGTCGTTTTACACCCCTGCTGACCTGGATAACCAGGTGGGCGCCGCTTACAAGGGACCACGATCCCAAGCAGAGGCAGCTCCCTCTCAGAGACGTAAGGTCGCCGGGTTGAAATGACCTGACGAACGCTCCAGCTACCGCCGTGGTCGAACATGGGGGCGACGCCCGCCAGACTCAAGGCTTGTCTCCAGCCGCCGTGCTGTCCGTCTGTTCAACGAGGCGCTCCAGCTCTGCGGCTGCGGACAATATTGCCTCGGCGGCTCGGGCTCGGTCGGCTCTGCGGCGGGCCTGCGTTTCAGAAAGCCGTCCCTTGGTATCGGTGAGGTCTTCTCGAAGCGTCTCAAGCTCGCCTTGCGCTTCTTTCAACTCATCGGCCACGATCAATGCGGCCATGAGCAAGAGACGCAGATCCCCAATTTGACCGACACGCTCTGCCAAGCCCCGGACATGGCTATCCAGGTGACCTGCGAGTTCGCGGAGATAGGCCTGTTGTCCGTCCTCACACCCAATGGTGAAAGGCCGGCCGTTGAGGGAAATGGTCACCTTACTCACTGATCTTTCCCTCCCCATTGGAGTCTGGGGCTTCGCCGAGCACGGCCAGCGCATCTTCCACAGCCTTTGCGGCAGTTTCGACAGCCGCCTCGAGCTCCTGTTCTCGGGCTAGCGACGCATCCAGGGAATCAGCCAGTCGCGACCGGTCTTCATCGGTGCCGTGAACGGCATCCGCTTCTTCATGGGCCATCTCGACCTGCTGGCGTAAGGACTCCAGGCGCTGTGACACGCGCGCAATCGCTGCCTGAAGGCTTGTGGCTGCTTCCTCGATAGGGTCGCTTTCAGAACCAGATGGCGCATCGGATGAGCTCATGGCCATAAAATCCGGCTTTAGAGGTAAAAATTCAAGCGTCACTCGAAGCTTTTACAGGCTTTGCCAACTTCAGAACCCGAGGCGCGCGAGACAACAGATCGAGTGGATTCCACGCCATTATTCGCACAAGCTCGCCCATATTGATGGTGCGTCTGACCTGAATTGCCCGGCGCTTGGCCATCAAGCGGGGCCAGTCTGCCAATGCGTCCCTCAGCGCACGACCGAACAGCGTGAACTGACCGAAGCGAAGCGCGGACATCCATAACAGCAGCGTGGCTGCCAGATGGAACGGGCCCAATAAGATCAGGAGAGCAAGTGGCGTATTCTTCACAAACGTCCAAACCCGGTTTCGGGTACCGTAATAGGTTGCAAATTCTGACCGTCGGGCAGACGACGCATACCCCACATGGCTCACTGCCGGCGCTTGCAGTTGAAGGGCCCAATGACCGTTCAGACGGGCACGATAACCCAGATCAACATCCTCAAGATAGCAAAAATAGTCCTCGTCAAAGCCCCCCAGCGCCTCAAACACCGACCGACGGATCATCAAGGCCGCGCCGCAGGGAGCGAAGACTTCGCCATCCGCCGGCGGTTGCATGCTCCTGCCATAGCCGCCGCGATAAGGAATACCGCTGAGGTGATACACGTCGCCGGCTCCGTCCAGCACACCAGGCATGCCATCCGCGCGCTGGGTACAGCCAAAGAGATCAGCATGGTCAAACGCCTGTGCGCCAGCAACCATTGCTTCAAGCCAGTCAGGATCGGGAAATGCATCCGGGTTGAGTAAAACCAGCCAGGTCGACCGAGCCTGGGATGCCAGCCGGTTATTGCCCCTTGCAAATCCCAGATTGGTCTCGCTTTCTATGAGTCTTGCTCCTTCAGGCAGCGCGTCCGCCCGCACACGCTCAGCCTCAGGAGAGCCATTCTCAAGGATCAAAATGTCCTGCGGTTGCAGCGTCTGAGCTTTCAAAGCCTCGACCATGCGCGGCATGTATCGAACGCTGCGATAGGCAACAATCAGGATTGAGACATCAGCTGTCATACGCACCAAATCATACGTCTTGCCCTACAGGTGCGGGCTGTCCTGGTCCTTGATTTTATCAATAACCTTCAGCCTCCCATTGTCCTCGGCGTAGCGCTCACCGACGCGCGGACACACCAAATCATCGCCAAGGACCTCACCAGCTCTGCTAACCCAGCCAATACGTTTGGCTGCCACTCCGGCCATTAAGGCATACGCAGGGACATCTTTGGTCACCACGGCACCGGCGGCGATGAAGCAGTATTCACCAAGCTCTGTGCGGCCGTTTGGGCCGCCGCAGACAATAGTGGCATTGGCCCCAATGGTCGCGCCGCGCCGAACGATAGTTTCACCAAACTCAGTCTTTCGTTCCACAAAGCCGCGCGGGGTTAGAACATTGGTGAAGACGCAGGACGGTCCGCAGAATACCCCATCCTCCAATGTCACGCCTTTGTAGAGCGACACGTTATTCTGAACCTTGACCTTGTCGCCAATGAAGATGTTGGGACCAGCCATGACATTTTGGCCAAGCGAGCAATTACGACCGATCTTGGTGCCCGAGAGGACATGCGCATAATGCCAGATCTTTGTTCCGTCGCCGATTTCAACACCATCATCGACTGTTGCGGTTTCGTGGGCCCAGTACCCCATTGCTTCACCTCATAGCTCGAGTTATCCGGACGCGTGCCGCAGCAGTGTTTCACCAAATTTCCGCCTCAGCGCAAGGCATCGGCACACATCTTGATTCTCAAACGGCGTCAATGCAGTGGAAAGGAACCTTAGCCACCATGAAAGTCCTCTTCCTTCTTGAGAGCGCTCCAGCTTTCAATGGTCGATATCTCAAGATGATGAAGTCGGTCGAGGAGGCAGGCGGCAAGGTCCACGCGATCTGGCCTCGCTCCCCGTCTATGCTGCGCCATCTAGGCAAGGTTGGTAGGGCAGTCGACTGGCGCACAACCCAGAGAGACGTTTTCGCCCGCGCAAAGGCAATTGAACCGGACATAGTCCATGTGATGCACTATTCGATGTTGCGTACCGGGGCGTCCCTGCGTCATCAATCCGGTGCGGCCCTAGTTTATGACATGGCCGAGGCTTGGGAGGCGACACCCCACGCGGACGCGCCGACTGCGGCATATGTGCGACGAACCGAGGCGCGATGGGGCGTCTGCGCAGACGCCGCCCTCACCGTTTCGGACGGCCTTGCCCGATTGTGGCGGCAAAAAGCGCCGGGCGCGCCCGCGGCCGATCTGGTTCGCAACGCCGTCGCTGTGCCATCGCCGATCACCTATGACGGACGGCTGCACCGCGCGGCGAAAGTATCTCCAGAGACCCGCATCGTGCTTTATCAGGGCGGCTTTGGACGCGGGCGAGGCTTGCTGGAGCTCGCCGGTCAAGCCGACCGGCTGCCTGATAGCTGGCGTCTGGTGCTGATGGGGAGCGGCGAGCTGGAACCTGCGCTGAAAGCGGAGGCCGCACGGTCAAACGCTCGACCGTCAATCATCCTGAAACCGGCACCTTTTGACACGTTGGAGCATTGGACCGCAGGCGCGACCGCCGGGCTTATCCCTTATCAAGGTTATTGGGACAATCATCGCTTCTGCCTGCCCAATAAACTCTTCGAATTTGCAGCGAGCTCCGTGCCGGTCGTGGCGGCGGATGACCTGTTGGAGGTCGCCGCTATGGTCCGCTCGGAGACGATGGGCTGGGTCTCGCCCGCCCCGTTGGCGCTTGACCAAGCCTTCGGCCCGCATGGGCCAGATAACGCGGAATTGGACGCAAAACGCGCTGCGGCGCGTCGCTTCGCACTAGCGAACGACTGGTCGCATGAGGCTGCCACACTGCTTAGCGCCTATGAAAAGGCGCTCGCGCGGCGCAGCGGCGGCGCGTCTTAGGAAAAGTGGGCTTTGGTCGCCGCTATCGTGCGCGCGCCAGCGTCGCCTGCGCCATAGTCCGGGATATCGTGGCGCGGTGATTTCCAGTCGCTTTCAAGCCAGAGCCGGTTCCAGCCCGCTTCGACGGTCTCAACCCACTCGGTTTCGTCCCGCATGGTGATGCATGGGAGACTATGGAAGTAAGCTTCCTTCTGAAGCCCGCCTGAGTCCGTAAGGACAAGCGAAGCGCCACCCAACAAACGGTGCAAGTCAAAATAGCCAACCGGATCGATAAGGCGGACACCGGCAAGAGTACTACGCCCCACCTTTTCCATCATCTTTCGCGTGCGTGGGTGCACTGGGAAGATGATTGGCTGGTTCTCGGCCTCACGTTCAACAAAATCGAGCACACGGGCAAACCGCTCAGAGTCATCCGTGTTCTCGGCCCGGTGAATGGTGCAAACCGCATATCCACCCGCTTCAAGCTCCAGGTCCGCCAGGATGGTAGAGACCTGCTTTGACTGCTCAATCGCGTACAGCGTCGCATCGTACATGACATCGCCAACCAGTTCGACGCCGGCGGTGATGCCTTCCGCCTTGAGGTGATTGCGGGCCGCTTGCGTTGGACAGAGCAGCAAAGCGCTGAGATGGTCCGCGACGATGCGGTTGATCTCTTCGGGCATCCGTTTGTTGAACGACCGCAGACCCGCTTCCACGTGGATGACGGGAATATGGAGTTTCGCAGCCGCCAGCCCCCCGGCGAGAGTGGAGTTCGTGTCCCCATAGATCAGCACGGCGTCAGGCTTGTCTTCCACCATCGCCCGCTCCAGGCCGGCGAGCATTTGCCCCGTCATTTCGCCATGGCCACCGCCAGATACACCCAGATTGCGCGCCGGCTCGGGAATGCCCAGCTCGGTGAAGAAGACATCTGACATATTGGCGTCGTAATGCTGTCCGGTGTGGACGATCGATTCCTCGATCTCCGGATCCTGCGCGATCACGCGCGACACGGCCGCCGCCTTGATGAATTGCGGGCGCGCCCCGACGATCGTGAAAAGCTTCATGTCTCGATGCCCCAACCAAGCTGAATTGACTGTGTCTTGTTCAAATCATGACTCAAGGCGTAGCGCCACCACTTCAGCCAGCGCCAGCGACGCCGTCAGTCCAGGCGACTCAATACCAAACATGTGAACGACATGCGCGACGCCATGGTCGCGCGGCCCCAGAATTTGGAAATCCGCCGCCGCCTCGCCTGGCCCGGCGATTTTCGGCCGAATGCCGGCATAGTCCGCGCTCAATGCGCCATCCTTCAAACCCGGATAATAGCGACGTACGGCTTCGTAAAAACCGTCTGCCCGCGCCGGGTCCACGGAGTAGTCAATGCCGTCGAGCCACTCGACATCCGGCCCGAACCGAACCTGGCCGCCAAGATCTATGGTCGCGTGTACACCCAGACCGCCGGGTTCCGGCACGGGATAAACCAGCGTCGAAAACGGCCGCGCGCCGCTCAGGCGGTAGTAGTTTCCCTTGGCGTAGTAGGCGTGCGGCGCGACAGCATCAAACGCGCCGCCGAAGGCGCGGGCGATCTGCGGAGCGAACAGCCCCGTTGCGTTGATGATGCTGGCCGCGCTGAACTGAGTCCCATCGGTGAAGGTCAGCGTCACACCGCCCTCATCAACGGAGGCGGACTGAAACTCTGTGTTTAAGACGACATGTGCGCCATGGGCCTCAGCCTCACCCTGCAAGGCGAGCATGAACGCATGACTATCGACGATTCCAGTCGTCGGGGACCAAAGCGCCGCCACTGAGGCGACCTCAGGCTCCCGGGCGGTGACAGCGGCCTGATCGAGCCATTCCAGGTCCACGCCATTGGCCGCGGCCTTCGCCTGGACCGACTTGAGCGTCTCAACCTGGCCGGGATCAGTGGCTACGATCAGTTTGCCGCACCGCCGGTGGGGCACCCCGCGCTCTTCGCAGAAACGATAAAGGCGCTGCTTGCCCTCAACACACGTCGTCGCTTTAAGCGAACCGGCGGGGTAGTAAATACCCGCGTGGATCACCTCGCTATTGCGCGAGCTTGTCTCAGAGCCGATTACCGCTCCTCGGTCGACGACCAAGACTTCGCGACCGCGGAGCGCCAGCTCGCGCGCCACAGCCAGGCCGATCACGCCGGCACCAAGGATCACGCAATCAAGCCTGTCCATAGCCAGCTCCTGCGAAGAAAGCGCGGCGCATCTGCAACCGTAGGACGTTACTCGCCCAGATAGGCGTCGATGCCTGGCACGAAATGGCGGTGCTGAGACATGCAGCGCTTGATCGTGTCCAGGTTATTGCGCGTCCAATCGACCGTGGTCTCAAGACCTTGCTCAATCCCGACCGCAGCCTCAAAGCCAAGCTTCTCCTTCGCTTTGCCCGGGTCGCCAAAACGCTTGCCCGAGGTGTCCCAATCCCGCTTGGGACGCAGCGCAACCTCCGTGGGGTTCTCGGTAAGCCCGTTGATCAGCGTCGCGAGCTCGAGAATCGTCGTCTCCCGGCCCGAAGCGAGATTGTAGACTTCGCCGGCCTCGCCGTTCAGCGCACAGGCCATGAGCCCCCGCGCCATATCTTCAACGAAGATGAAGTCCCGGCTGGCGTCGCCGCCATTATCAAGCGGAAGAGCCTCTTGGTGTAGCGAGCGAAATACAAAGGTTGGGGTCACGTTGCGCCAGACCGTGTGCACAGTCCCGCGCCAACGGCCCGCCCCTAGGATTTCGCCGGGGCCATAAACATTCTGGAAACGAGCCTTCACGAAGGGCAGGTCATACTGTTTCCAGTAATAGTTCCCGTAGAACTCACCGACGAGTTTGGAAATCGAGTACGGGCTGTCGTGATAGAGCGAAACCGGCGCATCTTCTTTGGTCGCAGCGGCTTCCCCAAACGTCTTCTCAGCTACGGCGCACCCAGCTGCGGCATAGACAACACGGCGAAGGGACTTGATCGTTTTCAGACGCTCAAACAGTTTGAGGCTCGGCAACGTGTTGTTAGCGTGGTCGAGCATCGGATCGGCAATCGAAGACTGATTGCCGTGCAGGCAATAAAGCGCCCAAGCATAGTCCAGATCGTCTGGTAGAGCGGCCAGAACAGCGTCATCCGTGATCGAGCGCGGCACAAAGGTCACCCGATCGTCCAGCGGGACATTGACCGGATCAGACGACAGCAGATTGTCGACGATCATCAGCTCTTTAGGGTCATGCTCAAGAAGCTTCTTGACCAGGTTTGACCCGACGAAGCCCGCGCCGCCGGCAACCAGAAGCTTGCGACCCTTGAAATCGATATCTGACATATTGCTTCCCTCAGTGCGTGCTCTCAGCGCGCATTACGCTATTTGTTGTCGGCGGCGGACGGCGCGCGCACATGTGAATAGATCGCCGTCACGCCATGCTCGTCATACCAGGCGAGCATCCGGCGGATCGTCTCTTCGAACGAGACCGTGGCCTTCCAATCAAAGGCGCGTTCGGTTTCCGACGGGTCCAGCACCACTGCGGCGACATCATCGTCCCCAACCGGCACGATGGGCACGTCTTCGCTCAACTCCACATCCAGATAGGCGACAACCTGATCAAACACGTCCTTGATCGACTTGCCTTCGCCCGTCGAAACGTTGAAGACGCCCTGCGGCCCTTCCGGCTGAAGCGCGCGGTCCATGATCGAGATGAAGTCGTCCATGTGCATAAAGTCACGCACCGTTTCCGAGCAGAAGCACGATTTTCCGGCCTTAAGACGCGTGTAGAAGGTCGGGATCGGGCCGATCGCCAGCCGCGGCCCGGTGACGTTTGCGAGACGCAGGGTCACCGTGTTGACGCCGGAGCCCAGCATCACCTGCTCACCCGCAGTTTTGGACACGCCATAGCTGGTGAACGGACGAGACGGCGCATCGTTCGGGATCGGCACCGTCTCGGGGCGACCGAAGGTCAATGCCGTCTGGAAATTCACCAGACGCTTGACGCCGACCCGCTTGGACGCATTGGCGACATTGATCGAGCCGATCACATTCGTCATCGCGTCCTCAGTCCAATCGTCGGGATCTTTGTAGGACGCGGCGGAGTGGATCACATGGGTCGGTTCGAACTCATCGAAACAGCGATCGACAAGCTCAGCGTCCGCAATGGACCCTTCGACCACTTTGAGGCGGTCATGCCCCTCCGGCAACGAGCCTTTGTGGCCCGTCGCGAAGTTGTCGACAACAAGGAACTCGACGCCGTCACGCGGCAGCATGTAGTCGATGACATTTGCGCCGAGGCTGCCCGCACCGCCGGTCAGAAGAATACGCATGTTCGCGTTCCTTACTTGGCTTTGTCTTGAAGGCGCAGGTGCGTGTACTCGCCGAGCGTGCCATGCTCGTTGTAGTAATCCACCGCCATCTTCACGAAGTCTTTGAGCGGCGTGAACTCAATCTCGCCGAAATCCTCGAGGGTGCGCGAAGGATCCAGCAGGATCGACGGCGCATCGTCGGGTCCGAGCGGCTGCAAGTCCGGCTCCGGATATTCATTGAGGTTCAGAGCAACCACGACCGCGTCATAGAGCTCCTTGATCGCGATATCGCCGCCGGAGGAAAAGTGGTAGGCACCATGACCGGTGCCGTCGACGGCCTTGATCACGTTGCGAGCCAAGTCACCGACATATACAAAGTCGCGGCGGGCCGGCGTCACGAAGCACTTTTTGCCGTCGCGCAGACGCTGATAGAAGATCGGCAGCGGCCCGGAGACATTGCGCGGACCGATGACATTGGCGAGGCGGAAGGTCACGAAGTCGAGGCCGGAATACTCTAGGAATTCTTCTGCGGCGGTTTTGGTGATGGCGTAAGACGAGTTGGCCGGGTCTTTCGGATGCTTCAGCGTGATCGGGCTTTCCATCGGCTTGGTGCCATAGCACAACGCCGTCTGGAAATAGATGAAGCGACCCACGCCGGTTTCCTTGGACGCCTTCACCAGATTGGCACCGCCCACGGCGTTGGTCACGGTGTCCGTGTACCAATCATCGGGATTTTTATAGGACGCCGCAGTGTGCACGACGATGTCAGGCTTGTGCTCTTCAAACAGACTGTCGAGCAACGCCTTGTCAGCAATATCACCATCGACATAGGTGAGGTTTTCGTGGGTTTCAGGCAGATGCTCGCGGCGCCCGGTCGTCAGGTCGTCGATGCCGATCACATGATCGCCGCGCGCCATGAGCAGCTCGGCAACATGTGACCCAACCTGCCCTGCGGCCCCGGTGACGATGACTTTCATTCCTACAATCTCCGTTATTGAGTGATCGAAAAGACGGGCCTGTTCGTCAGGCAACCATTTTCCGAATGTTGTGTGCGTCGTCGACAAATATTTGATGCCAGAGCTCGAGGCTGATCAGCCCCCAGGTCTTGCGCGAGAATCGGCTGCTCTTGTCGAAGTTTTTCAGCACGGCGTCGGCGTTCATAAAGCCGCGCTCGCGCACCGACTGGCTATGGAAGATGTCCTTGACGAAGGTGTTGAGCTCATCGCGATACCACTCTTTGAGAGGCACCGGGAAACCCATCTTGTCACGGCGCTCCAACAGGCTGCTTGGCAGCTTGTCGCTATAGGACGAGCGCAGGAGCTGCTTCAGACGGCCGCCTTCAAACTTCACCTCCGGCGGCGTCGTGGCGACATATTCCACAAGCGGGTGGTCGAGCAGCGGCACCCGAGACTCAAGGCCATGCGCCATGCTCATGCGATCTTCTACCTGCAGCAGAGCGGGCAGCAAACGCTTGAAGTCGAAGCGCGCCATGGTGTTGAGATGCGCGCGCTCTGAGATCACCTCGCGGTCATTATAGACCTCTGCGAACGCGGTGAAGGCATGCTCATTGTCCAACTGAGACCAATCGACCTCGTCCGCTAAGTCGGCGGAGCGGTCGATCAAGCAGTAAAAGCGGCGATCGAGGCTTTCGAACATGCCCGATGACATGAATTGCTGCATCAGTGGCTTGTATTCACGCAGCAAGCCCAGGTTCGGGATGACCGACTCAAAGGAGACGGCATAGTCGCCATTGTCGAGCTCACCATCGAGCGCCGCACCGATGAGGCGCTCCAGATAGCCGACCATGTAACGCGCGTAGCCGCCGAAAATCTCGTCGCCCCCCTGGCCACCCAGCACCACTTTGAGGTGCTGCGAAGCGAGGTGAGAAACCATGTATTGTGGGAAAGAGCCCGGCCCGGCCACAGGGTGATCAAGATGATAGATCACCTTGCTCAGCGTATCCTCAAAGTCCTGAGCCCCAATATCGATCTGGTGGAGCGTCATGCCCACCTGCTGGGCCACGACCTCGGCATGGTGGCTCTCGTCATAGCCAGGATAGCAGGTGAACTTGCCGTGGAAGGCGAGATTATTGACCGGGCTTTTCTCGGCCGCAAGAAGCGCGATGAGGCTCGAGTCCACGCCCCCAGACAGGTAAGCGCCAATCGGCACGTCGGCACGCAAATGGATATCAACGGAATCGTCAAGCAGCTCCCGCACACGCCCCCGCGCGGCGTCTGCGGTGATCGAGTGGTCGTGCGTGTAATGCAGATCCCAGTATTTGCGGATTTTGATCTCACCGCCGGATACAGTTAGCGCATGACCCGGCAGCAACTGGTGCACACCCGCAAAAAGCGTGCGGTCGGTGATCGGATACTGGAAGGTGAGGTATTCCGCGAGCGCTTTCTGGTCGACATCAACTGACTTGAGCACGGGAACCAACGCTTTGATTTCCGAAGCGAAGTAGAACACACTGTCAACGACGGTGTAGTAAAATGGCTTAATGCCGAAGCGGTCACGTGCACAGAATAAGGATTGCTTTTTCTCGTCCCAAAGCGCGAACGCGAACATGCCGCGAAGGTGATCAACTACATCCTCACCAAAGCGCTCATACCCCGCGAGGATCGTCTCCGTATCGGTCGCGCTCTGGAAGTTCCAACCCTCTTTCAAGGCGTCGCGGAGCTCTACGTAATTGTAGATTTCGCCGTTATAACTGACCGTCGCACCCGATGGTCCGCGCATCGGCTGCGCACCCGTTTTCTTCAGATCGATAATCGCCAGTCGGCGATGGGCTAGACCGACGCTCCCATTATCCGCGCTCCATTCTCCATGGCCATCTGGACCACGGTGCCTAATCAAATGTGACATCACTTCGAGCTTGCGTTCCAACCCTTCGATTGGCCGCGCGTGCATGTGGCGTGCGCCGACAATCCCGCACATTTTTATGTCCCTCCAACTGATCAATTGAGAAAGGGCGCGTAATCCCCAACGCCACCGATTGCGACGCGGTATGAGCATATCGCGAGGGCCTGTCAAGCAAGGTTCGAGCAAATCAGCGCAGGACCTAGACACCTGTCGTATTCTACAGCTAACTGAGGCAGGAATCCTAAGGACCTAAAATGGCTAACCCTTGTCCAACAATCGCTGTGCTTTACTTTGCACGCAACCGCTTCCCACTGAGGCTGTCTGTTGAAGCCCATCTTCGTTCTTGGGAGCGATATAGTGGATGCCCAACCTTCTATATAAACGCTGCGATGAATGATATCGCAGCCAGCATTGAGGCTATTGATCCAGATATTGTTATCGCCGACCCCACGTTTCTCGGTGTGAGATGGCATCATGCCTATTTTCAGACAACTCTGCTCCAGCTTACATCAATAATTTCACATCGAGCGGTTAGGATTGCACTCCCGCAAGATGAATACTATTTCAACCGAAAGCTGCGCGAAATACTGAGCGCGCTCAGACCTACTTGCATTCTATCCTGTGCTGAACAATCAGCTTGGCCTACACTTTATGGGGCTTCCTTTGACGAAGCTCAATTCCGCACCGTCCTTACTGGATATGTAGACGATGCGTTGTTGGAGCGTGCAGGCCAACGCATCGCGCCTGCCAGTCAACGACCTTCCCTGGTCTCGTACCGCGCGTCCAATGTTGGATTTTGGCTTGGATGCCACGGCCGATTGAAGGTATTGATAGCGGAAAAAATGAGGCGAGAGCTTTCCGAGCGCGGCTACGCATCTGATATAGTCGTTGGAGATGAAGCCACTATCTCAGGGCGAGCATGGCTGGACCACTTGGGACAATCACGTGCAGTGCTTGGGGTTGAAGGCGGTGCGTCGGTCCTGGACCAGGACGGCGAAGTAAAGCGCGGCGTAGAGACTTTTCTGAGCGCAAATCCTAACGCTGATTTCGAACAGGTCTATCAGCACACGCTACGCGCTGTTGAGATCGAGCCTATCGCTTGCATTTCGCCTCGCCATTTTGAGGCGGCGGCAATGAGATGCGCCCAGATATTGCTTGAGGGTTCCTATAATGGAATTCTCAAGCCAGGACAGCATTATCTCGAGCTTAAACGCGACTTTTCGAACATTGATGAGGTTATCAGCCTGCTACAAGATGACAACAGAGTCGATCAGCTTGCGGACCGGACATGCAAGGAGATCGTCCTCAGCGAACGTTTCACCTACCGCGCGTTTGTAACCGAGATTGTGGATGAAGCCTCGGCGCATTGTCAGCCTCGGCGCAGGCCCCTGGCACCGCGTCGCATGCAGGCGCGCTTTAAGGACTGGATGGATTGGCGGGTTGTTCAGGCTGAAGTCGCAATCGGCAACGGCCCAAGAGCTGTCAAGCGAATGTCGCGACCGCTGCGGCACGTTCACCGATTGCTGACACGTAAGGCTTCGGCATGACAGCCCGCAAACCTGGACGGCTGCACATCGTTTGCGCGCATATTCCCGAAGCTGACCCGAGAATTGTTTGGACCGCCCAAGCCGCCCGCCAAGACGGCTGGAACACCACCGTTGTCGGATGGGCGCGTCAATCGAAAACGCCAGAGGCCGACGTGCGCGCTGACTCGCCCCCCCGGGCTGAGCGCGTTGTCTTTAATGCGACCTCTCCAACGGTGCGCCTTCGTG
>JANQMI010000161.1 GCA_028280165.1 Oceanicaulis sp. | reverse complement strand
AGGTGACACCGTCAGCCTGCAATTCTCGGATGGGCAAACCGCCGCGCGCATCGGGGAGGGGACGGGAGCGCCGCCGCAGCCCCAAGAGGTTGAAACGCCGACCAAAAAGCCAGCCACGAAAGCCAAAAAGGCCAAGACGAGACATTCGCCGGAGCAGGGGTCCTTGTTCTAGCCCTAGGAGGCCTGGCGGATTTCACCGAGGAAGCGTGCGGCTTCCCCACGCAGCTGCTCGGCCTGGCGGCCAAGCTCCTCAGCCGCGTCGACGACGCCGTTTGCGGCATTATTGGTTTGTTCTGCGCCCGACAGCACGTCAGTGATGGTCTCAGACACCGATCCTGCGCTGCTGGCGGTTTGCTCCGTATTCCGGCTGATTTCAGCGGTGGCAGCATTTTGTTCTTCGACAGCCGCGGAGATGGACGAGGACACCTGATTGACCTCGTCAATGGAGGTCGTGACCTCTTCGATGGCGGTCACCGCATCACCGACCACATTTTGTACGCTACCGATTTGCTCAGAGATCTGCTCAGTGGCTTTTGCGGTCTGGCTGGCCAGCGATTTCACTTCACTGGCCACAACCGCGAAGCCCTTGCCCGCTTCGCCAGCGCGCGCGGCTTCAATGGTGGCATTCAGAGCCAGCAGATTTGTTTGCTCCGCGACAGCTTCAATGAGCGTGACGATTTCGCCGATTTTCTGGGCCGCATCGCGCAGCTTGGTCATGGTTTGACCGGTGCTGCGGGCGTGTTCACTCGCACGCCCGGACGAGGCTGCAGCTTCGCCGGCACGCTGTGAAATCTCTGAAACAGCGCTGGTAAGCTGCCGGGCTGCGCTGGCGACCGATTGCGCGGTCACCGTGGCTTCTTCTGCCGCTGCGGCCACGGTGGAGGAGCGGTCCTGGGTCTGATCGGCAGTTGTCGACATGGCGCGTGCGGTTTGGCCCAGCTCCTCGGACGCCGCTGCGACAGAATCGACGATGGCACTGACAGTTTTTTCAAACTCACAAGCCAGGCGCTGCTTTTGCGCATCCGCCTCGCGTCGCGAGCATTCTTCGATTTTTGACATCGCCAGGTCCATGTCCAGCATGGCAGCCTTGGTGACCGTGCTAAGATTGGCGCTGAGGTCATCACGGGCCTTGCCGGCGGAAAAGGGGCCGACGGATTTAAAGGCATGCGTGATTAAAGCGGACTGTAGGCCCTGGACGATCCGGGCATAGCCGCCGAAATACCATTGTGGGGTCAAGCCGAGCCGCGCGTGTGCTTCGCCAATGCGGGCCACAGAGTTCAGATAATCTTCGTCGAATTTGCCATCAGCGATGCGCAGCCAATGGTCAATCTGCTTGTCGCGGGCATGGTCGCGCATCTCTTGGCTGGTGAACATGCGGTCGACCTCGGGGTTGCGGGCGATCTCGGCATAAAAGTCATCCAGAACTTCAGGAAGTGCGGACTGAATAGTGCTTCTCATCGCCCTGAGCCGGGCGCGGTCGGCGTGGGTCAAATCCATAAATCTAAAGCGTTCACCCAGGGCAGTGTCTGACATGAAAGGTCTCCATCAAATCCCGCAGCGCAGCCGCGACCCTAAATCCTTTCATTGAGTACGGTTAATAAAATGATACAAATGTGACGTGTGGAGTGAGTTATGAGTGCGTCACAACTCTGGATTCAGTGGGCATCGGATAGGAGTTATGGCGTGTTTCGAGCCTGCCAATAGGGCAAGGCCGACCACAGGGTGACGGCCGCGAGAAACCAGACGCCGACAATCCAGGACAAGGCATAGCGGCCCATGGCCTCATCACTATGGGGGCCTGTCATCACCACGATGAAGGGGGCGATGACCAAAATCATTTGGAAAAAAGTCTTCAATTTCGCCGTTGTCGTGGCTCGCATGACGCTGGGTTTGGCGCTGCTCAGCCTTAGCCCGGTTACAGTCAGGTCCCGGGCGAGTATGAGTGCAACCGGAATGACCAGTAGCAAGTCGAAACGAAAGATCACCACGAAGGCCACCAGATAGGAGCCTACGAGGAGCTTGTCGGCGATCGGGTCCAGCAATTCGCCGAGCGCCGTTTCGGCATCGAGTGCCCGTGCGAGCCAGCCATCAATGGCGTCCGTCAGAGCTGCCAGCACAAGCACAATGAAGGCGGCGAGCCCATAGCCGACCGCGCCGCTTTCCTCGGTGGCGCTATAGCTCGACAAAAGCAGGAAGGCACCGATGGGACCGGCGGCACCGCGCCCGATGGTCAGGGCATTGGGTAGCTTGCGTAGGTCCATGCTCGAAGTCCCTTGTCTGTCTTGATAGGAGGAGGCGCTGGTTCAGAGCGGAAAATCAATCGTGAAAATGGTCGTATATCTTTTTCGCCAACGCCTTGGAGACCCCGTCCACCGCTTCCAGGTCGGCCAGATTTGCGCGTGACACCGCGCGCGCTGAGCCGAAATGCTTAAGCAGCGCACTTTTGCGGGCGGCTCCAATCCCGCCGATCTCGTCGAGCGGGTTTTCGCGCATTTGCTTGGCGCGTTTAGCCCTGTGGCCGGTAATGGCGAAGCGGTGGGCCTCATCGCGCAACCGCTGCAGATAGTATAGCACCGGGTCATTCATCGGCATACGCACCGGGGGCTTGCCGTCCTGATGGAAGACTTCTCGCCCGGCATCTCGGTCGGGCCCCTTCGCCACGGCAACGACCGGCACATCTTCAACGCCCAGCTCTTGCATCACGTCCAGCACCGAGGACAGCTGGCCCTTGCCGCCATCGATGAGCAGCAGGTCTGGCACCGCAGCGCCTTCATCGCGCTCCTTGGCCAGGCGGGAAAAGCGTCGCCGCAGCATGGCCTTCATCATGGCGAAGTCGTCATTGGTCGCGGCGTCATCGCCCTTCATGTTGAAGCGGCGATAGCTCGATTTCTCAAAGCCTTCGGGGCCGGCGACAATCATCGCGCCCAGCGCATTGGTGCCCTGGATGTGGGAGTTATCATAGACCTCAATCCTTTCCGGGCGGTCTTCCAGCTCGAAGACTTTGGCGACACCATCCATGAGCTGGGCCTGGGAGCGGGTTTCAGCCAGCTGCCGGCCCAGCGCTTCGCGGGCATTGCGCTGCGCGGACTCCACCAGGGCCTTCTTGCCGCCCCGCAAGGGCATGCGCACTTCCACAGCGTGGCCCGCCCGGATGGCGAGCGCTTCTTCCAGCAACTCCGATTGGTCGGCCACATGGCTGGTCAGGATCAGGCCGGGGGCCGGTTTGTCGTCATAGAATTGCGCAATGAAGGCGGACAGGATCTGTTCTGGGGAGGCATCGGATTCATGCTTGGGATAAAGCGCGCGATTGCCCCAGTTCTGCCCGGCACGGAAGAAAAAGATCTGCACACAGGTCCGCCCGCCTTCAGTATGCAGCGCGATCACATCGGCGTCGTCGACACCCTCGGGATTGATCCCCTGCTGGGTGGTCACCGCTGCAATGGCCCGCAGGCGATCGCGCAAGCGGGCGGCTTTTTCAAAGTCGAGAGCGTCAGACGCGTCTTCCATTTCCGACTGCAGGCGTTCACGCAGCAGGTTGGACCGGCCTCGCAGAAACTCATTGGCCTCATCAACCAGCTCGCCATAGCGCGCCGCATCGACATAGCCGACGCAGGGAGCTGCGCAGCGCTTGATTTGGTACAGCATGCAGGGCCGAGTGCGACCTTCATAAACGCTGTCAGAACATGTTCTTAGAAGAAAGGCTTTTTGTAGTGTGTTAAGTGTGTGATTGACCGCGCCAACGCTCGCAAAAGGCCCGAAATAATCACCTTTCACCTTCTTGGCACCGCGATGCTTCTTCAGCTGCGGCGCTTCATGATCGCGCTTGATCAAGATGTAAGGGAAGGATTTGTCATCGCGCAGGATGATATTAAACCGCGGCTTGAGACGCTTGATGAGGTTGGCTTCAAGGAGTAGCGCTTCGGTTTCGGTGGCCGTGATCACGAACTCCATGGAGCGGGTCAGGGAGATCATCAGCGCGATGCGGTTGGTGTGGCCGCCAGACTTGGCGTAGCTGGACACCCGGTTCTTCAGCTTCTTCGCTTTGCCGACATAGAGCACATTGCCCTGGTCATCATACATCCGATAAACACCCGGCTTCATCGGCAGTGTCTTGACGTAGGAGGCAATGACCTGAGGCCCGGACGGCAGATCCGGCGGCGGCGCAGACGGCGCAGCATCGCCCTCAGTGTTGAGAGGCGGGGAATCAGGTCGGTCAGCTTTGGACATGGGCCTAAAGATAGGCGGGCCAGGACGCGGCGTCAGCGGGGGTGCGCTGCTTATTCCAGCTCAACGGCTTCCACGCGGCCGTTTTCCAGCACCAGCGCGATCTCGCCGTGCTTGAGCCGCAGGGCATCATCCCCAAAGACATTGCGCCGCCAGCCCTTC
>JANQMI010000072.1 GCA_028280165.1 Oceanicaulis sp. | reverse complement strand
AGCACCGGCGCGGTGATCCGTGTTTCAGCAGCCGCCACACCGTCAATGCGCCGAATGCTGTCGATCAGCGCGTTGGGCGCACGCACGGCCGGGGCCCAGATATCGCCAAACCTGGTCCGCTCATAATACGCATCACGCGTTTCGCTGAGCGATTGAAGCATGCCGCCCATGACCAGCTGGATGGCAACTCCAGCGGCGATGACCAAACCGATGGCGATCGCCTGGCCTCGCATGGCCCAGAAATCACGCCGCAGCTTGGCGTCCAGAACGGAGAAGAAGCGCCGGGTCACCAGTCAATCTCCGCAGGCTGCTTCTTGACGGTGTTGACCCGGTTTTCCCGAATCTGACCATCGCCAAAAATGATGACCCGGTCGGCCATATCCGCGACCGAGGCATTGTGGGTGATGATGAAAGTCGTGGCGTTCAGCGCGGTGTTCACCTGTTGCAGGGCTTCAAGCACCTTGACGCCCGTCGCAGAGTCCAACGCGCCAGTGGGCTCATCGCAGAGCAGGACTTGCGGGCGCTTGGCAATCGCCCGGGCAATGGCGACGCGCTGTTGCTCGCCTCCAGAAAGCTGAGCGGGGAAATGGTCCACACGCTGGCTCAGCCCCACCAGGCCCAGCGCTTCGTTGGCCGGCATGGGATCGGGGGCCACCTCGGTCACCAGCTCCACATTCTCCCGCGCTGTCAGGCTCGGCATCAGATTGTAGAACTGGAAGACGAAGCCCACATGATCGCGGCGGAATCGTGTGAGCTCACGGTCACTGGCCGTGTGAAGCGGCTGCCCCCTGAAATAGGCTTCCCCGCTGGTGGCGCGATCTAGACCGCCCAGAATATTCAGCAGTGTGGACTTGCCCGACCCCGAGGGCCCCAGCAGGACCACCAGCTCGCCTTCTGGCGCAATAAGATCGACCCCGCGCAAAGCGTGCACGGCGTTTGAACCCGTCCCATAGACCTTGGACAACTCGCGGGTCTCAAAGCAGGTGTTGGACACCGAACGCGCCTCTCCACTGGATGGAGAGACCCTAACTCAAACTGGGGCTTAGAGCATCAGGCCCTCTTGCCGCAGGTGCAGCAATTCGCCCCCCTACTCCGCCGGCGTTGCGATCTCTGTGTCGGGACGCCCTTGTGCCTCTTTGGCGAGCTGTTTGGACACCCAATTCGGGGTTTTGGTGAAGCGTCCAAGCGCAGCGTAGGCCGCCGGCACCACGAACAGAGTAAACAGGGTTGCCACCAACACGCCGGTAAAGATCACAATACCGATGGACGCCCGGATTTCCGATCCTGGACCGGCGGCAATGACCAGCGGCAGCGCCCCGATCGATGTCGACAACCCGGTCATCAGAATGGGGCGCAGGCGCGTGGAAGTCGCCTCAAGCGTCGCGTCGCGAACACTCAACCCTTCCTCGCGGAGCTGATTGGCAAACTCAATGACCAGAATACCATTCTTTGCCGCCAGGCCGATTAATATGATCAATCCGATCTGGGAGAAGATGTTCAGACTGTCCCCCATCATATAGAGCCCGAAAAGTCCGCCTGCGATCGCCAGAGGCACTGTGAGCATGATCAGCGCGGGCTGGATCAGGCTCTCAAACTGGGCCGCCAGCACCAGGAAGACGATCAGTAGCGCCAGTGCGAAGGCAAAATAAATCGCATTGGAGGAGTCCAGAAACTGACGAGCCTCTCCCACATAGGTGGACCCCATGGAGGCGGGCAGCGTCTGCGCCGCCCAGTTATCGAGCCATTCGACGGCTTCGCCCAGGGTGTAATCACCCGCAATGGTGGCTGACACGGTGATCGCTCGCTGACGGTCAATCCGGTTGCGCGAAGAGGCTTCGCCGGTCTCACGCAGGGTCACCAGGCTCGACAGCGGGATCAGGTCGCCGGACCCCGCCCTGACATACAAAGTCTCCAGGTCATTGGCGTTGGAGCGTTCCTCACGCCGGTTTTCCAGGACAACATTATAGGCCTCGCCCCGGTCGATGAACTGCCCGACCCGGCGCGATCCAAGATGGGTTTGAAGCGTGCGCCCGATATCGGCAACCGGCACATCCAGAGCCGCGGCCCGTTCGCGGTCAATGTCGACGAGCAAGCGCGGCGCGGTCGGCTGATAGTTTTTGCGCGCGCGAATGAGGTTGGGGTTGTTCTCAGACAGATCGGCAATCAGGCGGTCAGCCTCGATATCCAGGCTGCGATAGTCCGGGCCCTGCAGCACGAATTGGATATCATCACCGCCACCCCCGCCGCCGCCCAATGGCGAGCGCATGGACACAAACGCCCGCACACCGGTCAGCTGACCCAGGCGGCCGTTGATCTCGTTGACGATCTCCTGGCCCGGGCGGCGTTCGTCCCAGGGCACCATGGAGCCGATGACGATGCCGGAATTAAACCCCGATCCACCCCACCCTGGTGAGACCACAAGCAGGCGTTGGAGCTCTCCATTTTCGACATATTCGTAGACGATGTCTTCGGCGGCCAGGACCTGCTCGGACATATAGTCAAAGCTGGCCCCTTCTGGCCCAGACATAAAGCCGAAGAAGCTGCCCCGGTCGGTGGGTGGCGTCAGCTCACCGGGAAGCTGGGAGAACATGTACCAGGAACCGCCCAGCGCAATCACCACCATGGGAATGACGATGGCTGGGATGCGCAGAACGACCTCAAGGCTGTTGCGATAGCTCGCGCGGACCCGGTCCACCAGGCCGCCAACCCATTTGGCAGGGCCTTTCGCTTCGGTGCTCGGCCGCAAAAGCTTTGATGTCATCATGGGTGACAGAGTCAGAGCCACGAAACTTGAGAGAATGACCGCGCCGGTGATGGCGACGGCCAGTTCAGAGAAGATGCGTCCGATCAGGCCCGGCAGGAAAATCAATGGGATGAAGACCGCCACCAAGACCGCCGTGGTCGCAATCACCGCGAAGAAGACCTGATTCCCCCCGCGTTGGCTGGCCAGCGTTGGCGGTTCGCCCAAGTCGACCCGGCGCTGAATATTCTCCAGCACCACGATAGCGTCATCGACAACCAATCCAATGGCGAGCACCAAGGCCAGCAAGGTCAGGATGTTGATCGAGTACCCTGCCCAGGCCAGTACAGCAAACACACCCACCAGGCAGACCGGGACCACCAGCGCCGGAATGATCGCGGCGCGAAAACTGCCCAGGAAGAGGTAGATCACCAGAACCACCAGCGTCGCGGCCACCGCGAATGTGCGCCATACCTCGGCAATGGATTCCTTGATGAACACCGTATCGTCCGAGGCTGAGATCATTTGCATGCCCTCAGGCAGCTGCGCTCTGACGCGCTCGGATTCAGCGCGGATGCGATCGGCCACCGCAACGGAGTTGGCCTGGCTCTGACGCACAAAGCCGATGCCAATCATGTTCTGGGCATTGCCCCGGAAGATCGCGCGCGTTTCTTCAGCGGCCAATTCAACATCGGCAACCTCACCCAGGCGGATGACATGGCCGTCATCGGCCACGCGCACCGGCAGGCGCGCAAAGCTCTCCGGATCGGAAAACACCCGTTCCACACGCACAAAGAGCTGGGTGTCGGTGGTTTCCACCGCGCCGCCCGGGGCTTCAACATTTTCAGAGCGGAGCGCGGTTTCGATATCCGACACCGTGATGGACCGGGCCGCCATGGCTTGGGGGTCGAGCCAGATACGCATGGCGTAGCGGCGTTGTCCGCCGACGCGCACCTGCGCCACCCCATCCAGCACGGAGAAGCGGTCGACAACAAAGCGTTCCGCATAGTCGGTGAGTTCTTCCGCAGTCATGCGGTCTGAAAGCAGATTATACCACAGGAAAGGCCGCGCATCGCCGTCCTGCTTGGCGACCTCCAGCTCTTCGACATCCTCGGGCAAACGGTCGCGCACGCGTGAGACGGCATCGCGCACATCATTAGCGGCCGCTTCAATGTCGCGGGCCAGCGTGAATTGAATGGTCACGCGCGAGGTGGCGTCACGCGAGGCGGAGCTGATGGTTTCAACCCCTTCAATGCCCGACAGGCTGTCCTCAATCACCTGGGTGACGCGGTTCTCCACCACTTCGGCGTTGGCACCTGGAAAACTCGCACTCACAGACACAATCGGCTGATCAACATCCGGCAATTCCCGCAAGGGCAGATCGCGCAGGCCCAGGAAGCCAAACACGACGATCAAGGCACTGATCACAAAAGCCAGAACCGGGCGGCGGACGGAAATGTCTGACAGGGTCATCGATCAGGCTCCGCTACCGGCCGCAATCGCGCCAGAACTGGTCCCGGTTGCGCCCTCGGTACGCACCGGCTGCACGACTGAACCGTCGCGCACGCGATGCACGCCTTCAGCCACTACCTGTTCGCCGGGTGCCAGCCCCTCGCGCACCTCGATCAACCCATTGCTGCGTTGACCGAGAACCACATTGCGGCGCGCCGCTTGGGCACCGCGCTCGCTGTCATTGAGCACAAACACAAAAGTGTCGTCGGCAAAGCGCACGATCGCGGAGCCAGGCACCGCTGTGACCTCACGCTCATCGCGGCGCATTTGCACCGTCATCAGCATGCCCGGACGCAAGCGGCCATCGGCATTGTCGATGATCGCGCGCACCGTGACTGCGCGGGTCGCAGGATCGATACGGGTGTCGACCTGATCCACTTCGCCCTCGAACACATCATCGGGAAACGCCGCACTGACGGCTGCCACCGACAATCCAGGCTCAATCACCGCCAAGAAGCGCTCTGGAACCGTAAAATCGAGTTTGATCAGGCTGGCATCGTCCAGCTGGGCGATCACATCGCCGGGGCGGACAAGCTCACCCGCGCTGACATTGCGCAAGCCCACAACGCCTGAAAAAGGCGCACGAATAATGCGGTCTGCAACGCGCGCTTCAATGGCCTCGACCCGGGCGCGGGCTCGCTCATTGGCCGCCACGGCCTCGTCCAGGCGCGACCGGGGCGCGACACCGCGATCGGTCAGATCACGAATACGATCCACATCGCGCGCCGTCTCCCGCAACGTCGCGCGGGCCTCGGTCAGGCCTGCCGCCTCTTCGGCGTCGGCCAATTCCACCAGGATTTGTCCAGCCTCCACCCGATCGCCGGAATCAAATTCCAAACGCGCAATGACGTCAGAGACCTTTGCGGTAATGGTGACCGACTCGTTGGCGCGGGCGGTGCCCAGCGCTTCGACAATGTCGGCAAAGGCATATAGGGACTCCTCGTGGACCGCGACCGGTGTCGCGCCGCCCCGCCAGCCGCCCCCAGAGGAGTCCTCAGAGCTCACAGCGCGCAGGACGACAGCCAACGCCATGGCTGCAAGAACCAAACCTACAACGATCAAGAACGCATAGCGGCGCATTGCAATCTCCCTTCGGGTCGGTTGGGGATATGCGTCGTTTTGGCTCAAAGGCAAAGTCACGGGCGCGTGATCGATCAGAAACTGCGCCAGACAGAGGCCATAACCGCGAATTCATCGCTCATGCGCTGTTGGTTCATGGTCCTCAATACGGACAGCTGGACGCTGTTGGCCTGGCCGACCGGAAGGAGCAGCGAGACTTGCAACCGGTGTCCGGAATAGGCGGGCTGCGCCGGATTACCGCCTAACGCCCACACCGAATAGCTTTGGACCATCACGCGGGTATTGAAGACAAAATCGCATCCCGCGCTGATGTCCAGGCGGGCTTCATTGGCCACCCCTTCACCCCTGAAGCGGGCACCGGTGCTCACGGCAACAAAACCATGACCGCCGATCGACCGCCCGAGCTGGAGCCGCAAGTCGAGATCACCCCCACGCGCACCGAAGGCTTCGTTGATCCAATTCTCGCCAGATCCAGGAATACCGGCCATGACCTGCAAAGAGCTGGCCCATCTGCCCCGCCCAACCAGCCCCACCCTGGCCCCCAGCGCCAATCCGCCAAAGCCTGCGCGGGGCGGTGGGAGCGCTTTCTTCAGGGGCTGACGGCGGTCGAAGACTTGCTGATAACCACCTCGCCCCACCAGCGTGATGCGATCGGTCAGTCCGAATTCGGCATAGAGCGACGCCTCCAGCTTGATTGTGCCGAGACTGGCCGGTCGGGCGTGGGGGTCGAGCCAGTGGGCTCCCAGGCCGGCTATCAACAGGCCCTCATATTTACGCTTGGTCCACGCGCCGGCGTCCGCGCTTGCTGGAAAGACCAGCACGCAGACGCTGGCCAGACAAATGGCGAGATGGGCCAAAAGCGCAGCCTCCGGGTTGGACCCGCGGAGTGAAGCGCCTTAAGAGATTGCATTCAAGCAAATTCCCGTATAGAGAGAATTACTGGTCGTAGCCCGGGCTTTCGCGATTGACCCGGTCCCGCACGGCGGCCCAGGCAATGCCCAGGAAGAGTTCGTTGGTCACCCCCTCTTCGCCCTGCTTGAAGACACGGGTCTGCATGTCCTCGCCCCATTCAATCAGGTCTGCGCCGGCCCCCTGAGCCTTGGTTTGAATCGAGCACGCGCGCTCCAGAAGATACATGCGCAGATAGCAGTTGAAGGGATGGTCGCCGGTGGTCAGCGTGCCGTGATTGCGCAGGATCATCAGATTATGCGCCCCCAGGTCCGCCACCAGGCGTTCCTTCTCGTCATGGTCCAGCGCGATGCCTTCATAGTCGTGATAGCTGACATCCTTCATGACATTCATGGCCAGCTGGGAAATCGGCAATAAGCCGCGCTTCTGGGCCGAAACCGCAACGCCATCATCGGTGTGAAGATGCATGGCCACCTTCACATCTGGACGCGCTTCATGGATCGCAGAATGGATCGTAAAGCCTGCTGGATTAATGCCATAGCGCGACGGTGGGAGCACATTGCCTTCAATATCCACCTTCACAAGGTTGGACGCTGTCACATCCTCAAACAGCAGTCCGAACGGATTGATCAGGAAGTGCTCGTCAGGGCCCGGCACCCGCATGGAAATGTGCGTGAAAAACAGATCGTCCCACCCGTGCATTCGGGCCAAGCGGTAAAGCGCGGCGAGATCGCAGCGCGCCTCCCATTCCTCAGGGGTCACCTGATCCTTGACCGAGATATTTGCCGCGTCATCCATGACGTCCTCCCTTGCGCGCCCTCGCCATGGGTCGCGCTGTTGACAGTAAACAGTGTTCGCTAAAATCGCTCCGACGCGCGCCCGCGTCAAACGTCGCGTGCCAATCGAAGTCCAGTCATCTGCCATTGAGCATTGGCCGGGAAGAAATTGCGATAGGTTGCGCGCACATGATGGGGTGGGCTTAAGGCTGACCCGCCCTTGAGCACATACTGCCCACACATGAATTTGCCATTGTATTCCCCGATCGCGCCCGCCGCCGCCTTGAAACCTGGATAAGGGGCGTAGGACGACCGCGTCCACTCCCATACCTCACCAAACAAGCCTTGCAGCGGTCCGTCATCCTTTAAAGAGATGGGGTGAAGGCGCTCGCCCGGCGTCGCCCAACGACCGCGATCTGGATCGTAGGGGCGTGCAGCAAGCTCCCACTCGCGCTCCTCCGGCAGGCGCGCGCCAGCCCAATCGGCAAAGGCGCTGGCCTCGTAATAGTCCACATGGCTGACGGGGGCGTCTGGATCGAGCGGCTCCAAGCCGTGGAGCGTGTGCTCCATCCACCCTTGCTTTGTCAGGTGCCAATAAAAGGGTGATTTGCGCCCTTCGGTGCAGACGACGCCCCACCCCTCTGAGAGCCAGAATTCAGCCCGCTCATAGCCGCCGGCTTCAATGAAGGCGAGAAATTCAGCGTTGGTCACGGGGCGCGTGGCCAGTTCGAAGGGATCGATCCAAGCCTTATGCGCCGGGCCTTCATTATCGAACGCAAAGCCGGGACCGGCGTGACCGACCGCCTCAAGCCCCCCTTCAATGCGAACCCAATCCGGGTTTGGCTTGCGCGCCGCGACTGTCTCGACCGTATGAGCCACAGGCGGGTAGGCCGCCTGAGGGAATGAGGCCTTGCTCATCACATGTTTGATGTCGGTCAGAAACAATTCCTGATGCTGCTCCTCATGGGCAAAGCCTGTTTGAAAGATCGATCGCACCTTCGCTATCAGGTCCGCCGAAGCGTCATCTAGAAAGGCGCTCACCGCGGCAGTGACATGGGCCCTGTAGGCGAGCACCTCGTCCAGGCTCGGCCGCGTCAGGAAGCCACGCTCAGGTCGTGCGTGGCGCTCACCGACCGCCTCGTAATAGGAGTTAAACAGGAAATTGAACCGCTCATCGAAGAGCGCATAGCAGCGATCATGGGGTTGAAGAAGGAAGGTTTCCCAAAACCACGTC
>JANQMI010000236.1 GCA_028280165.1 Oceanicaulis sp. | reverse complement strand
GGTCTTGCGCGGTGCTGGTTTGCGGGCGCGCGCTGGCTCTGGCAGAGCGGGCAGGGTCTCCACCCCGGCATCCTCCCACCAATCCACCACACTCTGCAGCGCAGCGAGGTCTTCTGGAGTGAGCGGGTGAGACATGAACGCGCCTGAAACTGTGGGACCTGCAACTCGCCTCGCCGCAGCGCGACCGATGCCCTAGCTCATAAGAGCAACCTAAGCTAAGACGAACACAAAGCATGTGCCAGCCTTGGCGCTGCGTGCATTGAGGAAAAGACAGGTCTGGGAGTAAACATGGCCGACGGGGCGATTGAACGCGAATCCATGGACTATGACGTCGTCATTGCAGGCGCTGGGCCTGCAGGTCTGGCGGCCGCCATTCGGATCAAGCAGTTGTGCGAAGAAACCGGCCAGGACGTGTCCGTGGCCGTGTTGGAAAAAGGATCCGAGGTTGGCGCGCACATTCTGTCGGGCGTGGTGTTCGATCCCAAGGCGCTCGATGAGCTAATCCCGGACTGGCGCGATGACCCCAGCCAGCCCTTCGACACCGAAGTCACCGAAGATAAATTCATGGCGCTGGGGATTGCCGGGTCTGCGGAGCTGCCAACCTTTGCGTTCCCGCCTTTCATGCATAATCACGGCTGCTATGTCGGCTCGCTTGCCAATGTTTGCCGCTGGCTGGGCGATAAGGCTGAAGCGCTGGGTGTCGAGATTTATCCAGGCTTCCCGGCCGCAGAATACATCTATGAGGATGGAGCAATCCGCGGTGTGATCACCGGGGATATGGGCGTTGCCAAGGATGGCTCGCAAAAGGACATGTATCAGCCGGGCATGGAGCTGCGGGCCAAATATACCCTGATCGGGGAAGGCGCGCGCGGCTCGCTGTCGAAGAAGCTGATTGCTGAGTTCGGTCTGGATGAAGGCAAAGAGCCACAGAAGTTCGGCATCGGCATGAAGGAGTTGTGGCGCATCAAGCCAGAGCACCACAAGAAGGGCAAAGTCCTGCACACGATGGGCTGGCCGCTAGACCTGGAGACCGGCGGCGGATCCTTCATCTATCACTTCGGTGAGGACTTGGTGTCCGTCGGCTTCGTGGTTCACTTGAACTATAAGAATCCGCACCTCTTCCCCTTTGGCGAGTTCCAGAAGCTGAAGACTCACCCGGAAATCGCGCCGATGTTTGAAGGCGCTGAGCGTTTGTCATACGGCGCGCGGGCGATTACCGAGGGCGGCTATCAGTCGGTCCCGAAACTGACCTTCCCGGGCGGTGCGCTGATCGGCTGTTCGGCTGGATTTGTGAATGTGCCGCGCATCAAGGGCAGCCACAACGCCATGAAGACCGGCATGATGGCCGCTGAGGCGGTTGTGGAGGCGCTCGGCGCGGATCGTGGCCATGATGAGCTTGTCGCCTATGCAGACGCCTATGAGGCCAGCTGGGTGGCGAAAGAGCTGAAGCTGGTGCGCAATGTGAAGCCTTTGTGGAGCAAGTTCGGCACGCTGCTGGGTATTGCGCTGGGCGGGCTGGACATGTGGACGAATTATCTGTTCGGCATCTCGCTGTTTGGCACGATGAGCCATGGCGGAGCTGACCATGAAGCCACCAAGCCTGCCTCTCAATGCAAGCCTAAGCATTATCCCAAGCCCGATGGTGTTTTGACCTTTGACCGTCTGTCATCGGTCTTCATCTCCAACACCAATCATGAGGAAGATCAGCCGGTTCACCTCAAGCTGAGTGACGATGCCCTCCAGAAATCATCGGAGTATGATGTCTTTGGCGGGCCATCGGCGCGCTATTGCCCGGCTGCGGTGTATGAGTGGGTTGAACCCGAAGAGGGTGAGACGGGCGAGCCGAAATTTGTGATCAATGCGCAAAACTGTGTGCACTGTAAAACCTGCGACATCAAAGATCCGAACCAGAATATCAACTGGACCACGCCGGAAGGCGCGGGCGGTCCGAATTATCCGAATATGTAAGGAGACGGCCATGGGCCCCATCTCGGCCCTGCGTGCCGGGCTCATTGCCGGACTTGGCTTGGCCGTTTCAGCCTGTGCTGGAACGCCGGCCTTTCTGCCCCCTGATGAGCGCACGGAGTCAGTCTATGGCGCGGTGCTGTCTGCGAGCTATGCGAACCGTGTGCGCGATATCGACCGCTCCGCGGCGTTGTATGGCGAAGCGCTGGGTTTCGATCCAGAATCCGCCCACGTTACCGAACGCGCGTTTTTGGCGGCGCTGACCGCAGGCGATTTTCGCCGGGCCGATCAGGCGGCTGCTGAAGCGGTGCAGCTGGACGGGGCGTCTCAGCTGGCCCATCGCTATGTCGATGCCGCCCGCCTGGCTGGCGCACGGCTGCCAGCGGGAGCCGGACCGGAGAGCGATGCCGACGCCTTCAACGCTTTGGTGGCCAGTATCATTGCTGATTGGGCTGCGATTGATGCGCGCCGGTCCGCGCGAGACGTGGTGGCAGATCGTCTTCTGAATGAGCCGATGAATGTCACCGGCTATCGTTTGGTCCATCGAGCGCTGGTTCTAGAAGCTGCGGGGCAGGCTGATCAGGCTGAAGCCGCCTATCGGGCTGCTGATGCAGCGCTCAACCTACGCGACTATACCACCTTGCTGCTTGGAGCCTTCCTGGAGCGCCAGGAGCGGATCGATGATGCAGCCCTGGCCTATCGCGCCCAGATCGCGCGGTCCGGGGCCCGGCCTGATCCGGAGATTGTGGCGGCTCTGGCTCGGGTTGAAGCTGGACGCCGTGGGCCGCGATTCCCTGATCCTCAAAACGCGGCAGCCCACGCGCTTTATGGCCCGGCGGCGTTTCTGGTGAGCCAGGCGCCTCCCGAATATGCGGCGCTTTACCTTCGGGTCGTGGAACGCATTGATCCTGATTTCGTTCGCGGGCGCATGGCGTTGGGCGAGCTGTTCCAGCAGCTCGAGCTCGATACCGAGGCCCTGGCGACCTATGATGCGCTGGAGGGCACAGCGTTCGGCTATGATGCGGGGATCAGCGCGGCGTGGCTGCGTTTCCGCCTGGGGCAAGACGCGGTTGCGATTACCGCCGTTCAGAATTTGAGGCGCGGTGCGCCCTATGACGCCGAACTGGCGCTGGCCGACATGCTGCGGTTCACCGGGCGTTGCGATCAGGCGCTGGGCCTGTATCAGCAGGTCATCAATGCCGCAGATGCCGCCGAGGCCGCCCCCGACTGGCGCCACAGCTTCTACGCTGGAATTTGTACTGAAGCGACGCAAGGCTTTGCTGCCGCAGAACCGCTTTTTGAGCGCGCCTTGGACCTCGCGCCCAGCGAACCGATGGTCCTGAACCATTTGGGCTATTCCTGGATCGTTGGGGGTGAGCGTGTTGATGAAGGTGTGGTGCTAACCGAACGCGCTGTGTCCATTGCACCGGATAATGGGTCCATCCTGGATTCCTATGGCTGGGGTTTGTTCAAGCTGGAACGTTTCGACGAGGCGGTGCGCTGGCTTGAGCGCGCGGCGGCGCAAGCGCCCGCGAACGCCACCATTCAATGGCATCTGGGCGATGCCTATGCCGCAGCCGGCCGCGACCTGGAAGCGCACTTCCAATGGCGGCGGGCGCTGGAACTGAATCCCGACCCGGAAGAATTGACCTTGATTGAGCGCCGCTTGGAGCTCGGGCTTGAAGCGGGCCCGGAAGACGTCACATGAGCTTGGCCACAGAGTTTGCCCCGGCGAAGGTCAATCTGACTCTGTCGGTTGGCCGCGCCCGGGCCGATGGATTGCACCCGTTAAGCTCGCTCGTCGCTTTTGCCGATTGGGGCGATGAATTAGAGGCGCGTGAAGCGGACACTTTAAGCCTGTCCCTGGCGGGGGAGCGCGGCCCAGCGCTGGCCGATGAGCAGCAAAACCTGGTGATCAAAGCCGCCTTCGCGCTCAGAGCCGCCGCTGAACAGCCCACACGTGGCGCGACGTTGACGCTGACCAAACGCTTACCGATCGCAGCGGGGCTCGGCGGAGGGTCTGCCGATGCGGCCGCTGCACTGCGCCTGTTAAACCGGTTTTGGGATATCGGGTTTTCAACGCGCCAGCTGGCCGAGATTGGCAGCGTTGTGGGAGCCGATGTTCCGGCCTGTGTGCATGCCCGCCCGCTTTTGATGTCTGGGATTGGCGAGACCATCACCCCACTGATCGCCTGGCCAGAATTGCCCGCTGTGATCGTCAATCCCGGTAAGCCCGTGCCCACCGGTCCAGTGTTCAAAGCCTATGACGACACCCATCCAGCGCTTCTGAGCGCGGAGCGCCCACCCGTGGCCGGTGCCGTGTCCGACGCGCTGTCTGTCATTGCTGCCGGGCGCAATGATCTCGAACCGCCAGCGATCGGATTGGAGCCCGCCGTGGCCCAGACATTGGAAGCGTTGGCGGCTGCGCCCGGTGTCGCGCTGGCGCGTATGTCCGGATCCGGGGCGAGCTGCGTGGGTCTGTGTGAAAGCCTTGATGCAGCCCAGGGTGCCGCCCAGGCGCTTCAGCGCGCCCAACCAGGCTGGACGGTGCAGGCGGTGACCTTACAGGCTGCGGCATGAGCCTGGCGCTTTCAGCGATCGGCCTGTCGGCTTTTCTGGCTTGCTTGCTCATCAGCGCGCTTGCGGTTTATGCCCGCGTGCTTGACCTGCCGAACGAACGCTCAGCGCACAAGGCCCCGACGCCCAGAGCCGCAGGACTGGGCCTCATCGCTGGTTTGGGGGCGGGCGCGTTGGTTGCCAGCCTGTTTCCAATCACGGCAGGCAGTCTGGGCGCGATCCTCCTCGTGACAGGGCTGTTTGCGGCATTGGGGTTGCTGGATGATCTGTTCGACCTCTCCGAACGCCTTAAATTCGCACTCTTTGTGGCGCTCTGCCTGGCGATGGTGTGGGCGGCGGGCCCGGTGATGCGCCTGGGCGTGACGCTGGATTGGGCCATTGATTTGCCGACTTGGCTGGCCGTCGCTGGGGCTGGGCTTTTCATCTTCACCCTGGTCAATGCGACCAATTTTATGGATGGCTCAGACGCCATGCTCATGGCGGTGATGGGCCCCGCCGCCGCTGGGCTTGGTGTGGCCGGACTTGTAGCCGGCGAGCTGAGCACCAGCGTCATCGGAGTGGCGCTGACAGGGGCTTGTTCGGCTTTTCTGGTCTTCAATCGCCCACCGGCCAAAGCCTTTGCCGGTGATGTCGGTGCGCTGGGCGTCGGGGCCGCCTATGCGGGTGCAGCGCTGGCCATGGCCGGACAAGGCTTTTCGGGTTCACTCTGGCTCGCGCCGATGTTCGTCCTGGTCTTTCTTGCCGACGTGCTTCTGACGCTATTGCGCCGCGCCGTGAACGGACGGCTGAAGCTCACCGCGCATTCCGAACATGCCTACCAGCGCCTTATTCGCGCAGGCTGGAGCCATGGCTCCATGGCGCTGATCTATGGCGGTCTGACACTGGCAATCGTGGTTACCGGGCTGGTGGCGGCTCAAGGCCCGGACGGGACCGTACCGATCGTTTTCGGCATTTGGGTTATGATCCTTATGGGGTTTTACGGGGCCGCGGGCCGTTTGGCACCGGGGGAAGTCTAGACGGTCAATCGTCGCGTCCGGCTTCGCTTGGATCGTTAGAAAACAGGGCGATTTTATTACCGTCCGGGTCTCGTAAATATCCCACATAGAAGTGCGCAGAGTAGGCTTGCCGAAAGCCAGGCGCGCCCGCGTCCAACCCGCCTGCGGCTAGAGCTGCGGCGTGCAGCTCGCAGACCTGGCGTTGAGTGCGCGCTTGAAACGCAATCATCGTCCCATTACCGGCGGAGGCGTCGCGGCCGTCAAACGGCGGTTTTATGTAGAGGTCGGGGCCCACGGGCCTTTCACCGGGCGCAACAGGCAAGGTGCAACTCATGCCGTCTGGCTGCTCATTCAGCGCATAGCCCAGGGCCGGCAGGATGGCGGTATAAAACCGCTTTGCCTGGGCGATATCGTCAGTGCCAAGTGTGATATAGGCGATCACGGCTGCCCGCCCTAAAGCTCGCTCAGCATTGCGCGCATGGCGTCGAGCTGGCTGGCTCCGAGCTTCATGGCGCGCTCCGGGGACCAGCCGCGATCAGGATCGGGCGTGATCGCGCTGTCCTTGAAGGGCATTTCCAGCGTCATGGCGAGACATCCAAAGGCATGGCGCATCCAATTCGTGGCAATCGACAGATCGGCTGTGCCGGGGGCATCGACCGGATAGCCATGCTCGATCTGGAAGTCCGGGTTGAAAACCATCAGCTCGGCCTTGTAGCCATCAAGCTTGCCTTGGTCTTCAGCGGTGAAACCGGGCACGCCTTCTGGTCCGGCAATGAAATTATAGGGCAGGCCCTCATCGCCATGCATGTCCAAGAAAAGGTCCACACCGGTCCTGGCCATCTGATCGAGCACGCAGCGCACCTCCGGGCTCTTTTCGAAGGAGGCCTTGTCCCATTCCCGGTTCAGATTGATGCCCTTAGCATTGGTGCGCAGATGGCCGCGGAACGACCCGTCGGGATTCATATTGGGCACGATGTGGAAAACCGCCCTGTCCAGCAGGTCGCGCGCCACCGGGTCGGTCTCGTCGAGCAAGCGGTCCAGCAGGCCTTCGGCCGCCCATTCGGCCATGCTTTCGCCGGGGTGCTGACGCGCGGTGACCCATATGGTTTTCTTGTCTTCACCCGGCTCGCCGACGGTCAGGCGGTCGATATCCCGGCCGTCCAGCGTTTCGCCAATGACGTCGAGCCGTGCGCGATCTGAGTGCTGGCAGGCTGCAATGAGTGCATCATGGCGCGCCATGGAATAGGGCGCGAAATACGCGATCCAGATGGCGTCGGCATCTGGAGTGAGCGACACGATCAGCTCACCGTCTTCATACGTGGTTTCAACTCTGTGCCAGTTTTCCCGATCGGTCGACGCCACCGCATCATAGCCGTCCCAGCCATCCAGATACGCCGCCCCGCCAGCGTTTTCGATGATCAAGCGGCAAGGCGTGCCAAGCGCTCCAGACAGGCGGAAGTGGAACCATTGGTAAAAGTGCGAACCGGTATCGGGCTTGATCTGAAGCCGGATATCGGACGGGTCTTTGATCGACACCACAGAAATATTGCCCGAATCAAAGGCGCTGGAGATGCGCATGGGTCACCTGTTGAGTTTGGAAGGCCAAGGCGGAGCGAGGCGATCAGTAGGCGCGTTCCACAACAAATTCAGCCAAAGCGGCGAGGGAATCTGACCAGACATTCTTCGGGGCAGCCTCCAGCGCTTTGACCGCATTGGCGGCATGGGTGCGTGCGGCTTCAAGCGTCGCATCGAGCGCACCATGGGCGTTCAAAGACGCGACAGCCTGTTCTAAGTCACCCTCGCGCTGGCCATTGGGATCGGTGATCACACGCTTCCAGAATTCGCGCTCTTTCGCATCGGCCTGCTCCACCGCCAGCACCAGCGGCAAGGTCATTTTGCCTTCGCGGAAGTCGTCACCGACATTTTTGCCAAGGTCGGCGGCGAGCCCGCCATAATCGAGTGCGTCGTCAACCAGTTGGAAGGCCAAGCCTAATTCGCGGCCATAGGTCTCCAGCGCATGCTCCATCTCTGGCCCTGCGCCCGAAAGAATCGGGCTGACTTGTGCGGCAGCGGCAAAGAGCGCGGCGGTCTTCGCGTCGATGATGTCGATATAGGCCTGGCGGGACAGGTCGATATCGCGCACCGCTTCAAGCTGGCGCACTTCACCTTCGGCAATGACGGCGGCGGCGCGGCTGAGGACATGGAGCGCCTGCATCGAGCCAGCGTCGACCATCAACATGAAGGCGCGGGCAAACAAGAAGTCGCCCACCAGAACCGAATGGGCGTTGCCATAGACATGGTTGGCGGGCTTTTTACCGCGCCGCAATTCGCTTTCATCGACGACATCGTCATGCAGAAGGGTCGCCGAATGAATGAATTCGACTGCGGCTGCGAGCGAGTGATGCCCCGCGCCGTCATAGCCCAGCATACGGGCGGCAGCGACGGTAATCAGCGGGCGAATCCGTTTGCCGCCTGCCTCAACCAGATAGCGCGCCACCGATGCGATCAGCGGTGTGCGCTCGCTATCGACACGCTCGGTAATGACCGCTTCGACCTGGGCCATATCTTCTGAGGCGAGGGCTGAAAGACGCACAACGGGGTTGATTGCGTCCTCTGGCTGAAAATTCGTTTGCGGCAGGCCGTTCACCGGTAGCCCTCTTGAAACACTTGTTTACGTGGCTGCACAATAGGAAGCGGCCTCACCACCGGCAAGCGTGCGTCGCTGTGGGTTCGCGTCGCAGGGTGAGAAAAGCCCGTTGTGTTGTAGGGAGACATAGGCGTGATTGAAGTATTGTCGACCAACGACCCCATCCGGCTGAACTTCGCCGAGACGGTCTTACGCGATGCGGGATTGCATGCAGTCACGCTAGATGGCCTGACTGCATCGACCTTTGGCGGTGCGCTGCCTTGGGTGGAGCGTCGAATTCTGGTGCCCGAGGACGAAGCGGAACAAGCCAAGCGCCTGCTCAAAGAATTCCTGCCCAAAGCAGACGGTTGATGGCCGAGACACCGCCTGGCGCGGTTCAATCCAGCTATCTGGGCGGCAAGATTCAGCTGTGGCAGCCGGCGAAGGGCTATCGCGCGGCGATTGATCCGGCGCTGCTGGCCGCTTCGCTCTGTCTTAAACCGGGGGCGCGTGCGGTGGAGTTCGGATGCGGGCCAGGCGCGGCGCTTTTCAGTGCGGCGCATCTTCATCCGGACGCAGTTTTCCTCGGGATAGAGCAAGATCAATCCGCCGCGCAATTGGCAGAGCTTAATCTGAAATCCGGGGATTTCTTCGGTCGCGTGGCGGTGGTTTTCGGTGATATTCACCTCTGGAATGGCGACGCGCGGGGTGCGCTCGGTGCGGATTCGGGGGCGGCTTCGCAGATCGACGCCATTTTCTTCAATCCGCCCTTTTTTGACGACGCGTCGACGTTGCGCGCGCCGGCCGACGCGAAGGCGGCGGCCTGGATCAACACCTCTTCGCTCGCCGACTGGATCGCCCTGGCGCTGAAGCGCGTGAAGGAGGGCGGAAGCGTCACCGTGATCCAGCGGGCGGACCGCTTGGGCGATATATTGGCGGCCTTCGCCCCGAAGGCGGGCGGGATCCGGATTCTGCCGGTCCATCCGCACGAGGACGCCCCGGCCAAGCGGGTCATCGTCTCGGCGATCAAAACTTCCAAAGCGCCCACCCAGATTCTGCCCGGCCTGGTGCTGCATGAGCGCGGCGGTGGCTACACCCCGCAGGTTGATGCGATTTTGCGCGGCGAAGGGCGGACGGCGCTCGCGTCCGGGCCGCGGTAAAAAAACTGCAGCGATCGATGAACCCTTTCCGGCCGGCGCGTGACTTAAGGGTCGAACCTCGGTGATGTGAGGTCTGTGAAGCGAGAGCGGTGTGGCCCGAAAACCCAATCTTCCCCAAGCGCTTGATGCCTACCAGGTGGCTCTGGCCATGGACGGCGACCGGGACGCCTTTGACCGGCTCTACCGGCGCTGGCATCCGCGGCTTCTGCGCCACGCCCATCGCCTGACCGGTCATATGGAAGACGGCCGCGATGTGATGCAGGAGGTCGCCATGGCGCTGGTGCACAACATTCACCGTTTGCGCGACCCTGAGCAGTTCGGCCCGTGGGCCTACACGATTGTGCGCAACCGCGCGGCCAGCTTCATCACGCGCTCGGTGCGCGACCGCGATTTGAAGCGGGCCGCCGCGGACGAGGTTCAAACCCAGGGCCCAGACATCGCTGACGAGCGTGCCGGCGATTTGATGGCCTTGATCGCGACCCTGCCGATCGCCGACCGCGAGGTGCTCTCGGCCTATTACAGCGACGGCATGACGGTCACCGAGATCGCGGCCTGCCTCGCGATTGCCCCGGGTACCGTCAAATCCAGGCTGCACACCGCACGCAGTCATTTGAAGACCGCTTTTGAATCCGAAGAAAGGAGCGAGTGATGACTGATTTTGAGACCCGTCTGAAGACCGCGCTCAGCGCCGAAGACGAACAATATGTGGCCGACCATCTCAACGAGAAAGGCTATTATGCGGAGGTGCTCGACAGCCTGAAAGGGCCAGGCTCTGGCATGAATATCCTGGCTTGGATCGGCATTCTGGGCGTGAGCGCCATCCTGATCTACTGCCTGGTCTCGGCCTTCCAGGCCGACACGACGCGCGAGGTGATCCTATATGCGACCATCGCCATCATGGCCAATTCCGGCCAGATCGCCATGAAGCTTTGGGCCAATATGCGCCTGAACCGCCGCGCGGTGATGGTGGAGCTTAGAAAGCTCCGGCTAGAGCTGGCGCGCAGCGAGCCGGTTTAAGCGCTCGCGCTGAAATGGAGCCGGCCGCGTGCATTGCCGCGGCCGGTTTCCTATATGCAAGTCCACCAGCCCGGGCGAGCGCGCGAAGGAGTGTCCATGTCGTTGATCGAAACAGTGAAAAAGCAAAGCGCAGCGGGATTGAGCTTTGCGCGCAAGCTTTTCGGGGCCGACGTGCCGGTGGTCCCGCTGGTACGGCTTGAGGGTATGATTGCGGCCGGAACGCGATCGAGCGCCTTGAACCTGGTCCGCCTGGAACGGTTGCTCGACAGGGCCTTCGCCAACACACGCGCGCCTGCGGTCGCGTTGGCGATTAATTCACCGGGGGGCAGCCCGGTTCAATCGCGCCTGATCCATGACCGCATCCGCGCCCTGGCCGAAGAGAAAGACAAGCTGGTCCTGGTGTTTTGCGAAGATATTGCGGCTTCGGGCGGCTATTGGATTGCCTGCGCCGGCGATGAGATTTTCGCCGATCCGTCCAGCATTGTGGGCTCGATCGGGGTCATCAATGCCGGCTTTGGCGTGACCGAAGCGATGGCGAAGCTCGGCGTGGAGCGCCGGGTCAAAACCGCCGGCAAATCGAAGGTGCTAAGCGATCCCTTCGCGGACGAAACCGAAGAGCAGAAAGCGCGCATGCATGCTCTGCTCGACAGCATCCATGCCCAATTCATCGCCCATGTGCAAACCCGACGTGGCGGTAAGCTCGATACCGACAAAGAGCTGTTTGATGGCTCGATCTTCACCGGCGAAGA
Source organism: Oceanicaulis sp. (assembly GCA_028280165.1). Classification (GTDB taxonomy): domain Bacteria; phylum Pseudomonadota; class Alphaproteobacteria; order Caulobacterales; family Maricaulaceae; genus Oceanicaulis. The sequence goes on along the minus strand of JANQMI010000236.1, from coordinate 402 downwards.
AGGCGTTGCGGTGGGGTTGATCGATGGCCTGGCAGATGCGCGGACCGAGTTGCGCAAGCGCTTTGGTGACAAGACGAAGATCGTTCCGCTCTCGCCCTCGCGTTCAGGCTTGCTGGGCCGATTTGCCGGCGCTGTGGTCGACGTGCTCGAAGACCGCCTCGCCTGGGCCCGGTTCGGGCTTTAGGGGCTGCCTCTCTTCGTCGTCCCGCGTTCGCGGGAATGACGAAGAAACCAAACTCTCTTCCCTGACGCAGGTCGGGGCCCAGAGCCATCAAGCGCTGCGCCTCACGATCCCTGGGTCCCGACCTTCGCCGGGAAAGAGAGGGTGGAGGTGTAGAAAGGACGTTTCGATATCCTCCCCTGCTTGCGGGGGAGGTGTCAGCGAAGCTGACGGAGGGGGCC
>JANQMI010000194.1 GCA_028280165.1 Oceanicaulis sp. | reverse complement strand
GACGAGGCCGCGCCCGCGCGCGCGACGCGTCAAATTCATCTCGCCGCGCAAGGGTCGGGCTCTCCACAGCGTCAACGCCGTCGGCTGCGCGTCATCGGTTTTGTCTTTGCTGCAGGTTTCCTTGTAACGGCGGGGCGTGCGATCGAAGTCGCGCTGGTGGGAGAGGGGCCCCAAGCGGTGACGGGCACAACCGCACCCGAGCTTCGCCGGGCCATGCTGGTGGATCGCGACGGTGAGATCCTCGCCGCCACGATGGATTTCCATACCGTCTTTGTGGATCCTTATTATGTGTGGGACCCGGTTGAGGTGGCTGATCGCCTGAACAGCGTATTGCCTGAGCTGGACCGTGACTGGTTGCTGGGTCGGCTTCAATCGAACACACGCTATGTGCCCATTGCCGAAGGTGTTTCGCCGCGCACCCGCCAGGCCATCCACATGCTGGGTTTGCCTGGTGTGTTTTTCCGATCTGAGCCGGGCCGTGTTTATCCCAAACAGCGCGCGGTGGCCCATGTCGTAGGGTATGTCGGTGATGACAATCAGGGCCTTGCCGGTGCGGAGCTCGCCTTTGAAGCTGAGCTGGCTGAGGGTGCTGCGCCCGTGGCGCTGTCCATTGATTTGACCGCTCAGCACCGGGTGGAAAGCATATTGCGCCGCCGCATGGCTGAGCATCAGGCGGCCGGTGCGGCCGCAGTCTTGATGCGGGTGGGGACTGGCGAGATTATCGCCATGGCTTCACTGCCCGACTATGATCCCAATCTCTGGCGCGATGCGCGCCGTCTGCGCGAAGATGCTCAGCATCCGCATTTCAACTTGGCCAGCTCTGGAGCCCCGGAATTAGGCTCAGTGTTCAAACCGCTCGCGCTCGCGGCCGGTTTGGAGAATGGCACCGTCAGCCTTGATGATGTCTTCGATGCCACCGATCCGGTGCGCATTGGTGGGCATTCCATTGGTGATTATCGCGGCGAGGCCCGACCGCTGACCGCCCGGGAGGTCATTCTCTACTCATCCAATATTGGCTCGGCCCGGATGAGCGATCAGATCACCACTGACGGCTTGACGGATTTCTACCGCGCCCTGCGCTTGTTTGAGCGCGCGCCCATTGAGCTTCCAGAATCCGCCCCGCCCCAGATGCCGGAACGCTGGGGGCGAATTCAGACCATGACCGCCTCCTATGGTCATGGGTTTGGCGTCAGCCCGCTGGCGCTGACCGCCGCCTATGGTGCCATGGCCAATGGCGGGGTCTATGTGCCGCCGACGATCCGGCCCGTCGCGCCCGGTGATATCGTCGCCGGGGAGCCGGTGATGCAGCCCCATGTGGCTGCCCAGGTGCTGGGTGTGATGCGCGAAAATATCGTGCGGTCCCAGACCGGGTCGGCGGACATCGCCGGGCTCGCCGTGGCTGGAAAGACCGGCACCGCAGAGAGTGCCTATAATGGCGGCTATGCGGCGGACGACCGCTTCAACACCTTTGTGGCGATCTTTCCTTTCGATGACCCGCAATACGTGCTGACCGTCAGCCTTGATCGTCCGCGCCCAACCGCTGAAACCCACGGCTACGCAACAGCAGGGTGGACCGCGATGCCGGCGGCTGGAGAAATCATGGAAGACCTTGCCGGGGTGCTCAATCTGGAGCGCCGTGAAGTGGACCCCGAGGTGCGCTTGTCGACCGTTGCGGCCATGTTCGCGCCGCGCCAGCAAGCAGCCGTCACGGTGGCGTCCGAAGAGCCTGCGCCTTTGCCTGCCGATGCGGGGGGGCAGCGATGAGCCTGGCCCTAGCCGACCTTTTACCGGATGGGGTCGATGTCCCCACGGGCG
>JANQMI010000184.1 GCA_028280165.1 Oceanicaulis sp. | reverse complement strand
CGGCCATATATTCGCGGGTCCGGGACATGGCGAAACGGATCACGAGGGCCAGCACATAAGCCAGCGCCATGACCGCAAAGGCCACAAGGATGAAAACGCCCGCATTACCGCCATTGCCCCGGCGCGCGCTGCCGGCGCGAACGATCGAGCCGCGGAACAGCCCTCGCGCCATAATCTCCACCACGAAGGAAATCACGCCAACAAAAATCACCCCGATCACTAGCAGGCGCACATCCCGGTTCAGGATATGGGTCAATTCATGGGCGAGGACCGCTTCCAGCTCATCGTCATCAAGGCCGTCCATCAGCCCTCGCGTGACCGTCACGGCGGCTTTGTCAACAGAAAGCCCGGACGCATAAGCATTCATCGCGCGGGTTTCGATGAGCCTTAGAGACGGCATCGTCAGGCCTCTGGAGATACATAGATTTTCCAGCAGGTTATAGAGCCTGGGCTCGCTCTCACGGGTCACGGGCCTGGCCCCGACGGACGCGTCGATAATCTGCTGGTGCCAGATCCAGGCGATCGCAAACCAGACCGCAGCGGCCAGCACCGCAAAGGGGGCGTAGGCAATCGTTCGCTCAGCGGCCGCTGTCAGGTCCAGCGGACCTGACCCCGCATAGCCCATCCACAGCACCACCCCGGCATAAAGCAATGCGAGCAACAGGACCGGAAAGCCGGCTAACAGCGCCACCGACTTCAGATTATTATTCCAAATATGAGTGCGAAGCCCGACCGCCGGGGTCATGGCACCGCCTCCTTCAGACTAGAGCCTAGAATTTCACGTTTGGAGCCGCTTCCACCTTGGCCCGTTCGCTGGCGGCCACTTCAAAGAATTCTTCTTCTTTGAACCCAAAGGAATTGGCCAGAACCACCGCCGGGAATTGCTCGATCGCGGTGTTGTACTCCGCCACGGCATTGTTGAAGAAGCGGCGTGCGGCTGCGATCTTGTTTTCAAGATCGGCAAGCTCGTTCTGAAGCGACAGGAAATTCTGGTTCGCCTTCAGATCGGGATAGGCTTCCGATAAGGCGAAGAGCTGGCGAAGGGCCCCGCTGAGCATGTTTTCAGCCTGGGCGAGTTCTTTGGTTGAATTGGCATCCACGGCCTGTTGCCGCGCGGCGACCACACGTTCCAGCGTCTCGCTTTCGTGGCTGGCATAGCCCTTTACGGTCTCTACCAGGTTGGGGACCAGGTCATGGCGCTGCTTCAGCTGGACATCGATATCCCCCCAGGCCTGGCGCGTGGTTTGACGCAGCGCCACAAGGCGGTTGTAGATCATCACGATCACAAGACCGATCAGAACAATCACGCCAAAAACGATTAGCAGGTCCATAGCTCAAAGCTCCATCTCGTCCCGCGAAGGGGCGGCCACACGCCAATGACCCCAAGTGTTACCGGGGTTTGCGGGCAAGGCAAATGCGATCTCGGTTAGCGCGCGTCAAATCTAAGACTGGAGAAGCCCTTCGGAGCGATACGGCCCGCCTGGGCGCGCTTGGCTTCATAGAGTTTCCAGGTCTCGATTTCATGGCGACGTCCCGCCGGGTCGATGCGCACCAGGCCATCTGCAGCATGGAAGACCGCAATGTCAGCCACCTCGCCCCCTTTGCCGCCCATCAGGCGGACACCCTTGCCGCGGGACATTTCGGGGATTTCAGCGAGGTTGAAGATCAACAGCTTCTTATTCTTGCCGAGCACCGCGATTTTATCGCCACTGGCTGGCAGGACCTGGATCATCTTTTCTCCGGCTTGAACATTGAGTACCTGGCGCCCGGCCCGCTTGGACGCTGGCAGGTCCTTTTCCGCAACGATGAAGCCGTGGCCGGACGTCTGGGCCAGCAGCAGTTTGCGCTGCGCATCATATTTCATCAGCGCGATCGGATCGGCCGCCTCATCAAGATCAATCGTCAGGCGCACAGGCTCACCGAAACCGCGGCCACCGGGTAGCTTTGCTGCGTCTAGCGTGAAGACCCGGCCATCGGTCGCGAACAGCATCAGCTTGTCGGTCGTCTCCGCCTTGACCGCGAAGGCGGTCTCGTCGCCGTCCTTGTGCTTGATGCCGGTCACATCATCGACATGGCCTTTCAGGGCCCGGATCCAACCCATTTTCGACAGAACCACCGTAATGGGTTCGCGCGCGATCAGCGCTTCCTCCACCGCGTCCGCAAGATCAGCGGCTGGTGCATCGGCGAAGCTCGTGCGCCGGGCGCCCAATTCGGTGGATTTGGCGAAGGTCTTTTTGACCGCGACGATCTCCTCGTCGACCTTCGCCCATTGCACCTCTTCATTCTCAATCAGCGAGGTCAGGTCAGCGCGTTCGGCCTGAAGGCGTTCTTCTTCGCCCTTAATCTCCATCTCTTCGAGCTTGCGCAAAGCCCGCAGGCGCATATTCAAGATGGCCTCGGCCTGACGCTCGGTCAGCTTGAAGGTCTCGATCAACGTCGCCTTCGGATGATCTTCAAAGCGAATGATCCGGATCACTTCATCGATATTCAGATAGGCAATCAGATATCCAGCTAAGACTTCCAGGCGGTCCTCGACCTGCTCCAGGCGCTTTTGGGCCCGGCGGGTCACCACCACGCGGCGATGGTCGAGCCAGATTTGAAGCGCGTCCTTCAAGCCCACAACGCGGGGGGCCCCACTTGGATCCAAAACATTGAGATTCAGAGCAAATCGGACCTCAAGATCGGTGACCTTGAACAGCGACTCCATCAAGAGCGCGGGGTCAATCGTCCGGCTCTTCGGCTCAAGGACCAAGCGCACATCCTCAGCGCTTTCATCCATCACATCGCCCAGCAAGGGGAGTTTTTTGGCCTCCATCAGGGAGGCAATGCGCTCGATCAGCTTGGCTTTTTGAACGAGATAGGGAATCTCGGTGACGATGATCCGCCACTGCCCGCGACCCAGATCTTCCTTTTCCCACCGGGCGCGCAGCCGGAAGCCCCCTCGCCCGGTTTCATAGGCCTCCAGAATGGACTCGCGCGGCTCGACGCAAACCCCACCGGTCGGAAAGTCCGGCCCTTCCACATAATTCAGCAGGGTCTCTGTGCGCGCCGCAGGCGTTTTGATCAGGTGGCGCGCCGCATCACACAACTCAGCCGCATTATGGGGCGGAATATTGGTGGCCATGCCCACCGCAATCCCCGCAGACCCGTTGGCGAGCAAGTTCGGGAAGGCGGCAGGCAGAACGATAGGCTCAGAATCTTCGCCGTCATACGTCTCCCGGAAATCCACCGCGCCATTATCATAATCGGCCAGGATCAGCCGGGCGGCTTCGGTCAGCCGGGCCTCGGTGTATCGCATGGCGGCGGCACCATCACCGTCCACATTGCCGAAATTGCCCTGACCTTCGACAAGCGGATAGCGGGAGGCAAAGTCTTGGGCCAGTCGCACAAGAGCCTCATAGACCGCCTGATCACCATGCGGGTGGAAGCGACCGATCACGTCCCCGACCACGCGGGCAGACTTTTTGAAGGCCGCCTCCGGATCCAGCTTCAGCAAGCGCATGGCGTAAAGCAGGCGGCGATGAACCGGCTTCAGACCGTCGCGCGCATCTGGTAGTGCCCGCTGTGTGATTGTCGACAGGGCATAGGCGAGATAACGAGACGACAGCGCGTTCTCAAAGCTCTCTTCGAAAATTCGCCCGCCGTCGCCGGGAAATTGCTCGCCCATACTCGCCTCGTGATTCGTTGAACGGTGAGTATAGACGCACGAGGCCCAAAGAGTGGGCTGGCACTGTCAGGCTTTCCACAGGCATCAGCGTAGCATGCCACCTCGATCCAGCAGATGAGGTCAGGGGAAAAACACAGTCGCCCCCGAAGCAAACAGGAACAAAAGCGACGAAACTCCAGCACCGACGGTGATTATGGCCACCTTGATCCAATTCCAAGACCGAAGGTTAGGAAGCACCCTAGGCCCCTCTGGAAGCTCTTCCAGCAAGTGTTTCTGCTTAGTCAGTGCTTCTTGCAACTCGCGTTGCTCTTTGCGGAGAGCCGCGACGCCGCGTTCTGCCTCCGACTCGCTGACACCGCTCTGGACCAATTTCCACTTTCGATCCGAGATTTCAGCGGCGAGCGACGAAAGCCTGCCCTCGAGGTGATGAATCTCTCGCCAAATCTGCGCCCGCAACTTCACATTTGGGTCACGGGAAGCGCGAATATCCCCAATCATTTCTCGAGCGAGAATGATGAAGACGAAACCTGTACCAATCCCCAAAGCGAGAAAAACGATCGCAGATATCATCGCCATCTAACCCTCCGCGCACCGGTGCAAGTGGTCGGAGCCTCTCAACGTCCTTCGAACACTCTTATACTATTCTTCTGCGCTATTCAGCCGCTCAATCATCCGCGCCCGAGCTTCTGGCAGCTGCCGGTCCGCCGGCCAAAGCACCCGGCGTTCGATAAAATGGCCGGTGAGCCGAAGCCCTGCCTCCACATCGCCAGGCTCCAAACCCGGTTCGCCGCGCAGAAAGGCTGGCAAAGCCAACATCCGCTCTTTGTAGGGCTCTCCAGCCGTGGCGCAGACAGCCCGGCCCGATTTCGGACTGACATAGATCAGCTCGGTTGTGACCCCCGTGGCCGCGCAGCGTCTGAGGTCCAAGCCATAGCCCAGATCTGCCAGCAGCCCGGCTTCCCAGCGCACGAAAATGGCAGGCCAGAGATCCGGGTCATCAAGTGCGGAGATCAGAACTTCAAACGCGTCGTAGACCGCAGGATGACGCTCGCGTTCAGGCAGACATAAGCTGGCCATGGCGCACGCCGCATTCAGGCCGGAAAGCGCCAGACGGTCTTCCATCAGATGGCCGGCGGACAAGTCATCGGGTTCGACCTGAAACGCGCCCAGATGATCTTCCAGGCGCGCCCGCCAGGTTAAAATCACACGATTACCGGGCTGCAGGACCGGACGCAAAGCGCGCGAGCGGCCGCCCCGCACCAAGCCCGCATGGCGGCCATGATCCGGTGTCAGAGCCTCAACAACGGCGCTGGTCTCACCATGCGGCCGTACGGCGATAATCCGGCCAGGCCCGCTCCATTCCATTATGCGTCGAAGTCCAAGCCCATGGCCGAATAGCGCGCGCGGTCCTCGCCCCAATTGGGTCGGACCTTCACAAACAGAAACAGATGCACGCGCCGATCAAGCTCGGATTCGAGCTCTTTGCGAGAGGCTTCGCCCACCCATTTCACCGTGCGCCCGCCTTTGCCCAAAATGATCGGCTTATGGCCTTCGCGTTCCACATAAATGATCTGCTCGATGCGAACAGATCCGTCCTTATTGGTTTTCCAGCTGTCAGTCTCCACCGTCAGTCCATAGGGAAGCTCGTCATGGACCCGCAGGAAAAGCTTCTCCCGAGTAACCTCGGCGGCCAGCAGGCGCTCTGACAGATCCGCAATCTGATCTTCAGGATAGAGCCACGGGCTTTCAGGCATCGCCTTGGCCAGGGCCTCTGCCAGATCGTCAATATGATCGCCCGTGCTCGCCGATATCATAAATACATCGCTATACACGCCGGTTTCATGGAGCGTTTGAGACAGCGCCAGGAGGTCTTCGCGCTTGATGAGATCGATCTTGTTCAGCACCAGCACCGCTTTGACGTTGTGGGTCCGTAAGCCCTCAATCACCCGCTCCACGTCCTGGAGCGTGCGTGTCTGCTCGCTCAGTTGAGCGGCCGCATCCACAACGTGGACAATAATATCGGCCTCTGTCGCCCCATCCCACGCCGCGGCAACCATCGCGCGGTCCAGGCGGCGACGCGGCGCGAAAACACCTGGCGTATCGACCAGGACAATTTGTGTGGCACCGCGCAGCATAACACCGCGCACTTGAAAGCGGGTGGTTTGCACTTTTGGCGTCACAATCGACACCTTGCGCCCGACAAGCGCATTGACGAGCGTCGATTTGCCCGCGTTTGGCGCGCCGATGATCGCGGCGAAACCCGCCTGTGTGGGATCAGCCATCACCGGCCTCCTGTTCTAACAGCGCTTCTGCGGCCGCACGCTGGGCAGCCTGTTTTGATCCACCTTCACCCGTTGCGGCCCCTGCCCCCTTAATGGCAACTGTGACCTCAAACACGGGGCGGTGGTCAGGGCCCTTGCGCCCCTTGGTTTCATAAATCGGCACGCCCAGCCCCCGCGCCGCCGCCCATTCCTGAAGGGCCGATTTGGGGTCTTTCGGCCGCTTGGTCAGTCCCGCCATTTCATCCGCCCAAACCCGATCGAAAAAGGCTTGAGATGCGGTCATGCCGCCATCGAGATAAAGCGCACCAATCACCGCCTCACAGGCATCGGCAAGAATGGATTCCTTCTCCCGACCGCCAAGACGATCTTCAGCCGGTGACAGCCGTAACGCCTTCCCCAGCTCACACCGACGCGCAGCTCTCGCGCAGGCCGATTTGTTCACAAGCGCATTCAAGCGATGCGCCAATCCGCCTTCATCCAGGCTGTCAAAGGATTGATGGAGCCAGTTTGCCGCCATCAGCCCCAAGACCCGATCGCCAAGGAATTCCAGCCGCTCGTTGGATTGAGCGCGGGAGCGGCCATCCCCATGGCTGGCATGGGTCAAGGCCCGCTCAAGCAGGGCGCGATCTTTAAACGTACGCCCGATCTGGGTTTCAAAGGCTGAGATGCGGTCCGACATGGCCCCTCTTTACGACGGGTCGGGGTCCAGGGACACCCAGAAGCGCTGCGGGCGCAAATGGTACCAGGTCCAGGGCTTCAGGATTTCAAAGCGCGGTGTCGCTGAAGCCAGTACGACCTCAGCGCGGCCGATGAGGTTTTCCACGGGGACGAAGCCCGGCCCAATGGGCGGTGGCACACGGCTATCGCGGGACTCATCGCGATTATCACCCAGGACGAAGACATGGCCTTCTGGGACCTGACGGGGTCCATAGGTGTCCAGATCGCCCGGTCCGCGGTCCAACACGGTGTAGCCCGCCCCTCCGGCGAGAAGTTCTTCGTAGACCCCATACCGCCGAAGCACATCGTCATTGATTTGTTGCTCTTCACCCACCAAGCCGCGCGGGACGGGTTCGCCATTGACCACCACGACGCCCTGTCGAATCTCCACGCTATCGCCCGGTAGGGCCATCACGCGCTTGATATAGGCATCGGCTCCGGTTTGAGGCGCGCGAAAGACAACGATATCGCCCCGGTCTGGCAGCCGTGAGAAGAGACGTCCTTCCAGAGCCGCCGGCGCAAAGGGAAGCGAGTAGCGCGAATAGCCATAGGGCCATTTCGAGGCAATAACATAATCTCCGCTTTCCAGCGTTGGACGCATGGACTCGGTAGGGATGTGAAAGGGTTGAAACAGAAATGACCGGACCGCCACGGCCAACACCAATGCCCCAATGACCGTCCAGACCAGACTCTCACCCTGACGCGCGCGCCTCAGACGTCGAGCCAGATGTCGACGTCGCACCTTCTTTGACCGTGTTTCTGTCATTCAGATGAGATGCCGGTCTACCGCCTCAATGACCACAAAGGCCTGCGCCCACGGGTGATCATCGGTCAGGGTGATATGGATGTGGGCATTCAAGGTCGACGGCGTTAGCTCATCCAGGCGTTCAGCGGCTGCGCCCGTCAGGCGAAGGGTTGGCTTTCCACCCTTCAGGTTCACCACTTCCATCTGCTGCCACGTCACACCCCGATAAATCCCAGTGCCAAGGGCTTTTGCGCAGGCTTCTTTGGCGGCAAATCGTTTGGCGTAGGTATCAATACGGCGGCGTCGGCTTTCGGCCTTCTCGCGCTCCAGATCGGTGAAGACCCGATTGAGAAATCGGTCTCCAAAGCGTTCAACGGACCGCTCAATGCGTCGGATATCGATAATGTCGGACCCGATCCCGATAATCACGCGGCCAACTCCTTGCGCGCGGCATCCATCAGGCTGCGCATGCGCTGGACCGCAGCGGGGAGCCCGGTGAAGATCGCCTCGCCGATCAAGAAATGCCCAATATTAAGCTCTGCAAGCTCCGCGATCGCAGCCACCGGCTTCACATTGTCAAACGTCAGACCATGGCCGGCATGGGGCTCCAGGCCTCGCTTGCGGGCTTCTTTGGCCGCAACGCGCAGGCGCTCCAGCTCGTCCGCTGCGGCAGCTTCGCCGCCTTCCAGCCAAAGCTCGGCATATTTGCCGGTATGCAGTTCAACAACCGGGGCTCCCAAAACCTCAGACACGGCAATCTGGACAGGGTCGGGTTCGATGAAAAGCGAGACCCGCGAGCCGGCTTCAGCCAATTCGCGGACAATCGGCGCAATCGAATTGTGCTGGCCGGCGACATCCAGCCCGCCCTCAGTCGTGCGCTCTTCGCGCTTCTCAGGCACGATGCAGGCCGCATGGGGCTTAAACGCAGTGGCGATGGCGCACATTTCTTCGGTCGCGGCCATTTCCAGGTTGATGGGCAGCGGCGAGGCCAGACGAATGGCTTCCAGATCGCGATCACGGATATGACGCCGGTCTTCACGCAAATGAATCGTCAGGCCGTCAGCGCCGGCTTCATAGGCCATGGCGGCGGCCCGCGCAGGATCTGGATGCGCGCCACCGCGGGCGTTTCGGATCGTCGCAACGTGGTCGATATTCAATCCAAGGCGCAAAGCATCACTCATCAGGCCAATCCTCGGCTACCCGGCTTGATCGCGGGAATTCGGTCTAAGGCGTCTGGGAGCTGATCGGCCGGATAGGCGGGGAAGTCGACCGTCGCCAGCGCCGTCAATGGCACGCCAACCTCGGCTTTGCCCCCAGACCGATCCACCAGACATCCTTCCGCCACCACTTTGGCCCCGGTGGCTTCGATCGAGGCGATACACTCGCGCGAGGACAAGCCGGTCGTCACAATGTCTTCGATGACCAGAACACGGTCGGCGGCTGTCAGCTCAAATCCGCGCCGCAAGGCGAACTCGCCATTCTCTCGCTCCACAAAGAGGAAGGGCAGGTTCAATTGCTTTGCCGTCTCATAGCCAGGAATTATGCCGCCCATGGCTGGCGACACGATGGCGGTGAACGGCCCGGCCCCGCTGGCCTTGATCTTATCGGCCAGCGCTTTGCAGAGCCGCTCGGTGCGCTGCCCATCGCGAAATACGAGCGCCTTTTGCAGGAATACCGGGCTTCTCAATCCAGAGGACAGAATGAAATGGCCCTCCAACAGGGCTCCTGCGTCCTTGAATTCGGCCAGGACCTCATCAACGGTCATGAAAGTGTCCCTCAAATCTAGCTCAGTCAGCCGAGCTCTTCGCCAACCTCGCGGGTGCGCTCAACGCTCACCACACGGTCACTGGTCTTTAGCGCCGCTACGATGTTGGACATGTGGCGGGCGTCGAAAACCTCAACATCAAACGACATGGTGAAAAAGTCGTGGGTGCGCTCAAGCGTCTTCACGTCAGAGATATTGCCCCCCGCCTCGCCCACAATGCCGGCCATCTCAGCCAGCACGCCGGGCTCATTGCGCACCGTGGCGGTGACCCGTCCCACAGACACTGTGTTCTGCGTTTCGGGGGTCCATTTCAAGTCAATCCAGCTGTCCGTGGCGTCATCCTCATGGGCGGCCAGGACTTCACAATCAATCGCGTGCACGATGACACCCTTGCCGGATTCAACCACGCCAACGATGCGATCGCCGGGGATGGGCGAGCAGCAGCTGCCGAAATGAAGGCTCACGCCGGGCGTCAGGCCTCGGCCATGAACATAAAGCTGACCATGGTCATCATCGATCCGGTCACGATCCTGCGGGCGTTGGCCGCGCATTTCCTTCATGCCTGGGAATACCGCCTCGACAAGCTCACCAGAGGTGACTTGTCCGCGGCCGAGCGCGAGATACAGCTCTTCTGGCGAGTCCACATCCAACCGCTTCAGGGCATCTTCCAAAATGGTCTCGCGGAACACCTTGCCTTCCCGCAGGAAGGCATGCTCAGCGATGACTTTACCAATGCGGACAAATTCATCGGTCTCAGAGGAGCGGATCAGCTTGCGGATCGCCGCGCGCGCGCGCCCGGTGATGACCAGATCCTCCCACCCTGCCGGGGGCTGACGTTCGCCGCCTTTGACAATCTGGACCACATCGCCATTGGCCAGCGGTGTGCGAAGGGGACGTTCACGGCCATTAATCTTCGCCCCAATGGCGGTGTGGCCGAGCTCGGTGTGGACCGCAAAGGCAAAGTCTAGCGGCGTTGCCCCGCCAGGAAGCGCAATGAGGTCGCCTTTGGGCGTGAAGGCGTAAACCTCGTTGGCAAACATCTCCAACTTGGCGTGTTCCAGGAACTCATCGGGATCACCGCCCTGATTGAGAATTTCCATAAGCGGGCGAAGGCGTTCAACCGGGTCACCGCCCGCAGCGGCTGCGGCGCCAGGGTCAAAGGCATAGCTGCCCGCCTTATAACGCCAGTGAGCCGCCACGCCGTCTTCGGCGATGCGCTCCATATCTTCGGTGCGGATCTGAAGCTCTACACGCAGATTGCTCGGTCCAATAATGGTCGTGTGCAGCGACCGATAATTATTGGGCTTGGGCACGGAGATATAGTCGCGGAAACGCTCGGGCACGCAGCGCCATCGCTGGTGAATGACACCGAGCGCGCGGTAGCAATCGGTGGGATCTTCCACCAAAACCCGGAAGGCGTAGATATCGGCGATATCCTCAAACCCAACGCCTTTCTTCTCCAGCTTGCGCCAAATCGAATAGGGTCGTTTCTCACGTCCAAAAACCCGGGCGTCCAGGCCGGCCGCCAGCAATTCTTCGGACAGGCTGGCTGAAACCTCGGCCACTTCCTTACTGCGCAGCGTCCGTAACTCAGTGAGCCGTTTGGTGATGGATTGATGCGCGGCCGGGTTGAGGTTGAAAAACGCCAGGTCTTCCAACTCCACACACACCCGGTTCACCCCAATCCGGCGGGCCAGAGGCGCGTAGATTTCCAGCGTTTCGCGAGCAATCCGTTCGCGCTTTTCCTGCTTGGCCACGAAGTGCAGCGTGCGCATATTGTGCAGCCGGTCACACAGCTTCACCAGCAGGACTCGAACATCCTTGGTGATCGCAACGACAAGCTTTTGGAGATTTTCGGCCTGTTTGGTGCGCTTAGAGCGCAAATTCATCTGACCAAGCTTGGTCACGCCATCCACGAGCTGGGCCACATCAGGGCCGAACTCACGCTCCAGATCATTGAGCGTCGCCTCGGTGTCTTCCACCGTGTCGTGCAAAAGCCCGGTACAGATCGTCGCCACATCCAGGCGTAGATCGGCCAAAAGCAGAGCCACTTCGACCGTGTGGCTGTAATAAGGGGCTCCGGACTGGCGGGTCTGGCCTTCATGCGCATCGCGCGTGAAATCATAGGCGCGCCGCAGCTTCGCTTCGTCGGCCTTGGGATGATAGGATTTTACCCGCGCAACAAGGTCGTCGGCGCTCGGTATCGCGTCGGCGGGAGATGCGGGCGCGGACGGGGACGCCAGCGCACTCACGGTCTAGATGCGACCGTCGGCCGGACCGTCACGGTCGGACTGAAGCGCTTTGAGCATGGCCGCTTCATCCATCTCCGGAGCCGGCAGCGCAGCCTGCGGCTCAGCCGGAGCGCCACGCTCCTCAACCTCGTCCTCGTCTGCGGGAATGACGCGCTGGAGACCGGACACGAGGCTTTCGGTCAGGACGTCCATATCCAGATTGTCTTCTGCGATCTCGCGCAGCGCCACCACTGGATTCTTGTCATTGTCGCGGTCCAGCGTCAGCTCAGACCCAGCGGCAATATTCCGCGCACGGTGGGCGGCCATCAGTACCAGCTGAAAGCGGTTGTCGATCTTTTCAATGCAATCTTCGACGGTAACGCGGGCCATGCGGGGTCGCTCCTAATGGCGGACGGACAAGTAAGCCGTTTGAAATACCTCAGCCAGCCCCCCGCTTCAAGCCGCTTGCGGCAGCGCACAACACACCATCTGCAGGCTGACAGGCATCGCGGTCGGCGGCGGGCAGCTGGCTGATGAGGGGATTGAGCCCCTCCCCCGTCACCGGATCGATCCAGTTCGGCGCAATGTCCTGCAACGGCAACAGCACAAAAGCGCGGTGCGTGGCCCTGGGGTGAGGCAGGTGCAAATCCCCCTCACGGGCGGGCTCAATTACCGCACCTTGGTAGTCAATCAGGTCCAAATCGAGGGTGCGTGGTGCATTGCGAACCGACCGCTCGCGGCCATGGGCCAACTCAACCTTGTGGAGCTCGGCCATCAGAGCCTCAGGGCCAAGCTGCGTTGAGATTTCGATACAGGCATTGATGAAGGGCGGATCGCTCGGATCGGGCCAAGCGGGCGTCCGCCAAGGCCTGGACGCATGGACTAATGATATTCCTGCACGCTGGAGTCGGATAATTGCGGTCTGAAGGTTTTCAAGCGGCTCCGACGCCCCATATGATTTGTTGGCTCCCAGGGCGACGAAAATGCCTTGATGAGCGTGATTTGAACCCTTTAAAGACCCGAAAGGCATAAAATGACCTTCTATCCAAACGAACGGATTGGCTTATTTATTGATGGCGCGAATCTCTATTCCGCCGCTAAAGCCCTTGATTTCGATATTGATTATCGTCGTTTACTCGAGGAATTCCGCAAGCGCGGTCGCCTCATTCGTGCCAATTACTACACCGCCCTCATCGAAAGTGAGGAATATACACCCATCCGCCCCCTCATTGATTGGCTGGACTATAATGGCTTCCGGGTCATCACCAAGGCCGCCAAAGAGTATTCCGATGACAGCGGCCGCCGCCGCATCAAGGGCGATATGGATGTCGAAATCGCCGTCGACATTGTCGAAGCAGCCGATTTCCTCGATCACATCCTGCTCTTCTCGGGCGATGGTGATTTCCGCAAAGTGGTTGAAGCGGTCCAACGCAAAGGCGTGCGCGTCTCGGTCGTCTCCACCCTGAAATCCAATCCCCCCATGGCTTCGGACGATCTGCGTCGCCAGGCGGACTCCTTTGTGGAGCTGTCTGAGCTTGGCAAGCTGGTGGGCCGGGAACGTCGGGCCCGCGACGATGACTATGACGACGACGAAGAAGAATAATGTCGGGACATTCAGGGCGCGTGGCGGCAGAGCCGCCCGCAAACTGCGAGCTCTGCCCTCGCCTCGTCGAGTATAGACGCGAGAACCAGGCCGCCGAACCCACCTGGTTTAATGGCGCGGCCCCAAGTTTTGGCGATGAGGAGGCTCAACTCCTCATCGTCGGGCTGGCCCCGGGCCGCGGCGGGGCAAACCGCACGGGCCGGCCGTTCACCGGCGATTGGGCCGGCGACCTGCTCTACCCGACGCTGGCGAAATACGGCTTTTCGACCGGCACCTTCCATCCCGACGGGACGGATGACCTGAAACTCGTCAATGCCATGATCACCAATGCGGTGCGCTGCGTGCCCCCGCAGAACAAGCCCATTGGCGCGGAGATGAATAACTGCCGGCCGTTCCTGACGGCCCGAATTGAAGCCCTGCCGAAACTCAAGGTGCTGATCGCGCTTGGCCGCGTCGCCCATGAGAACACGCTCAAGGCTCTGGGCTATAAACAATCGGCCTTCGAGTTCGCCCACGGCGCAGAACACACCCTCGAAGCCCCCCAAGGCCCCCTCACCCTGATCAACAGCTATCACTGTTCAAGATATAATACGAACACGGGCAGGTTGACTGAGGCGATGTTTCACGATGTGTTTACGGCGGCACAAAAAATCGCAAAAGACTAGGATTGAAGCAATCGTGGAGCCAATTTCAACTGCCCTGATAATGGCCATTCAAAAAGCCTGCACTCAGACAGCCTCTACAATCGCAGAAAAAGCAATTGCAAATGCAGTTGACGCAGGTATTAAACACCTAAAAATTAAGTTTTCTGATAAGAACAACGCATTAAGGAATCAGGTTCAAAAAGATCGATTAATATACGAATCTAAGAAGTTCGTTGAGAAATTCCGCGTGACTTTTGACCAATATACATTTGAAAGCGGGGTCATTCGATACGAAAAATGGTCTAAACGCTGGTCTCAGTTCATCTATATGTCTTTCATGGACAACCCTGTTTCCATTGGAGATCAATATACTGATATAGACTTTTATTATACTCCAAAATTTAACATGATCACGGAAGACGAAAAAAGCAAAACTACAGATGCAATTAACTATCTGGCAAATTCAAAAACAAGTATCGTTATATATGGCGATGCTGGTATCGGAAAAACAACTTTATTACAAAGGTACGTCAGCAAATTAACTCAAGAAACTAAAAAGCCCATACTTGTCATTCGCATGCGGGATTTGGAAAATAAACCATCATCTTCACCTATATTTATCCACGTCCTTGAAAAACTTGGCATTGACGTCCTTCGCCCTAACTTTGGCAGCGACCATCCGAAATTGGATGGCTACGTTAATTCTGAATTTTTAAATTCCGAGCAAACAATAATAAGGAAAATTTTCTTTGAAGCTCTAGGCGCATTCTATAATGAGATAATAATTGATGGGTATGACGAAATTAGAACTCACCCGAACCGGAATTTTATTGATAGAGAGATAAAGGAACTATTCAATGACCCAAATATTAAGGTTTTTCTTTCGTCTCGTGATGGCGTTAAGATACCCAAAGAAAGCTCAATTAATGAAGTTGAAATTTCTCCGTTAAGCAAAGATCAAGCGATTGCACTCATTTCAAAATTTGTTCGCGACAAACCAGAGGTTCTGTACAATTATATTGACGATTCCGCACTACAAATTTCACTAAAACGACCATTAAACCTTGTTCAAATTGCTGCTAGTTATTCAAGGTCTGGGAGAGTGCCGCATGATTTTATTGAAGTTTATGACAATCTTACCGATTTTTACCAAATCAAATGGAATGACGAACAAGGCAGAGATGAACGTGTAGCGGAAATAGATGAGCAGAAAGATAGCATCTTTGAAGCCCTTTCGCGCATCTCTGATACAATATCATTCGATGGAAGATACCAATTTTCGGTAAAAGACTTCAGAGATATGAAAGTCGACGATCAGTGGTATAAAAGCGATGAAGAAAAATTGGAATTTCTATACAAAATTCAATCCGATGTCGGATTAATTGAATCAAGTATTCACGAGAGGTTCGAGTTCTTTCACCGGCGCTTTCAAGATTACCTTACAGCATGCTATTTAAAAAATAAGAATATGAGCCGAATGTTGACGCGACGTAGAATTGGTCACGCGCCTTCAGAATTAGCAACAACAATTATAATGTCGGACAGTCCAAGCTATACGGGTTTTGAAATCTATAAGAGAACAAGCAGACAAGATGTTAACTCTGAGTTCTTTTTTGAGCTTGTGAGCACAATCTGTGACTGGAGGGCAAAAATTTCCCACGATCCAAACTGGGAAATATTTTTAAATCTCGCACTTTCTAATGTAATATCGGCTTCAGCGACTAAATTCAAATCGAACGATGCGTCTGATAATTTGAAACACCCCGGAAGGACAGATGTATCTTTAAAACGCTTTCGAGGTCTACTTGAACAAATTCGGACAATTTACAACATAACGCCTATGAATCAGAGCAGCGCTTTCAATAGATCCCACGTTGAAAATGGAAGGGCTTTCTTCCGTATGGATAACAAGGTGCGCCTTAGATTGCACATGCCCGATCATCTCTATGCCTGGGAAACTACTGCGTAGCATAGCTCATGCGAAAGTCATCTCACCCATAATTCTTCATGATGCGTGCTTTGGCGCGGTTCCAGTCGCGTTCTTTTTTGGTTTCGCGCTTGTCGACGGTCTTCTTACCTTTGGCCAGGCCGATCTGGAGCTTGGCGAGCCCGCGGTCGTTGAAGAAGAGGCGCAGCGGAATAATGGTCATGCCTTCGCGCTGAACGGCCCCGGCGAGCTTGGCCATTTCCTTCTTGTGAAGCAGCAGCTTCCGGGGGCGGCGCGGCTCGTGATTATTCCGGTTGCCGTGGCTGAAAGGCGGAATATCGGCATTGATCAGCCAGACCTCACCCTTTTCGGGGCTGACATAGCTTTCGGCGATATTGGCCTTACCGTCGCGCAGGGACTTCACCTCGGTCCCCACCAGCATCAGGCCCGCTTCAAACGTGTCTGTGATTTCGTAGTCAAAGCGCGCGCGGCGATTGACGGCGACCGCGCTCTTGGCGTCACCCTTTGCTTTACTCATAACAGGCCAAGCTCCTGCAAAGCGGTGTGGATCTGAGCCTTCACAGCCTCCGGACAGTCCACCAGCGGCAGACGGACATCAGGCTCACACATCCCCATCAGCGACAGCGCATATTTAGCCGGTGCCGGGTTGGGGCAGGCAAACATCGCCTCATGAAGCGGCTGAAGCTTGTCATTCAGAGCCTTCGCGTCATCCCAGCGACCGTCCAGGCAAGCGGTCTGGAATTGTGCACACAGCTCAGGGGCCACATTGGAGGTCACCGAGATCGCACCATGGCCCCCATGGGCGTTATACCCAAGCGCGCTGGCGTCTTCGCCAGACAGCTGGACAAAGTCCTCGCCAATCGCCAAGCGATATTGAGTGACGCGCTGAACATCGCCGGTGGCGTCCTTGACCCCGATGACGTTGGGATGACGCGCGATCTCTGCCATGGTTGCCACGGAGATATCGACGATGGACCGGCCAGGAATATTGTAGACAAAGATCGGCAAGGCGACCGCATCGGCAATCGCTTTAAAATGCGCGGCGAGCCCCGCCTGAGAGGGCTTGTTATAATAGGGTGCGACCACCAGCCCGGCATCCGCGCCAACAGCCTTGGCGTGATCCTGCGCCTCAATCGAAGCCGCGGTGGAGTTCGCCCCGGTCCCGGCAATCACCGGTACGCGCCCGGCTGTGACCTCGACGCATAGTTCGAT
>JANQMI010000178.1 GCA_028280165.1 Oceanicaulis sp. | reverse complement strand
TCCGCCCGCATCGGGGAGACCCATGCGTCGGACTGGATTGAGATCGATCAGGCGCGGGTCAATGCCTTCGCCGACGTCACGCTGGACCATCAATTCATCCATGTGGATCCCGAGCGCGCCGCCCAGGAGACCCCTTTTGGTGGCCCCATCGCGCACGGGTTTTTGACCCTGTCCATGCTCAGCCACCTCGCCGCCCAATGCTTGCCGCCCTTCCCGGACGGCACGATCGGGATCAATTACGGCTTTGAAAAAGTCCGTTTTCTCAACCCGGTCCGGGTGGGTTCGCGCATTCGCGGGTCTTTCACGCTGGCCGATGTGATCGCGCGCAAGCCTGGGCAAATTCAGCTTCGGCAGGATTGCACGGTGGAGATTGAAGGCTCAGACACCCCGGCCCTGTCCGCGCAATGGCTCAGCCTGGTGGCGGGCGGGTAGGCTGCCCCCCCAACCTGAGACGTCCAACACCCTCGTCATTCCCGCGCAGGCGGGAACCCAGAGCCACGAGACGCCGAGCCCTGTCATCTCCTGGGTCCCCGCCTGCGCGGGGATGACGATAAAAAGGGTGACCTCCTCCCCTATAGAAACAAGCGCCCCTACTCCCCTTCCCCGCTCTCCCCGCGGGCAATGGAGCGGTCCTGGCGGGCATCGGTGGCTGGATTATCGGCGTGCTGGCTGACCTCTGGCGGTATGAAGCGCTCCACCCCGTCGGCGATGTGCACCGTGGTGGTGGGGTAGGCGAAGTCGGTGCCGGCCTCTTTGACGATGCGTTTGATCTCAAAGGCCAGCTCTTCCTTGATGCGCAGCCATTCGCCCCAATTGGTGGTGCGGGTAAAGCAGTACAGGAAGAAATCGATCGAGCTGGTGTTAAACGAATCCACCCGCATGAAGGTCGAAACCTCCGGCGGCTTGGCGTATTCGGGATGGTTCAGCACATACTCCAACACATGGTCGCGTATATATTTCAGCTGCTCGGTGGTGGCGGAATACTCCACCCCGATCATCCAGCGGATGCGGCGATGGGTCATGCGCGAGAAATTGGTCACCGCATTGTCAGCCAGCTTCGAGTTTGGCACGAAGACCGGCCCTTTATCAAAGCGGCGCACCAGGGTGGAGCGGAAATTGATCTGTTCCACCGTGCCTTCGACGATGCCATCCACCTTGACCCACTCGCCGGGCACAAAGCGCTTTTCGGTGAGGATCAGGATGCCGGCAATCAGATTGCGGAACAGGTCCTGAGCGCCCAGGCCCACCGCCACGCCCAGCAGACCCAGACCACCAATCACCGGGGCCACCGGGATGCCCCAGATATGCATGATGGTCGCCGCACCGATAATGATGAAGAGAATACGCAGCGCCTTGGCGAGCCAGTCAATCATCACCGGATTGAGCGCCTGGCGCAGCGGCGCGGACAGGCGCGCAACGGGCTCGACCGCATTGTGCAGCGCCCAGAACAGCCCCACCACGATCAGCGATTGGACCAGCTGGCGACCGCTGAACTGAGCCCCGTCGGCCTGAAGGTCGAGGATCAGGGTCGCGACATAGACCCCCAGAATGACCGGCAGAAGTTTGACCGGCCCGTAGAGGGCTTTGACCAGCGCGTCATCCAGACCGGTTTCGGTGGATTCTGCGGCCTTGATGACCCGGCGCAGGACCAGGTGCGCCAGAAGTCCCCGAAACACGATGGCCAGGACGATGACGCCGGTGGCCGCGAGCCCATCGCCCACCGAATATCCTAGGAAGCTGGTCTGCCAGACCTCAACCACAATAGCCCACAAATCGTCGAATTGGGTGCTGAGCTGATCCATGCCTTACGCCCGTTCCTTGGTGCGCGAGAAGGTCAGATCGGGGTATTTCTCCTCAGAATACGACACTTCCCAGGCTGATTTGGCGAGGAAAACGAGGTCCCCGTCAATATCTTCGGCCATGGCGGTTTTATGCCGGTCTGCGAAGTCCGTTAGCTTGTCCTCAGGCCCGGATATCCATCGCGCAGTATCAAACGGGCTGGGTTCAAACTCCACCTCGATGCCGTATTCGTCGGCCACCCGCTGGCTCATCACATCGATCTGCAGCGCCCCGACCGCCCCGATGACAAAATCACCGCCCACCTGCAGGCGGAAAAGCTGTGTGACGCCTTCTTCGGCCAGTGATTCCAGCGCCTTTTTCAGGTGTTTGGCTTTCAGCGGATCCTTCAGACGGGCCCGGCGCAGCATTTCAGGCGCGAAATTCGGGATTCCGGCAACTTTCCACTTGCCGCTTTCGGACAGCGTATCGCCGACGCGCAGCACGCCATGGTTCGGCACGCCGATGACATCGCCGGCATAAGCGTTATCGGCAATCTCGCGATCATCGGCGAAAAACATCACCGGCGCAGACACCGTCAGGGCCTTGCCCTTATCGGTCTTCAGCTTCATGCCGCGCTTAAACTCCCCAGAACTCAACCGCACAAAGGCCACACGGTCGCGGTGATTGGGGTCCATATTGGCCTGAATCTTAAACACGAAGCCGCCCACTTCCTTGTCTCCGGGGGCCAGCTCAGACCGGGGCCCGGCCGCCGCGATTTGAGCGTGAGGGCCCGGCGCGTGTTCAGCCAGCGCATCGATCAGCTCTCGAACACCGAATTTTCTCAGCGCCGACCCGAAATAGACCGGTGTCATATGGCCTTCGCGATAGCTTTGCGGGTTGAAGCGGGGCATCAGCTCGCGGGCGATCTCAGCGCCCTCCTGCGCCTCCATCAATTCCTCATCGGACAGCTCTGAGGTGATGGAATTGCCATCCAGGGCAAAGCGTTCGCTTTCGCGAAACTCATCGCCCTCCGGACGTCGATAGGCAATGAAGTCATTGGACTTTAAATCCGCCACGCCCTTGAACCGATTGCCCGAGCCGACCGGCCACTGCATGGGGGCCACGTCCAGCGCAAGCTTGTCCTGAATGTCGTCAAACAGCTCAGAGAGGTCGAGCGCTTCCCGGTCCAGCTTGTTGATGAAGGTCAGGATCGGAATGTCGCGCAGGCGGCAAACCTCCACCAGCTTCAGCGTGCGCGGCTCCACACCCTTGGCGGCATCCAGCACCATGATTGCGCTATCGGCCGCCGTGAGCGTGCGATAAGTGTCTTCGGAGAAGTCCTCGTGACCGGGCGTATCGAGCAGGTTGAAGGTCAGGCCGGCATGCTCATAGGTCATCACCGAGGCCGACACCGAAATCCCGCGCTCGCGCTCAATCTTCATCCAGTCCGACTTAGTGCGCCGGTTTTCACCGCGCGCACGGACCTGACCGGCCAGGCGGATCGCCCCGGCGGTGAACAGGATATTCTCCGTCAGCGTGGTTTTACCCGCATCCGGGTGGGAAATGATGGCGTAGGTGCGCCGGCGCGCCCAGGGCGCAGCGTCAGCGTTGCTCATGGCAGGCCCGCTCTTGCTCAATCAAAATTATGGAGGCCGGGGTAGCCGAGGCCGCCGATAAGAGCAAGCGGGCGCGGCGCTTAAGCCTGCATGCGCTGGGGCGCGTGGCGCCATACTGACAGATTGGCCACATGGCTGGACAGGCGTCCGGCCTGCTGAAGATCGGCCAGCTGCGTCATGGCCACAAGCGACACCGAGGCCAGGCGGACTTGAACGCCGCTGGCGTCGAAGGCGGTCTTGGGGCTCACCGCCAGCAAGGCATTGGCTTCGTCGGTCTTCCAGGCGATCAGCGCAGAGAGGAATTTGGCGATTTCTGTATTGGTGCGCGGCAGATAATGCTCTTCAAACATGGCTTCGCGCACCAGCTTGATCACCTGGCCAATGCGCATATTCAGCAGCTTGACCTCGCTGAAGCCATTTTCCAGGCCCGCCTCCAACGCAAACTCGCGCGGATCGCCCAGATCGAACACAACATCATTGAACAGGAACAACATGGCCTGCCCGCTCACCCTTAGATAAGTGCAACCAACAGACGCGACCCTAGCAGGCCAGCCGTTAAACTTTCGCAATCGCGCCATTAAGAAAGTAGCGACCATAAGGGGGGGTGTAGTCGCCGGAATACACACTCTTCCCCAGCGAAAGCTGGGGCCCATGACCCTGAAACGCTGTGCTTGAAGAGTTTTGGATCCCAGCTTTCGCTGGGAAAGAGAGGAGGTATGGCAAGTTTAGCTAATGCCCCCACTCTTTCTCTTCCCCGACGCAGGTCGGGGCCCAGGGCCGTTGAACGCGTCGCTTTATGATCTCTGGATCCCGACTTTCGTCGGGAAAGAGGGGTGTGACGATGCTGCGGAGGTTTGCGCGCCCCCCACCCGACCCGCGCAGAAGCGCGGCCCACCCTCCCCACAAAGGGGGAGGGAAGGAAAGCGCTATGAGTGAAACATGAGGCCCATCATTCTCCCTCCCCTTGATGGGGAGGGTGTCAGCGTCAGCTGACGGGTTGGGTGGGGATCATCAAGCGCCCGCGTTGTAGCAATTTTTCCTCGTCATTCCCGCGCAAGCGGGGACCCAGAGAGGACAGAGCGCGGCGTTTCAAGGCTCTGGGTTCCCGCTTGCGCGGGAATGACGAAGGTTAGGTGTTTATAAAACACGCTCTTCCCCGACGCAGGTAGGGGCCCAGATCCGTTGAACGCGTCGCTTTATGATCTCTGGATCCAGACTTTCGTCGGGAAAGAGAGAGATGTGACGATGCTGCGGAGGTTTGCGCCCCCCACCCGACCCGCGCAGAAGCGCGGCCCGTCGATCAGGTTCACTGATCAACCCCCACAACGGGGAGGGACGGGTGCAATCCTTACACTCGGTCGAACGTCCATCCCTCCCCTTGAGGGGGAGGGTGTCCATGAAATGGACGGGTGGGGTGGGGATCACAGAGCGCCGGCGCTGCAACCCTGTCCTCCCTGGGTCCCCGCCTGCGCGGGAATGACGAAGGTGAGGTGTCTATAAACACACTTCTCTTCCCCGACGCAGGTCGGGGCCCAGAGCGGTTGAACGCGTCGCTTGATGACCCCTGGGTCCCGACCGGAGCCGGGAAAGAGAAAGAGAAGTGACGATGCTGCAGAGGTTTGCGCGCGCCCCCCACCCGACCGAAGCTAACGCTTCGCTCACCCTCCCCACCAAGGGGAGGGACGGGCGCAATTCCTGGACACGCTAAAACTCCCTCCCTCCCCTCGATGGGGAGGGTGTCAGCGTCAGCTGACGGGTGGGGTGGGGATCATCGAGCACCCGCGTTGCAGCCCTGTCCCCCCCTGGGTCTCCGCCTGCGCGGGGATGATGAAGGTGAGGTGTCTATAAACAAACTTCTCTTCCCCGACGCAGGTCGGGGCCCAGAGCGGTTGAACGCGTCGCTCTATGATCTCTGGATCCCGACTTTCGTCGGGAAAGAGGGGGAGGGAAAGCGGTTTGAGTGAAACATGAGGCTCAACATTCTCCCTCCCCTCGATGGGGAGGGTCAGGGTGGGGTGGGGATCACAGAGCGCCCCACATGCGCTCACATCACGGGCGCTCGACCGGCTCGGTGAGGAAATGGCGGCCTTGTGGATCGTCGATTTCAATCACCCAGATGTCCGGATCCTGGTCGATGCGCCGGTCCAGATAGGCCGTCACGAAATTTTCTTCGGAGGGCGCAGCGCCTAAGGGCAGAGACCAGAGGCGCTCGCCCTCCATGTCTCTGACCGGCACGTAGAGCTGGGCAAGGCGCTGGGCCATCAGGACTTTTACCAGCACGACGCCTGCGTCTGGATCGCCCTTGCGCGCCACATAAACAGACGCCCCCGCGCTTTCGGCGCGCCACCTTAGGGCATCCACCCAGAATCGGACCTTTAAATCACTCATGCCGCTTGATGGCCCGCCCATTGCTTAATAAAGTCTTAAGCGAGGGGAGCGTTTCATGTCGATACAACAAGGCCTAATGGGTCTCGTATCCGCGGCGCTATGCGTCATTTTCATTATGGGTCAGGCTCTGGCCGATCATCGGCCCGCCCGGTCTGAAGAGGTGTTGATCGCCTCTTTGGAGGGTGTTGAAAGCCAGCTCAGACTGGACGACACGGTCCGGGAAGTCCGAATTCCTTTCACCATTGCGGCCGATGCGCGGCCTGAAGCGATCGAGCTTGTGCTGAATGCGCAGCCAGTGAGCGCCCAGTCCAACGGGCGTATCGAGGCCTTCGTCAATCGCGCGCGCGCCGTGGTGCTTCAACCGCGTGCCGAGAGCTTTGAGGCCCGCTTTTCGCTGTATTCAGACGATTTGCGGTCCGGTGCGAATGAGTTGGTGTTGCGCCTGACCGGCGATGTGGCCGCGGGATGGACGATTGACCCGACCCGCTCGCGTCTGCGCGTCGCGGCGGCCCCGGTTGATGGCTATGCGGCCCTGGGTGATATCGAAGCGGCCCTGAAAGCGGACTTCGCGGCTCCGCGCCGGGTCCATATCAATGCTGAGGCCGCGGGCGAAGACGCCCTGGCGGTGGCTGCCCTGGTGGCCCAGGGCCTGGCCTTGCGCATGGGCGAAGCGCCAATCCTGGTGCAGGACCCCTCCGTGGCGGAATTGGTGGTCTATGCTGAAGCCCGTGAGGGGGCTGGGGCCCCGGCGATCGATGTCACGGGCGTGTCGGAAATTCGGCTCGCCGCCGGCCAGCCAGGGACCCTGATCGCGGCAGCGCGGCTGTTTGCCGCCCGCTCCATGGAGGGCCATGACCGTCGCTTTGATATGGCCAGCGCCATGCAGGCCCCGCGCCTGTTCAACACCCCCTCCGGAGACAGCGCACGCGGCGATCTTGAAGACTTTGCCGCGCTCGGAGCGCCCTTCGGGTCTGAGCAGGGCGGTCGTGCCGCGGTCGTCATCGCGGCCACAGCCGATGAAGATGACCGGGCGGCCGCGCTGTCTGTCATTGCCCGTGCTTCGCTCGCGTCGGGTTCGGCTTGGCTTTATGCCTGGTATGGAGAGAATTTGAGTGAGGTTCCGGCCAATCATGACCTCATCGTGCTTGGCCCTCAGAGCGGGATTGACGCGCGCCTGATGGCTGCTGCGCCGGCCGAAGTTCGCGCCGCCACAACGGCCGCCGCCAATCGTGTTCCGCGCCCGCAATTCGGGTCGACCGCCTTTGCCTCTGATAATACCCAGCGCAGTGCTCGGATCACCGGGGTTGCCGCGCTCTATGAAGACATGGACGGCCGCCAGGTCGCGCTGTTCACCGCGCCGGATGGCGCAGATTTCGCCCGCGCCGCCAAGCGCCTGGCACGCTCTGACCTGTGGCGGAATCTGGAAGGCAGAGCGGTGATTTGGGATGCGTCGGCTGTGACCGCCTTTGGCCCCAGCGCCGCACCGCGCTTCTCGCTGGAGTGGGCGTCTCAGGTCATCCGCCATAATGACGAGTATTTCGCGCTTGGGGCCTTCTCCATCGCCGTGCTTTTGCTGCTCTTGGGTGCCGGCGTAAACCGGTCGTCAAGACGGGATTCCTAAGCTGCGGGGGTTATGACCCTCACACTCGCAGCCCTTGCTCTGGCTCTTCAAGCCCCGGCGGATGCGCCTGACCTGGTCAGCCTGTCTGTGCTCAAGGCCGGCGACGAGGCCTGCGCCGTCTTTGACGATGCGGAGCGTGCGCTGTTGGACGCGGCGATTGCCCGGGGGCTCGACGATGCGGTTCTGGCCGGGTCTGACCCTGAGGCACTGGAAGCGGCCCTCGCCCGGCAAACCATCGTCCCGCGCTGCAATGATGCGCGTTTGGCCAATCTGGCGCGCGATCATCGCGCCCGCATTGAAGGCCTGGCGACCTATACCGAGCTGAGCTTTCAGGGCCGCGCGCGAACCTGGATCGTGGATCGCCGGCCAGCCCGCACCAACACCCAGCCGCGCTGGCGTGTGTCACAGCGCACCGCGGCCGGTGACGCGATTTTTGGCGTTGCGGAATTGGGTGAGGATCTTCAACTCGTCCTGGCCTTTAACAGCGAAACGCCATTTGCCAGCGCGGTCATTGTGGCGCGCGATCAGGACCGCCAACCCTATCCGGTCGACTTTACAGCGGGCGGCCTGCTTGATCCCCCAGGGCGGGACGGGGCCAGTGCCTGGGGACCGTCAACGGGCATGACCCAGCGCTTTCTTGCCACCGACCGCTTAAGCGCGGAGGCTGCGGCCACCCTGGCCCCCGCATCGGGCTTTGAAGCGCGCGGATTTGTGTTCGCGCCCGAGAGCCTTGCCGCCCTGGCTCAACTCACCCCGCGCGAAGGCGTCGCGATTGAGCTGCGCAACCGGGCCGGCGATGTGGCCAGCCAGATCTGGTTCGAGGTTGGAGCCCTGCAGGCCGCGCTCGCCATGCAGGCTGTGCGCCTGATTGAAATCGAGGATGAGCCGACGCTCTCCACGCCTTAGGCGCTACCAGGGTTGATCAAACTCGACAAAACCCGCGTCTGCCTTCGGCAAGATTGCCTCTACGATCTGCTTCAGCTTTTCAGCACCCAGATCTGAAAAATCGCAAACGCCCGAATAGGCTTCAGGCGACCCCTTATGCCTCATAAAACCAATTTCAGATTCTGCAATTCTGAGGATGAGAATGTCGAAATCATCGAGATCGTCGTATCCTGTATCCACGCTCAAGCCGAGGCGGCTTCCAATATCGGCCGGCGAGACATCCACTTTCGCAACCGCCGTTTCAAACAAAACCCGTTCGCGATCGTAGGGGACTTTGGAGATACCCAATCTTTGACGGGCTAAATCTGGGTGGTTTTGATGATGGTGCATCGTATTGCCGCAAATTCCTTGCCGCCAAAGGTCCGGTCATTTTCGCGTCGATGATAAATGGCCAAGACCCGAGTCCCAGTTGTCAAAGACAACACTATTGGGACCCCAATGCACGCGTCAATTGTTTTTAGAGAATAATTACGCGCCTTAGGCGTTTGCGCCGGATTTCAGCTCTTCACCCAGCGTCTGGGCCGCCTTGATGCGTTGATGCACTTCCAGCGTCGCGTCCGTGGCGACGTCTTCGATGACCGCTTCGACCAGCACAGGCAGGGTGATGGTCACCGTCGTGCCTTCCCCGGCGACGCTTTGAACCCGCATGGACCCGCCGTGAAGCTCCGCCAAGGCGCGCACCAGCGACAGGCCCAGGCCCGAGCCGCGTTCGGTGGTTTCGCGCGCGGAGCTGGCCTGGTTCCAGGCTTCACCCACACTGGCCAGCTCATCGGCATCAATGCCAACGCCGCTATCTCCAACCGCCAGGACCAGGGATCCTTGCTGGGCGCGCACCATGGCCACAACCGCGCCGCCTTCGGGGGTGAATTTCACGGCGTTGGACAATAGATTGAGCAGGATCTGACGCAGCGCCTTGCGGTCCGCCTCCACATTCAACGGCCCCTCGCTCACATCGGTGTAAAGCGCGATGTCTTTTTCTTCGGCGCGCAAGCGCAGCATTTTCGCGCTGATCTCGACGATGTCACGGGCATCAAAGACGTCGGTTTCCAGCTCGTAGCGATCCGCCTCGATCTTGGACATATCCAGGACGTCACCAATCAGATCGAGCAAATGGGTGCCGCTTTCATGGATCAGGTCGCCATATTCGGCATAGCGCGCGGGCAGCGGGCCGAAAATGCGCTGCTTCATCATGTCCGAGAAGCCGATAATGGCATTCAAGGGTGTGCGCAGCTCGTGGCTCACCGCCGCCAGGAATTCAGATTTCGAACGGTTCGCGGCAATCGCGGCGTCGCGCTCAGCCTCCAGCTGAGCGAGCGCTTGATCGTCCTGTTCGGGCTGTAGCGCAGCTGCGGGCACCGAGGATTGACGCTCCAGGGTGACCACATAGCCGTCTGGGGTTGCCACCGCACGCGCGTCCACCGGCTGGGCGCTGCCATCGCGATCGCGCACTGTGAAGGTGAAACACCCCCCGTCCGCCGACCCGCCTTCGCGGGCAGAGACCAGCGCTGCTCGCACAGCCGCTTGGGCCGCTTCGTCGATCCCCAGCCCTTCGGCGGGAAGCCCGCTCAGGCGTCTGGGCGCGCCGGGCACCACGCGCTGGATCGCTTTGCTGGCGGCCTGGATTTTGCCGTCCTGATCGAGCGCCATCAGCGGTGACGGGGCCCTTGCGAACGCCTCTGCCGCCGACGCGGTTTCGCGGACGGTGGTTTCAAGGCGGCTTAGCCGGCGCTCCAGGCGGGTCCGGGCGACAAGGCCGGCGAGCGCCAGGAAGCCGGCATAACCGGCCCAAATCTCAGGCGCAGCCAGCACTGTCTCATAGCCTGTGCCGAGCGGACCGGGCACGCCAGCCAGGACGCAAAGAAGGAAGGCCAGCGCGCTTAAAACTGCCGCCATTCGTGCCTGTGCGGCGTGAACGGCCGCCCCTAAAACCGCCGGACCAGCCAGAAAAATTAATGCCGCAGGCGATAGCGCGGTGCCGTAGGCCAGGGCTGCGACAATCCCCGGAAGGGTCCAAGACAGCGCCAAAACCAGACGCGCGGAATCCGACTGGGGCAGCTTCGACCCTGCCAGCATCAGGCCCAGAGCCCCAGGCAACACCGCAAGGGAAAAGCCTATGATCGTCCAATCCCTTATCGGCGGGGGTGCCATCAGAAACGCGAAAACGCACAGCCCGATCCAGGCCGCGTGAAGCACGCGTCCGGTCAGGTTGAAGATTGCATTTTCGATCATGCGCATGCGAATCGAGTCCCGCGCGGAGAAAACCTGCACATTGAAGCTCGACTCACGGCGTTAATAATTATTGAATCTCCGTTAAACACTCAGGTCACTTATCAGCGGCACAGTAGGGGTGCGGGCGCTGGCCCGTTTTCACATGATCCGGGAAGGACAAGGCTCACCATGACAGACGCATGGGTTTTCGCCGCCGCTGCGGCTCTCTTCGCCTCCGGTGTTCAGGACGCTAACCCGTCTGAACCCGCTGAAGACCAATCCCCGACCGCCCCCGCCCTGGTGCTGGACGCCACACAGCCGGCCCCGACGCCGGTGGCCTCCAGCGCGATTGTTCGCAACGCGGAAACCTATGCCGCCTACCACGCCGATGTGGGCGAAGCGGGACGCCGGGAGCTGCGCTCGGGCGCGGACCTCGACGCCACAATGGACGATCTGGCGCAATATTATGACGGCGACCGCCTGGTTGATGCTCAGATTGCCTATGCCGCCCTTGTGGCGGCGCAGAACCCTGAATTCATCGACGCGGTGCGCGCGGTCGCGGACTATTACGGCAATGGCGTGGCTGAAGCGGCTCTGATGGACGACCCGGTCTATGTCACCGGCTTCATGGGCGCCGATATTGCCCAAGAGCAGGTCTACGGCGCGATCAATGAGGACGTCGCCTCGATCCGAACGGTCGGAGATCGCTATCGCCAGGCCGCCTATGAGCTTCAAAACGAGACCTGGGCGGGCCGGCGCGCCCGTGACCGGGAGACCCGCTTACAAGCGCTTGAGACCGCTGCAGATCGCCTGGAAGTGGATTTCCGCCTTTCCGAACCCGCCCAAGGCGCGCAGACCAATCCTCCCCTGGGATCGGCCTCTTCGATGTTTGCCGAGCGGGCCCCGGCGGGCGTTCCGGTTCTGCCAGACCTTCAGGTCAATGTGGGCGAGCAACAGCTTCAACCCGATGAACGCCGCATTGGCCAAATGCTGGCCGTGGCCGCCCTGCAGTCCATCGAAAGCGGTGACATGACCGCGCTGGACCGCATGCTCGGCGACCCCGCCGTGGAGCGCTGCATCACCTGGGCGCGCCTGACCATGGCCCAGTGCATTGCCGCCGGTCACTTCAAGTATGAAGACAGCTTCTGCATTGCCGAGCACGCGCTCAATGATGTCGCCGATTGCCTGACGGCCAGCCGTCCTGTGTCGAACTGAGACAGGATTCTCCGATCTGTTCAGTTTTGGTTAGGGATGGAAATTCTACCTTAACATGTCATTTACCGAAGGCCCTGGATTCGCTCGCGTTTCCGAGGCCTCTTGGTCTAGCCTCTTCCTTGCATCCCGGAACCGGGACAAGGAGAGGCGCGATGTTCCCCATCAGAGCCGTATTTTGGACCCTTGTGGTCGCGGCCTTTGTGCCCGCGGGCTTCCATGCCGCACCCGACGGGGTGTTTGCGCAGGAAACCCAGCGGATTGCTGGCGACTTCAACGCCCGCAGCGCGAACCGCGAGATGACATCGGTCACCGCGGACTTCTGTGTCGACCGCGCTGAAGCCTGCCGTGTCGTCGAGGAATTTGGTCAGGTTGCGGGCTTCGTCGCCACCATCGCCGCCGACCGCGCTGAAGAGGCGATCAACGCTCACGCCGATCAGACCGCCGCGCAGGAAGCCGCCCTGACGGCCGAACAGCTGTTTTACGAAGCCGCCGGCGAGTTCCCGACCCGCTAAATCCTTCTGCATTCTGCGCGCTCAGGCCTTGAAGCTGTCAGCGCCGGGCGTTATGTGCCGCCCATGGGCACTCTCACCTCTGACATCGACGCACTCGTGGACGAGTTCGACTTCCTGGGCGACTGGGAAGAGCGCTATCGCTATCTGATCGAGCTGGGCCAGGCCCTGCCCGACTTCCCCGACGCTGAGCGCACCGACGCGACCAAGGTCAAAGGCTGTGTAAGCCAGGTCTGGGTGATCGTAGACACCGATGATGGCCGCTTAGCGCTGCGCGGTGACAGTGATGCTCACATCGTCAAAGGTCTCGTGGCCTTGATGGACCGGCTCTATTCAGGCCGGACCCCGGAAGAAGCCCTGTCGATTGATCCCAAAGAGGTGCTCGGCCGCATTGGTCTGTCAGAGCATCTCTCCCCGCAGCGCTCCAATGGCCTGGCCAGCATGGTCAAACGCATTCGCGCAGAGGCTGAAGCCTTGCAGGCCTAGGCCAAAGGCGTCTTCGGACGCGTCATAAGGCGGTAGTGGACCGCCAACCGGTCCAACGCCAGTTTCAGCAAGGCCGACCCTGTGCGCTCCGGCCATCCCTGTTCACGCTCGGTTTGGCCCATGCCCACTTCGCGGATCAGGATCGCAAAGACCAGCTGATCCAGGCCCGGACCCACTGCCTCCAAAGCCTGCATAACGCGGGCCTGGGCGTCGAGCCTTGTGCTCGGTGCGTCTGCCCGATCGGCGGGTGCGCTGCGGTGCTTTCCCTTCGGCGGCGCACGCCAATCGGCCGTGACGCGGCTGGTCAGGGCAGAGCGCTCATAATCGCCGATGAAGATCTCCGCCGCGCTGGCGTGGACCGGCTGAAGCAAAGCAGGCCTGCCGCCCACCGGCTTCAAATATCGCGCCAGAGGGCCAGGCCGCGTCGACGCCATCGCCGAGCGCAGCCCGTCCGCTTCCATCACCACGCAGCGTTGCGGTTGGCGATGCTGATCGGCGAAGGGTTGATCGCTGGGCTGCAACAGGCGGACCAGCCGGCCTTGGCCGTCGGCGCTCAAGACATAGCCGCCGGGCGCTGGCTCCAACACGCCGTCGCTTTCAGCCTTGCGAACCTCACGCTCGCTGACCCGCACGGCGGGACGCCGACGGCGATCAGGACCGGCATAGACCCCATAACCGCCCTGTCCTGACGGCAAAGGGGCCAACACATGGCCCGGCCGGTTCAACCGCTTCATCCATGCCAGAGCCCTCATGCCGCGACCAGGCTCTCTGGCGACGGCGCGGCGCGCAGGCAGGCTTCCAGGTCATCCAGCCTGGCATCAAAACCGGCATCGTCGCGCCGGTCCTCAATCCGATGACAGGCATGGGCCGCCGTGGACCGGTCCCGCCCAAAGGCTGAAGCGGTCCGCGACAGGCTCATCTCAAACGCCACATGCGTCAGATAGATCGCCACATGGCGGGCCAAGGCGGCCCGGGCCACGCCTCGGGTCGGCGCATCGATCTCCTGAGCCGGAACACCAAAGGCATAAGCCACAGTCTGCAAGGCCAGCTGGGCGCGCGCCCTGTCGGCCCGCTTCTCCCGATCCGTCATTTCACTCTCCCACAAGAACACGTTGAATAGCGTGTATTCTAGGAAGATGAAACCTTAGGGAGGATAACTTTCCTATTATTCGCGTAAATTGATAGATATAACACTGTATTTCCCTTTTGAGGGGAAGACTTAGACCGGGGAGAAGTAAGCCACAACCAGCACGCCCGCGAGCAGGATGGCCGTCCATAACGCCATCAGACCAGACGGGAAATCACGCGACAGCGTCCCGGCCGGGCTGAACAGGTTGAACAGCTTGCGGCCCAGCGAACCCAGACTGGTGCCCAATACACCCTCGCTCCACTGCACGAGGATACGCGCCATGGCCGTACCCCACCGTGCGACCGCATCGCCGAAATAGCGATAGAGCCAATCGGCATCGATCACGGTGCGGTCGGACTTCAGCGGGTAGAGCTTCAGCCAAACCAGCAGCGCGAAGGCCAAAGCCCCACCGCCCAGGATCTGCAACTGTCCCACCACCGAGGCGGTCTTGTAGGGCTCATAGTCCGTTGCAAACGGCAGCAGGTCGTAGAGCAGTTGGTAATTCGTCCCCACCAGCACGCAGAGCACAGCCGTAATGCCCATCGCGATCAGCTGGCCCGTCGGGGCCTCCTGGACGCGATGGCCGCGGTCTTCTCCAAAGAAGGCGAAGAAGGGCAGTTTCAGCGCGGTCAGCTCCATCACCCCGGCCGAAGCGAAAATCAGCACGACATAGGCCAGCGTCAGATGCTCATAATGCACCGCCGACAGGATAAGAGTCTTGGCCACAAAGCCGGAGAAGAGCGGCAGGCCCACCACCGATGCGCCCGCGATGATGGCGAACAGGCCGGAGATCGGCATGGATTTGAACAGGCCGCCCAGCTCGGTGGCTTTGGTCGTGCCGGTGCGGTTGAGCACTGCGCCCATGACCATGAAGAAGAGCGCCATGTACAAGACGCCCACGAAGGCGTTGGCCGCTGCGCCATTGAGCGCCAGCTCAGAGCCGACACCCACCGCCACGGTCATAAAGCCGAGCTGGTTGATCAGGGCATAGGCCAGCGTCTGGCGAAGATCGTTGGACACCAGCGCGTAGAGGATCGGGAAGACCGCCATAACGAGGCCGATGGTGATCAGGATCTCCTCACCAGCGAAACCCCGCGCCAGGGCGTAGATGGCCATCTTGGTGGTAAAGGCCGACAAGACGACCGCGCCGAACGCCGTCGCCTTCGGATAGGCATCGGGCAGCCACATATGCATTAGCGGGAAGGCCGCCTTGATGCCAAAGCCGGCCAGGATGACCCATCCGGCCGCACTCTCCAGATTGAAGACGGAGGTTTCACCCAGGCCGCCAAAGCTCCAGCTGCCGGTCTGGCCATACCATAGCGCCGCGCCACCAAGCAGCAGCACGCCGGACAGCACCTGGATCGCCAGATAGCGCAGACCGGCCCTGCGGCTGATACCCCCGCCTGCGGCAAAGATCAGCGGAGCCGAGGCGAGCGCGGTCAATTCCCAGAAGAAGAACAGGGTCAACAGATCGCCGGCAAACACCGCCCCGACCGCAGACCCGGCATAGATCAGCGAGGCCGCATCGCTCCAGCGCGAGCGATCATGGATCGAGTAAATCCCGTTGACGAAAGAGGCGAGCAGGAAGACCAGCGCCCAGACGCGGCTGAGATTATCGAAGCGGAAGGTCTCCAGGACCAGCGGGACCAGCTCAACCAGGCCGTAGACGCCGGGCTCAGGCACTGCAAACCAGGCGGCCAGGCCGAGCACTGGTGCGGCGATCATCACGGCTTTGCGGCCGGCGTGGCTGGGCAGGGCCAAGGCGACCAGGCCGCCGATCACCAGCGCCCAGGCCGGGTTGAAGCCCGCCAGGAAAGACA
>JANQMI010000174.1 GCA_028280165.1 Oceanicaulis sp. | reverse complement strand
AAAGTCGGCGGCCATGGCCGCGATCTCACCGCTGAGCGCATCGGATACCAGGGCCGCATACACCGCCTCGCGAAAAGCGTTCGGATCGGCGATGAGCGCTTGAACCCCGGAAAGCGTTGCATCGCGGCCCTTGTCGATCACCTCAACGAGGCAAGCGAAGGTAATGATCTTACGCGAGCCGGAACGGAAGAACTGGTTCTCGCTGGCTTTCGCCGGTTCTGGGCAGAGCTGGAGCGCCATGGCTCGCGCATCTGCAATCATATCGGACTGTGAGTGTTCCCAATCCTCCACCAGGATCACGAGGGGATTGTAGCGGGCAGGTTCACCAAGCTGGTCGACAAAAGTGCGGGATGGATTAAGGCAATAGACTTTCTGCCTCATCGCTCGCCGCAGATCGGCGGTGCAGACCGCCAGCTCGCCCTTTAAATCCGGCGCTATGATGCTGGTATCGATCGAGCACAAATTGGGGATAACGACGCGGGTCGTCTTACCTTGCCCCGAAGGCGCAACGGTGAGCGCGGCGGCCTCATACTCC
Organism: Oceanicaulis sp.; assembly: GCA_028280165.1. Lineage (GTDB taxonomy): Bacteria > Pseudomonadota > Alphaproteobacteria > Caulobacterales > Maricaulaceae > Oceanicaulis. The sequence goes on along the minus strand of JANQMI010000174.1, from coordinate 14,734 downwards.
AGAAAAAGCGGCTTGCCGCAAAACAGTCCCCAAAATGGGCCGGACTTACGCCGAGTATAGCGCCTCAGATCGTGCAAAACGGCCCAGCGTGACGTTCCTTTGGCCGTTGATGGCACCATGGCGCGGCTGCGCCCAGCTTTATTTATCGACCATGTAAGGGTCGAGCGTAATGTGGCGACGATCCCGCCAGCGGCAAGGATCATCAAGAGCATGGGAGCCCAGAATAGTTCGGTCTCATGCCATGCATCCAGGTAGGTCAGCCCCCACAGGGCGAGAGCCGAGAAGAATAGCTTGCCCCCGATGCTAGGCGCGGCGGGTTTCTGTGTCACAGGACACCTCACAAAAAATGGCGGACGCGGGAGTGCCGCGCCCGCCTTGGGACAATTGGGATGATTAGAATGCAGCTAGTTGCGCAGGGTAGTGTCCGCGCGAGTAACCACCCAGGCGTCGTTGGGCTCGTCGCCCATTTGCAGGCCGTAAAGCCCGCCGCCTAGATTGCCAGTCTCGGCTGCGATCACGAACGGGCGCACATAAGTGTGCCCATCGATGGTGATGCGCAGCTCGCCCGGTGCGCCGCCCGGCTGGTGTCCGGCATAGAGGTTGACCGCGATCAGGACCGCAGAAAGGTCTACCGGACCCTCAAGGTCGATCACTTCCAGCGAACGGTCATCGTCCGGGCCTAGACGGAAGTTCTTGTAGAAGGCTCCATCCGGTCCCGGTTCTGAGTCGAGATAGGAAAAGATGCGGCCATCCTCGCCATGGCGAACATGCAGATCGAGATCGCAGGCTTCGCATGGCCAATATAGGCCGAACTCAACAGGGCCGTCGATGACATCGGGTCCGGTATAGGCCGCATCCCCGCCGCTCATATCTCGGGCGAGCGCGCGGGGAGCCGTGTTAGCGCGATAATGGAGCATTTCGCGCTTATTGGTTTCTTCCAGCACAAAGCCATGAACGCGACGCTCAGCGCCCCGGCGCACCTGGCTGAACACGGTCTCCATGTCGTCCGCGAAACTGACCAGCTCCGCGCCGTGGGCTTCGATCAGGAGCGTGATGAAGCGTTCGACCGCGAAGGCGTGGCGATCATGCAGTGCCCACTCTGGATCAATCGCAGCGAAGTGCACGCGATAACTGGACAGAGCGTCGCCGGCATCGGCGGCTCCGAAGGGACTGACGCCGCGCGTGGCTTGAATGAGGCCGTCGCCCGGCACGCCGCCGCTGGCCATGGAGACATGGGATTCACGCGGCATGTCATAGAGCGGCGAGCCAATGATGATCAGATCACCGCCGCCTGGATACGCTTGCGCCATGTGGCGCAACAGGCCCGGAAGATTGATTGGGCAATCGACCGAGTTGCTGGCGCGCGGCAATTCCGGTTCAAGCGTCAGGATGGCCACAAGCGCCGCGCGGTTAGCGGTGAGCTTCGCCCGTGGGTTCTCATAGGCCCGGTTTTCTGGCACCGCAAAAGTCGCAACGGGCGTGAGATCATAGGCGTTGAGGATCACCGCACTCTCGCCGGGCTCAACTTCTTCGGCGAGGAAGCGGATCACCGCTTCGCCCTGGGCCTGGCGTTGCTCCTCGCTTACATGCGGGGAGAGCGCGATATAGAGGTCTTGCGCCTTGGCCGGGCCACACACAAGGCCAACGGCCACGAGCGCAAGAAGGACGAATACGAAACGGGTCATGGCGTTTCCTTTGATGAATTGAAACATGGCCTAGCCCTCCCCAAAGCGCTTCAGGCGCTCCAGGTAATCGGCATGGGCACGGTTGATGACGGCTTCGCGCGCCGCCATGCGCTGGGCGTGAGCGCCCTTCAATGCATTGAGGTGGGATTGGGCTTCACCGAGCTTGACAGTCAGGCGTTCCTCGCGGGCGACAAGCTCGACATGCTCCAGATTGCGCACCCACCAGTTCGGCGAATACTTCGACGCGATATGCTCCATGATCAGGAAGAGCGACGCGCCGACGAGGATTTCGGCGGCGACTTGGAGCCAGACAAAGAGTGTGTCCTTCAGGCCTGAGCCCTCAAGCGAGAGATCAAGCCCGCCCGTGCCGTGGAAAAGATCGGCGAACAGCCAGCTCCACCCCAGCACCGTCAGACCGGTTAGCGAGAAGATGACCATGCGGAAGATGATCCGCGCGCGTGAAGTCTGGAAGGCTTCACCGAAGGAGTGGATTGCAAGCGCCGCTGCTGGGGCCAGCATGGCGAAGAGCCACGCGAACAGCGGATTGAGGGTAAAGAGCGGCAGGCCAGAGGCGACCAGATTACCCTGGATGTTCGCCGCTCCCGCCATGAGCATGATCACGCACAGAACAAGGCAGGCGAGAAACGTGCCCTGATCAAGCATCGCCCATTCGCGAAAGCTCAGCTCATTGGTGGCGTCAGCCTCGCGTGCACCGCGCTTGGACGAGGCGCGCTGCCATTCCGGCGTGTTTTGGCGCAGCGATGTGACGCCGGACAGCTCGTCGCTGATGGTCTGGCAAGCCGCCTCCTGCTGCGCGATTTCGCTGGCTTCACGCGCAAGCGCATCGCCCTGCTCAGCGTCATAGAGGTGGCCCGCCTGATCACGGACGAGCTTTGCGCCTTGCTCTCGGGTGATCAGGCCGTTGGCGACCTTGGGCACAAACGCGTCGATGGCGCGATTGATCTGAGCCCAAAGACCCGGTGGGGTCTCAGAGCGGGATCCGCCGCCGGTCGAGGGCGGGTGGTTGGTTTTCATGGATACGCCTCTCCGTGCTGACGCCGGTCAAAGGCGACCGGCCAGCAGGCGGCTTAGGCGCGTTGAGTTCTATGGGCGGGAGGACTGTTGCTTCGTCGGTGTCGAGCGAACAGATAGGCTAAGACTTGAGGTGTCGGTCCATCATTCCAGAATCGACCTCTACCGATCCTCGTCCAGCTCTGAGAAACTGGATAATGCTGTCGATGCTAATACCAGACTGGTGCAAGTCCGTGCAGCCATCGACCCGACGAAGAGCATCAGCAAGGTCAGTATCGCTATGCCTCTTCGCAAGGTCCTTAAACTCTTCAATAAAGCGGCTGCTTTCAAGGTCGACCGAGCGGTCACTCGGAGGAATCGAGGCGTCTCGGACGCGCAGAAAAACAACAGGGGTGGAAATAGATGACGCTCCTGACAGCGTCGTTTGGAAATGCGTCCCAAAGAGGTAAGGCGGGCGCTCACCTGCGGGAACAAATAAAGAATATATGTGCAAAGAGTTTTTTCCACGCACCTTTCCGTAAAGCGTTGCCTGATTGCTTAAGCTGCACAGAACGCCATCAACAAAATACTTTTCACCAGGGCTGTTTTCATCAAATGAACTAAAAATAAATTCATCTCCCTTTTTTCGTATCCTATGAATATACATACATATGACATCTCGCCGTGCGTCTCGGCGGATCGCAATCCAATAATCGTCTAGAACCTGCGTTGCGGCATCAAGTGCTGCTGATTTCGCCCTCTGAAAAAATAGTTCAAAACTGGCTGCTTGATGCAGACCAACGTATTTATCCGCTAAATTTTCGAACTTAGAAACCACCTTATTTATTGGTGAAATAATCGCAATATTATCGAAAAACCTCTCAGCGATTATGAATACAATTAACGCAATACAAGCAGAATAAACGCTGCTTTCAACGCTCCCGGCTTCAACCGGAGCTACAAATGGAAGAATAAGCCCAGCGACAATAAATACGGATATCGAGAGAAAAGAAGCAGCTACGAGAAACCAGATATCACGCATCAAATTCAACCCGTTTCGTGTTTACGCGGTCTTTCAAGTGAAACATGGACGAGGCTGGGGTCAAGCTTAGAGCGTTTTAAAGTAGACGCATCTGATGTTCCGATGGGTCGGTGATGCGATAGACCTGTTGCGCTGTGTGCACCGTTGCACCCCCTTCGAATGCCGGAACCCCAACGCGATCCGCTTGGGCCGCCAAAGGCGGGGGCTCATTGCCCCACCTCCGCGTCAGCGATCTCACCAAGGAGATCGGGTTCATCGCAGCGATCTCTGTCCGCCGGGATCAAGAACAGCGCACCGTCTTTGAAGTCGGTCGGGATGATGTGGAACTTTGCCACGAGGCCCTTGGTCGGGTCTTTGCGCTCGAAGGCTGCGCCGATCTCTACTGGGTAGTGCAGTTGGGCCTGGCCGTTGCCGTCTGTGCCGTTCTTGGCGGAGAAGCAGAGCCGATAGACGGGGCGCGCCTTGGGTTTGGTTTGGGGTTGATTGGTCATGATGTCTTCCTTTCGGTTCCGGCTCGAGGAATTCCGATCCGGTGAAAGGCGACAAGCCGCAGGCGCGCGGGGTCGCGTCATGGGCCACACGTTTGTGCGGGCCGCCCATTGACGCGCCTGACAAGGTTCGCCCCGCCGCTATGCGGCAGGCTTCTACCGTTCGGATTGGGAATGCGTGTCCGTGCCAGACAGGAAGAGTGGCCGCATGAGTGTTTCAACGACTGATATCAGGCACCAGCCTTGTCCATTGAAATTCGGTCACGAACATTTTTTGCTAAGTCGGGTCGACCAACACGCTCCAGGCCATCAGCAAACCCTTTTCCAAAATTGGTTTTCTGAAGGACATGCGACAGGCTTATTCGACGGTCGGCAGTCTGGTCATGTTCGGCGATAGTATGAGACAATTTATCTGCGTAGTGTTCGCCAAAAATTCTATCTCGCCCGACATAGAAAATCGTATCCATATCTGCGACATCATCGTTAGACAGTCTGTCGAGGAGACTTGCCAGAACGGCATCATCACGCTCCCGCTCGGCAAAGATATTATCGAAGTCGCGATTGAAGTAATCCAGGCCGACATCATCGGGCGGAGCATTTCGATTTGGATGCATCTCGCACCAAGACTCAACAACAAGCTCGACTGTGTCATCGCTGAGATGCGCGAGTTCACCAAGCTGACCAATTGACACCCGCCCTTCCGGAAAATCCTGGAGCTTATTGAGCGCTGCAGAAAACTGGCGGTTTGAGAGGGAGAAGCGTCTGCATATATCGTTCTTCGCGTCGGCGAAGTCCTGGGACGCCCAATCTGCACGGTCGGGCAGATGTTTACCGATCTCGAGTAAGTCAAATCTCGAACAGTCTTGGGTATAGCTTCCGGTTTGCCGCTCTCGCTCGAAATCCCATAAGCGGTAAGTGAAGGCCTGAAGGAGGCTTTTCAGTTTCTGAAGGCTGTCACGAATTACAGCAATGTTTGCGAGCCCGCGATCTTCCATGCTCTGTTGGCCGTCGCGAAGGGTCGCATACCTAAAGGACTGACCATCATCGTCAATCTGGGCAAGGCTTCGCACATAGGGTTCAAGCGCTTGGAGTTTCGCCCGCATTGTTTCGTCGCCAAGCTTCTGTCGATTGAGCAGCTCCCAATGAGATAGGATGTCGTGGTTGGGAGGGTGCGCTTCTGTGAAGACACCTGCCTTCTGAAGGCGGCGCATGAAATACTTCAGGGCAAGCTCTACGCTATGCCGCGCCGAATAAAGAATTGGAAGGACCAGAGTGTCTCTTTTGCCAAGCAAGTTTCCCTGAATAACGTCTTCAGATAGCTGCAGCGCGGCCTCGATATACCCATCGACATAATTCTCTTCGTGTCCCTGTTTTCCAATAAAGGCATTCCACTGCGTTTGAACGCCCAATGAAAAGAAGGGGTCGTAATCCCGCTGACTCAAATCTTTGCCTCCTATCAAAATTCGTTGGTCCTAAACGCTGCAGTCAGGCTGCATGCAAACGGCGCCTGAGCTGAAACTTCCTATGGAATTTAACCAGACAGCCTTCAGGTCGTGGATTAGGAAGCAAAACTCGTTCTGCCGCCAAGGAACTTTCAGTATTATCGAAAGCTTGTCTCGAAGAATGATCCCTAGCGGCCATTCAATCTATAGTCGCAGATTCGCCTGTTAAAAACGAGTTGTGGGCGGAACCGCTAGGTAGCGGTAGAGCGTTGATCGTCCCACTCCAAGGACTTCGGCAATTTCTGGGATCGGTTTGCCTGTGCGCTGCAATTCAATTGCGCCTGTTAGCATTATTTTATCGATGGCTCGTTTGCGCCCAAACCTGACACCCCGCGCCTTCGCAGCGCGTATGCCAGCCTCGGTACGTTCAACGATCAACCTTCGCTCAAAATGCACAATCGAGCTAAGGACGTGGAGTATCAGTTCGCCGAAGGCTGAGCTAATGTCGATATACTCACAAACTGAGTGAAACCCGACCTCTCGCTCATGCAGCGCCTGAACTGTTCCCGTAAGCTCATGCATCGATCTGGCAAGCCTATCGAGACGCCAGACGACAAGCGTGTCGCCAGGCCCAACGGCAGCGAGCGCTTTGTCGAGTTGAGGGCGATGCTGTGCAACACCGCTCACCCCATGGTCTTTGAATATCGTCTGGCATCCCGCCTTGGTGAGCGCATCAATCTGTAGATCGAGACACTGCTCCTCGGTCGAGACGCGGGCGTAGCCAATCCGCATCTTTGCTCTCCTATGCTTTATCAAAATCGCACTGAGAGCCGCTTTTGCCGTCCCGAAACCCTTCCCCTGTGGGACTCGAGTATTAGACGGCGTTGACCGCAGTTAAATCCGCAGTCTGCCTTGCTTCTCAATGATGCGTTGACCTTAACAGGCAGAGTCTCTTTTCGGAAGGTTTTTGAGACACTTACACACCATAGTATGCGCTACCGCGGTTCTGGTTTTCGGGTCGGGTTGCGGCGTTGCGCAGGAGGTGGATGGCCTTGCTGCTGCTGACGCGGATCAGTTCAACAATGCCTATTTTCTCGAGCAATCGGCGCGTGATCAGCGGCTCTGGCTCGGCGCGTTCATGGCCGGAACGACCAGCACGCTTGGCATGCAGAACCCCGAAGCGGGCCAGTGCGTCGCGCGTTGGTATTACGAAGGCGAGGATGAAGCCTTCGCGTCAATCCTCGCGGCCGTGGCACGCTTCCCGGAAAACCGGCCCGTCGAAGTGATTTTTGCATTGGCGCGTCGGGAGTGTGGAGAGCTGACCGCCGCTGGTTAGCGGAGCGGTTCGATAGGGTCGAGCACCAAGTCATCAACGGTTTCGGCCACCTCGGGCGTTATGGTCGGCGGCGTTGCGGATTGTCCAAAGTGATTCCGCATGGAGCGGTCCTGGACTTGCTCGGTCACTCCATCAAGGTCGCGTGTGACCGCTTCAAGCTCGGATTGGCTCATAGGATTGTCTTCGTCCTGTAACCTCGCACGTACCGGATCGAGAACCGTCGCCTGAATTTCCAGGATATGGGCTCTGCGAGCTTGGGCGGCTTCGAGTGCGTCTCCGGCTTGTCGTCGGGCTTCGAAGCTCGGCGCATCGGCGCTGCGCTCAACGCGAGAGGTTTCTTCGTCGCTAAGCGGGCTTCCGTCCGCCCAAAAGAAGCGCCCTGAAGCATCCTGAAAGACAGCTTCATCGCCCAGCCTGTGAGCGCGGGCGTCCATCTTCTCAACGTAATCAGTCAAACGCTCCACCGCTTCGACGGATTCATTCAGGGCGTCATCAACAGTGGATTGAGCGCGCTCATAGGCCGCCCATGCGCCGTCAAAGGCAGCTCTATATGCGGGATCTTCAAGCAAGCGCATCAATGCCGAAAGCTTGCGCTCGTCTTCGCGTTTCTTGGCTTCGAGAACCTCAGGATCGCGATCATGGAGGAAGCGGCGAATGCGGCCAGTCTCATTGCCTGCCCGTTCATTGTTCAAATCATCCAGCTCTTGGCGCTGGCCCCGCTCATCCTTTGGTCCACCCATAACGCTTCTAGTATAGATAATTGTGGTTAATTTCAGCTTAAGAAATGGATCATGCAATTGTATTTAAACGGTTATTTATTGACATCATGGAGGTTTCTTTGTAGCCATAGAAGCTACATCCCAACATTTGCGCATTGAATTTCGCCACCGGGCTTTCCTCCCGCGTGGAACTTCCATGCGCCTAATTTTGGCACACAATCGGAAAGGCTACCCGTGCGCGACGCGGGATTTGCGGCACCGGTTGATTGGGCCAATTCAGGAGCACCCCATGTCCACCGACGATACCCAATTGGCGGAGCAAGCGTCGCCAACCCTTGTCTTTGATCCAACTCTTTATGAGCACCTGCTGGACGATCCAGCCCTTCAAGCCGATGAGCGGGAGGCTGTCCTGAAAGCGATTTGGGACATCATCGTTCTCGTGCTGGATTTCGGGCTCCGGGTGGAATTTGAGAAGTTTTATCCACAGGCGGCGGCGAAGGGCGCAGATATGCGACATGATGCAATCGCCAATATGATATCATTGGAAGGTGCTGAAAAATTGAGTGAAAAGGGGACTTGTCGCGGGCGAGATGCCGGTCAGGTTAAGCGAGAGTTTGATGAATCATGTTGATCGCATAGCAATGGAGTGGACGGCTCTTATTTGCTGCCGGGTTTCAGATCGAAGCCAGCTCCGAGGCGGTGGGTTGGAGAGCCAGGAGCACCGATGCCGCAAGCATGCGGAGGTCAATGGGTACGAAGTCGAGCAAGTCTTCTTGGAAAGCATGTCAGGTGGACAATCGCTACTTGAGCGGCCCGCCATCCGATCCATGCTCGCTCACATCGATGCCAACCGAAAGTCCGGTAGGAATTACGTCGCGATATTTGACGACCACAAACGCTTTGCCCGTGAGACAGAAAACCACCTGATGCTCCGTCGTTTGCTCACAGAGCGCGGGGTACGTGTTGAGTTCCTGAATTTCAAAACTGAGGACACGCCAGAGAACAAGTTCTCTGAGACCATGTATGCAGCGCAGGCCGAACTCGAGCGCGAACAGAACCGACGGCAAAACCGCGAGCGTCGGCGCGCCCGTTTAGAACGTGGCTTTGCCGTCACGCGCGCACCCATTGGATACATGTACAAGGCCGCTCCAGAGGGCGGGAAAGTGATCGTCCCGAACCCGGACTTCGCGCCAATCATCAAAGAGGCTCTGGAAGGGTTTGCTGAGAACCGCTTTGCTTCACAGGTAGAAGTGAAACGCTACCTTGAGGGTTTTCCAAAGCTGCCGATGTCCAGGAACCAGCATGGTGAGATTTCGCAACAGCGCGTGATTTGGATGCTGAGGAATCATATGTACGCCGGAATGATCTCTGCGCCTTATCTCGGCATTTCCATGAGGAAAGGACAGCACGAAGGTCTAATCAGTTTCGAGACCCACGAGAAAATTATCGCAAAGCTCGACGCCGGTGTTTATGCACCAACCCGCAAAGACATTTCTGAGGACTTTGTTCTCAGAGGCGCAGTCGCATGCTCAAGCTGCAAAACGCCCCTTACGGCGGGTTGGTCGAAGGGTAAGGTCAAGAAATACCCGTATTACTTTTGTCGTGAGCGCCGCTGTGCTGCGTACGGAAAGACGATCCCGCGCGCAAAGATCGAAGGGCGGTTTGCTGAGCTGCTTTCTGCGCTGCAGCCACGCCCGCAGCTGGCAAAGCTTGTTCAAGCGATGTTCGAGGAGGCTTGGTCTCAATACACCACTCAGCTCGGCCATGCCTCGAAGCAATTCGCTGACGAGGCCTCCAAGCTAGAAAAAGAGATCGAGCGTTTAGTCGATTGTGTCGTCAATGCCAGCTCTCCCAGAGTCATTTCAGCCTATGAAAAGCGCATAGAACTGCTGGAACGGCATAAGCTTCTTGTTACGGAAAAGGCGTTGAACGGGCCAAATATCGCTGACCTCAAAGGTGAATTGTTTGAACACTCCCTAAGAGTGCTCACAAACCCGCTTAAGCTCTGGAATACAGGGGCTTTTCAGCTTCGCCGTCCGCTCCTGCGAATGGCCTTTGAGGGGCCATTGGAGTACTGCCGTGAAAACGGGTTTAGAACACCAAAAACCACCTTACCGTTCAAGGTGTTAGGGTCTTTTTGTGGGGCTGAAAAAGGAATGGTGCCGCTAGAGTGAATTGAACACTCGACCTCTCCCTTACCAAGGGAACGCTCTACCCCTGAGCTATAGCGGCGCAAGCGGTGTGGGCTTTGGGCCCGCCGTCTTGAGAGCGGCGGTCTTAGCCCATCTTGCCGCGTGCGCCAAGACCGGACTTGACCTGATTTGCAGGTCGTTACATCTGAAGACCATGAGCAGCAAATCCCAGAGTGAAAAAGGCGACGCCAAGCCAGGCGCGTCTGCGTCGACGGACAAGGAAAAGCGCTTAGCCGAGGCGCTGCGCGCGAATCTGCGCCGTCGTAAGGCCCCGCAGAAAAAGTCCGATCCGTCCTCATAATCGCCCTGAAATCGCCGCGTGCGCCAGGCCCTGTGTTGGGGCATGGTGCTGCGCAACATATGGGGTCGGGGCCTTGGTCTGGACGCCTAGTCTCATCGTTTCTTTCCCGGCGAAGGCCGGGGTCCAGCCAAGGCAAACTCCAGCGCTTGACGGCTCTGGGCCCCGGCCTTCGCCGGGGAAGAGGTGAGAGGACCAGGAATAACCGGGCCGTCAGGCCCGCAAGGCGAACAGCCGCCCGCAGCGTCAGCGAGGATCGACTGAGCGGACGCGAGGGAGACCAGGAATAACCGGGCCGTCAGGCCCGCAAGGCGAACAGCCGCCCGCAGCGTCAGCGAGGATCGACTGAGCGGACGCGAGGGAGACCAGGAATAACTGGGCCGTCAGGCCCGCAAGGCAAACAGCCGCCTGCACCCCGGGCGTGATCCGGGGGAGGATCGACTGAGCGGACGCGAAGGAGAACACAAAAAGATGGATCGCATTCGAATTCGCGGCGGCAAGCCGCTCCACGGCACGATTGAAATCTCCGGGGCCAAAAACTCAGCGCTGAAGCTGATGGCCGCGTCGCTCCTGACCGAAGACGCGCTGGTGCTGTCGCGCGCGCCGCGCCTGCGTGATTCCCGCTTTTTGGGTCAGCTCCTGGCGCATTTGGGCGTTGAAGTAGAAGAACAGGCCGGTTCGAAATTGCGGCTGCAAGCCGCAAGCATCGCAGACCCGTACGCGCCCTATGACCTGGTGCGCAAAATGCGCGCGAGCTTTAACGTTCTCGGTCCCCTGATTGCCCGCGAGGGCCGCGCCAAAGTGTCCTTGCCGGGCGGCTGTGCAATCGGGGCCCGGCCGGTGAATTTGCACTTGGAAGCCCTGGAAGCGCTGGGCGCTGAGATTGAGCTGGAAGAAGGCTATGTCTTGGCCAAGGCTCCCGCTGGCGGCCTAACCGGGGCGCGCATTGTCTTTCCCATGGTGTCAGTGGGCGCCACCGAACACGCCATGCTGGCTGCGGTTCTGGCGAAGGGCGAAACGGTTTTGGAAAACTGCGCGCGCGAGCCTGAGATTGCGGACCTGGCCGAGTGCCTGAACGCCATGGGGGCCAAGGTTGAAGGGGCGGGTGAGGCGGAAATCCGTATTGAAGGCGTTGATCGCCTGCATGGGGCTGAGTGGTCGGTTGTGCCGGATCGCATCGAGACCGGCACCTATGCGATTGCCGCAGCGGCGGCGGGCGGTGAAGTGATCCTGAAAGATGCGCTTGCGGCGCATAATCACGCTTTGTGGCGGGCGCTGGGCCTGGCCGGCGTGGAGGTTCGTGAAGGCGAAAACAGCGTCACCATCAAGCGCGAAGGCGCGCTCAAGCCGGTCGATATTCAAACCGAGCCCTTCCCGGGCTTTCCCACCGACACCCAAGCTCAATTCATGGCTCTGATGACGCTGGCGGACGGGGCGTCGATCATCCGGGAGACGATTTTTGAGAACCGATTCATGCATGTGCCGGAGTTGAGCCGCCTGGGGGCCGATATTCAGGTGCGCGGCAATGAGGCGGTGGTGCGCGGACCCTCAACGCTGCGCGGCGCACCGGTGATGGCCACCGATCTGCGCGCTTCGGTAAGCCTGGTGATCGCCGGATTGGCCGCAGAGGGTGACACGGTGGTCAACCGGATTTATCACCTTGATCGAGGCTTCGAGCGCCTGGAAGACAAGCTTTCAGCGTGCGGAGCGGACATTGTGCGTGAATCTGAGTAAGCGTTAGCCCAGCAAATTTCGGACATCCCTTCCATGTCGACTAAACCGCTCAAGCTTTTGGCTGAAGACGCTGATGATATCGCGCCGGTTTCGGCTGCGCTGCAGGACGCTGTCGGCCAGATGGGCGACTTTTCCTACGAGCCCAAAGCCCGGCGGTTCACCCTGGCGCTGAATCGCTTCCGTTGGGAGGCCGGCGAGCAGGGCCGGGGCCACCGTGTGCGTACGGCGGTGCAGATTGGCGGGGTCCTGTCCGCCAAAGGCCACCGCCTGAAACAGGCGTCGGTCGATGCGGTTGTCAGCCTGTTGTCCATCACCTTTGAGCCCGGTGAGGCCCCCGGCGGAGACCTGGTTTTCACCTTTTCCGGGGGTGGTGCGTTGCGGCTGACTGTGGAATGCGTAGACGTGCTGATGGCGGACCTCACCGATCCCTGGCGGGCGGCGGCCCGGCCCTCTCACCCCGACCAGGATGAGGCGTCATGAGTGAGGCACGCCTGATCGCGGTCGAGCTGGACCAATTGTCCATTGGCAAAGCTGACCCGAATGTGGAGCACGAGCGCCGCGTCGCGATTGCCGACCTGCTTGAAAGCAATGCGTTTGCCCCGGTTGGCGCTGACGCCGGTCCCTTTGCCCTACGCCTGGCGATTGAGGACCAGCGCCTGGTGTTTGATGTGAAACAGCAAGATGGGGCCCCGGTCCATGTCTTTGTGTTTTCGCTTGGGCCGCTTCGGCGCATCCTGAAAGACTATCTGATGATGTGCGACAGCTATTATGAGGCTGTCCGAGATGCGACGCTTACCCAGATCGAAGCGATCGATATGGGCCGGCGCGGCTTGCATAATGAAGGCTCGTCGATCCTGCGCGAGCGTCTGGCGGGCAAGATTGAGGTGGATTTTGATACCGCCCGGCGCCTATTCACCCTGATTTGCGCGCTGCATCGGAGGATGATGTGAGCGCGCCGGACGTGTTGTTTCTGTGCGCCCGCAATGCGGTGCGCTCTCCAATGGCTGAAGCTCTGTTCAATCATAAAACCGGGGGCGGCGCGATCAGCTGTGGCGTGGCCCCGGCGGGTTTCCCCGATGGCCACATGGTCGCGGTGATGGCGGAGCTGGGCCTGGATCTGTCCGAGTTTGAGTGCAAGGGCCTGGACAGCGTCGCAAACCATCCCACCCGTATGGTCTGCCTGACCGATGAATTGAGCGCTGTGGCCGAGGAGATCGCCGCGTCTTGGGGAATTCCGCTGGAAACCTGGAATATTCCGGATCCCGCTCTGGAAGCCGGCCCGCGCGACATACGTTTGAGCGCCTATAGAACGGCCAGAGAGACGATTGAGGGGCGGATTTCAACTCTGCTGGCCGCAACGGGCGAAGCATAATATTCACGTCAACGCAGGCAGGTGCTCGACGAAGGGGGCTTAGACCGCCTATATAGCGCGCCTTGAGCGTCAAAGGCCGGGTCCACTGGCGCAAACCAATGAGGAGCCGTATGGCGAAAGAGGAATTGCTGGAGTTTCCAGGCGAAGTCGTCGAACTCCTGCCGAACGCGACCTTCAAGGTCAAACTTGAGAATGATCACGAGATCATCGCCCACACCGCTGGCAAGATGCGCAAAAACCGCATCCGCGTTCTGGCGGGCGACAAGGTGCTGGTCGAGATGACGCCCTATGACCTGACCAAAGGGCGCATCACCTATCGTTTCAAATAGCCCCGTGTCCGGTTCGCCGGATCGCGCGCGCCTGGTCCTGGCCAGCGCATCGCCCCGCCGCCTGGATCTGTTGACCCAGATCGGCGCACCGCCAGACCACATTGCCCCTGCCGAGATTGACGAATCCGAGCGTCCGGGTGAACTGCCCCGGGCGCTGGCCTTGCGTCTGGCTGAAGGCAAGCTTGCCGCATCTGTGCATCAGGGCGCTTTTGTCTTGGCCAGTGACACGGTCGTCGGCGTCGGCAGACGTGTCCTGCCCAAAACAGAAACCCGCGATGAGGCAGAAGCCTGCCTGCGCCTGATGAGCGGGCGGAACCATCGCGTGTTTACCGGGATTGCCGTGCGGGCCCCGGATGGCCGGGAAAGCTCGCGTGTGGTGGAAACCCGCATCGCCTTTAAACGTCTGAGCGAAGCGGAGATTGCCAGCTATCTCGACAGTGGGGAGTGGCAAGGCAAAGCAGGCGGCTATGGCATCCAGGGCCGCGCGGCGGCCTATGTGGTCAAGATGATCGGGTCCTACACCGCTGTGGTGGGGTTGCCGGTGTATGAAACGCGCCAGATGCTGGTGGGCTTGGGATATCCGTTGTGAGAATTGTTGCTGAGCATAATGTCGGAGAGACCCGCGCCGCTGTGGTGGACGGCGACCGGGCCGTGGAACTGCATTTGGAGCGCTGGAGCGAAAAGGATCGCCGCGCAATCCGCGGTGAGGTGTATCGCGCGCGGGTCAAAGCCATCGATAAAGGCCTGAACGGCGCGTTTTGCGACATTGGCCGAGGGCCCGATGGCTTCCTGCCCTTCGGCAAGGCCGGCGTCCCTGAAGGCCTGCACAATGGGGCGGCTCTTGGCGTGCAGATTGCCCGTGAGGAGTTTCAGGACAAAGGCCCAACGCTGACCGCGTTCGAGTTGGAAGACGACGGTGAGGCACCGGACATCATCGTCCCGGCACCGCCCATCGCAGAGCGTCTTTCGATGATGTTTGAAGCTCCGGTGCGCACGCCCAAAGAGGCCGACTTCGACCTGGACGGTGAGTTCGACGCCGCGCTGGAAGCCGTTGTGCCGATCACCGGGGGTGGCAAGCTGATTATT
>JANQMI010000142.1 GCA_028280165.1 Oceanicaulis sp. | reverse complement strand
TGCGCCTCGGCTCCCCGCTCGGTCAGCGTCAACTGCCGGCCCACCCGGTCGAAAAGCGGCGCGCCGATCAGGGCTTCAAGGTGGCGGACCTGTTGACCCACCGCAGCCGGTGTGACGTTCAGCTCCTGGGCCGCGGCGGAAAAGCTCCCGCGCCGTGCGGCAGCTTCAAAGGCGCGAAGGGCATTGAGAGGCGCGAGACCAAGCACGGGGCAAACCTAAAAGAAAATCTTTCTGTAGGGGGAATAAATACTCATTTGTAAAAATAATTGCTAGCCACCAGCTTGACGGTCTCATCAGTCGAGGCCGCATCATGAAGCAATTCCTGCCCGCCATACCCCTTGCCGGGGCTAAAATCGTCGTTGTCGGATCGGGAGAGGCGGCCTTGAACAAGTTGCGCCTGTTCCGCAACGCGCCCTGCGATCTGGTGTGGGCAACGCTGGGCCAGCCGGTCACGCCGCCCGCGGACCTCAACCCCAACACCCTGATTCTGACCGGGCGCTCAGCCTTCGGCCTGTTTCGACGCGCGCGCCTTGTGTTTATCGGCTTGGACGATGAGGGACGGGCAAAGCGCCTGGCGCGGTCGGCCCGGCGCGCTGGGGCTTTGGTCAATGTGGTCGACAATCTGCCCGAGTGCGACTTCTATACGCCCGCGCTTGTGGATCGCGGCATCGTCACGATCGCCATGTCCACCGGCGGAGCGGGGCCTGTGCTGGCTCGCGATATCCGCAGCGCCGTTGAAGCTGTGGTTGCGCCGGGAGTCGGGCTGCTGGCCGAAGCTGCGGCCAAGGCTCGCGATCGGGTCAAAGCTCAGTTCCCAACGGTCGATGCGCGTCGACGCTTCTGGGAAAAAGCCTTGCGTGGAGAGGCCGCCCGGCGTGCCGATCAAGGTGATGTCGCCGGGGCCTATGACGCCATCCAACACGCGCTCGTTCAGTCTGAGGACAGGGCGGCCGGTATTGTCCATCTCGTGGGTGCGGGGCCTGGCGATCCGGAGCTCCTGACGGTCAAAGCGGCGCGCCTTATCCGGGACGCCGAAGTGATCGTCCATGACCGCCTCGTTTCGCCCGAGATTATCGACCGGGCGCGCCGCGACGCCCTTCGCATTGATGTTGGCAAAACCGCCGGGAGCCATCCTGTTCCTCAATCAAGGATTTGCGAGATCCTGATTGAACAGGCCCGCCTGGGCCGCCGTGTGGTGCGCCTGAAGGGCGGAGACAGCTTCATCTTTGGCCGCGGCGGTGAGGAAGTCGAAGCGGTGCGCGCAGCGGGGATTGAAGCGCATGTGACGCCCGGGGTGTCGGCCGCGTTGGCTGCGGGGGCCCAAGCGCAAATCCCTCTCACTCACCGCGACGCGGCGCAGGCGGTCACCTTTGTCACCGGACGGCCTAAGACGGGTGGCCCCGCGCTCGATTACGATGCGTTGGCGGCAACGACGCATACCTTGGTCGTGTATATGGGCGTGGCTGTCGCCGCGACCCTGTCGCGCCGCCTCATCGAGGTGGGACGCCCCTCTACGACGCCGGTCGCAGTGATTGAAAACGCCAGCCTGCCCATCGAGCGCCGCCTGTTCACCACGCTGGAGCGTCTAAGTGTCGATATCAGCGCGCATGCCATAACCGGCCCGGCCGCAATTGTGATTGGTGATGTGGTTGCGCGCGCCCCTGAAGCCGCTGCCGCGCTTGCCGCTCAAGCCAAGCTGGAGGTCGCCGCATGAAGGTCATCACTGCAAACCGCCTGGCGGATGGCCGCGTGGTCTATTTCACTGCTGAAAAAGGCTGGAGCGAAAACCCTGATGACGCGGTGCGCCTGTCTGAAGCCGACGCGGACGCCACGTTGACCCTGGCCTCAGGTGACGTGCTGACCGTGGTCGGGCCCTATTTGATCGAGGTGGATAGCAGCGCAGATACATTTCGTCCGGCTGGACGCAAGCATGTGCGCGAGACCATTCGTCAAACCGGCCCAAGCGCGGGCTCAACGCGCGCGCTGGAAGGAGTTTGAGCCATGTATCGCTATGATGAAATCGATCGCGAAATCGTCGATGCGCGCACGGCTGAGTTTCGCGAGCAGGTCCAGGCGCGGCTGTCCGGGGCATTGACTGAAGACGAGTTCAAACCCCTGCGCCTGATGAATGGCGTCTATCTCCAGCTGCATGCCTACATGCTGCGCGTGGCGATCCCCTATGGCGTGCTTTCGTCAGAGCAGCTGCGCACCCTCGCGCACATCGCGCGGACCTATGACCGCGGTTATGGTCACTTCACCACCCGCCAGAACATCCAGTTCAATTGGCCAAAGCTGGTGGATATTCCCGACGTGCTGGACCAGCTGGCGGGTGTGGAGATGCACGCGATCCAGACCTCCGGCAATACGATCCGGAACACGACGACCGATCCGTTCGCGGGTGCTGCGGACGATGAGATTGCCGATCCGCGACCGTGGTGTGAGTTAATCCGTCAATGGTCGACCGTGCACCCGGAATTCACCTGGCTCCCGCGTAAATTCAAGATCGCCGTCACGGGCTCTCCTGAAGATCGCGCCGCGATCGGCGTGCATGATATTGGCCTAAAGCTAGTGGCCAAAGACGCCGGCGAGATTGGCTTTGAAGTCCATGTTGGCGGGGGACAAGGGCGCACGCCGCGCATCGCAGCGAAAATCCGCGATTATCTGCCCGCCAATGAGTTGTTGGCATATCTCACCGCGGTCTTGCGGGTCTATAATCTCGCGGGACGGCGGGACAATCTTTACAAGGCCCGGATCAAGATCCTTGTGGAAAGCATGGGCGCAGATGCGTTCACACAGGCCGTAGAGACGACCTATCGCGACATCAGGGGCCGGGAACTTGCGCTTCCTGCCGAAGAGATTGAGCGGGTCTCATCCTATTTTGTGCCGCCTCCTGCAGGTGCACCGGATGAAGCGCCGTCCAACGATCGCGCGTTCCTGACCTGGCGTGAGGTCAACGTCAAACCGCATAAGGTGGCCGGACGCGCCATTGTGGTGATTGCGTTAAAGCCATACGGCAAAGCGCCGGGCGATGCCACGGCCGAACAGATGGAGGCGATTGCCGATCTCGCCGACCGATATGGCCGCTCGGAAATCCGGGTGACGAAAGAGCAGAATCTGGTTCTTCCCCATGTTGAAGCTGCGGCACTCCCGAGCGTGTATGAAGGGCTGAAGGCCATCGGCTTGGCGACCGCCAATGCCGGTCGCCCCAGCGATATCGTCGCGTGTCCCGGACTTGACTACTGCAATCTGGCCAACGCGCGGTCCATCCCCATTGCCCAGGCGATCAGTGAGGCGCTCGAAGCTGCCGGGCTTGATGAAAAAGCCGGTGAGGTCACCATCAAGATTTCCGGATGCATCAACGCATGCGGCCATCACCATATCGCCAATATTGGTCTGCTGGGCGTCGATAAAAAAGGCGAGGAGGTCTACCAACTCACCCTTGGCGGGATCGCCGATGGAGACGCTGCGATTGGCAAAATCGCTGGACCGGGCCTGTCCGCGAACGACGCGATTGATGCTGTTGTGACCTGTGTTCAGGTTTTCGCAGATCGCGCTGAGCTGGGTGAAACCTTCATTGACACTCTGACCCGGCTTGGCCACGAACCCTTTAAGGAGGCGGTCTATGGCGCTTGATAGTACTCGCCAATTGACTCTGGATCCGGTGGAAATACCGGCCGAACGCTCACCCGAAGACGCATTGCATCTGGCTGCAGGAAGCGAGCGGGTGGATATCCTGTTCGGCAGCTTCAAGGACGGGCGCGGCTTTTCCTTGGCGGCCCATCTGAGAAAGGCTGGCTTCACGGGTGAATTGCGCGCTGTTGGGCCTTTGTTGCCGGATCAGGAAGGCGCGTTGAAGCGCGTGGGCTTTGACACCGTGCTCAGCGACCGGATCGATGCAGGCGGGCGGGGCGTGCGCGTCCCATTTGAGTCGGTTTACCAACCTGACCCCACCGGCGGCGGTACGGCAGAACCCGCTTATCGCCAACGCGCATTGGTCGCGCGCGGACAGCATGCCGATGCTCTTGCCGAAATGCTTGAAGGGGCGTCACCCGAAGCCATTCTGGCGCGAACACTCGAGGAGTATCGCGGACGCATCGCCGTACTCTCTTCCTTTGGCTCAGAGGCGGCACTGGGCTTAAAGCTCATCGCTGACATAGCGCCTGCGACGCCGGTCCTGTTTTTGGACACTGATCGCCACTTTCCACAAACCCTTCAATACCGTGACGCGTTGATTGAGCGCCTGGGGCTGAGCCATGTGGAGATCCTTGAGCCTGATCCTGAGGAGGCGGCGCGAGAGGACTCCGACGGTCAGCTTTATGCGCGCGATAGTCTGGCATGCTGTGCGCTGCGTAAGGTCCGTCCGCTCAACCGGGCTCTCGCTGCATATGACGCGGTGATTACCGGACGCAAGCGCCATCATGGCGGGCTGCGCGGCTCGGTCAAAGCTGTGGAATTTGACGGCGAGCGTGTTCGCATCAATCCGCTGGCCCATCTGTCTGCCAGCGAGGTTTCGGAACGGTTTTCTGCGCTTGACCTTCCCAATCACCCGCTCGTCGAGGCGGGATATCCCTCGATTGGATGTTGGCCTTGCACGGCTCAGGCCTCCGCGCAGGGTAGCCGAGAGGGTCGCTGGGCTGGCCAGGAGCGGACCGAGTGCGGCATCTTCGATCCTGAACCGGGCAAACGCGCAGAGCGAGCCAAGTCGGTTCGCCTGATCTAGGGGGACGGCATGGCCGCCAGCATCATCGACCTGATTGGCAATACGCCGTTGATCCGCCTAAGGGCGGCATCTGAAGCCACCGGATGCGAAATCCTCGGCAAGGCCGAGTTTCTTAATCCTGGTGGGTCTGTGAAAGATCGCACCGCGTTGGGGCTCATCCGCGCGTCTGAAGCCGATGGCTCCCTTAAACCAGGCGGGACGATTGTTGAAGGGACGGCTGGGAATACTGGGATTGGCCTGTCTCTGGTCGCCGGCGCGCTGGGTTACTCAACGCTGATTGTGATGCCCCGTGGCCAGAGCCCGGCCAAGCGCGATGCCCTGATCGCCGCCGGTGCCCGCATCGTAGAGGTCGATCCGGCACCGTATTCAAGCGAGCATCATTTCGTTCACATCTCTCGACGCTTGGCCGAAGACACGCCAGGTGCCGTTTGGGCCGGGCAATTCGACAATCTCGCCAACAAGGCGTTTCACGCTGCAACAACGGGTCAAGAGATTCTGGCTCAGACCAACGGTCAACTCGATGGATTCATTTGCGCGGTCGGGACGGGAGGGTCTTTGGCAGGGATTGCTGAAACGCTGAAGCAGGCCAATCCGGCAATCAAAATCGGGCTGGCAGACCCTACCGGTGGCGCGCTCTACAGCTGGTATACCCATGGTGTGCTCAAAAGCGCGGGCGGTTCGATAACCGAGGGAATTGGTGTGGGGCGGGTGACAGGTCAGTTGCAGGGCCTGGCCATTGATCACGCCTACCAGATTGAAGACGCAGAATTCCTTCCGCTCTTGTTTAACCTCATCCGCCATGAAGGTCTGTCCTTAGGGGGATCTGCAGGTGTCAATGTTGCCGGGGCGATCCGAATGGCGCGTACGTTGGGCCCTGGCAAAACGATTGTAACTCTGTTGTGCGATGGCGGCGCTCGCTATGCCGGCCGGCTTTTCAATAAGTCCTTCCTGACCGCTCGCGGGCTTCCGACCCCTCCTTGGGACGCCGAAAGCGCCGTATCTGTTAGCGCCTGACCCTCTTCCGGAGCTCTTCCCATGCTTGATACTGATCTGAGCGCAACAGGCGCACAGGATGGCCTTGCGAACACCGATATTATTGACGAAGGCGCGTTCTTCTCCTGCCGGGTAACCGAGGTGGAGCACTACACCGAAACGCTGTTCCGCATCCGGACCGCGCGACCGCCAAGCCTGAGATTTCGACCGGGCGAATTCATTATGATTGGTTTGAAAACCGAGACCAAACCCGTGCTGCGCGCCTATTCCATCGCTAGCCCAAGCTGGGATGATGAGCTGGAGTTTTATTCCATCAAGGTCGAAGGCGGTGCCCTCACCTCCAAGCTGCGTTACATCCGGCCCGGCGACCGCATTCTGGTGGGCCGCAAGCCGGTTGGAACGCTTGTCACCGATGCCCTCAAACCTGGGCGACGCCTGTACATGCTGTCGACCGGAACCGGGGCAGCCCCCTTCGCGAGCCTTATTCGTGAGCCCGGAGTCTTTGAGCAATTTGACGAGATTGTCCTGACCCATACCTGCCGGACCGCCGCAGAGCTGACCTATACCGAGCAGCTGGTGGACGCTGTTCGCACTGATCAGCTTGTGGGTGAAGTCGCCAAGGACAAATTGATTTATTTCAATTCGCTCACCCGGGAGGATGGCCCCCGTAAGGGCCGGATAACGTCCCTAATTGAGAGCGGTGAGTTTTTTCGGATGATTTCGCGTGAGCCCTTCGACCCAGATCAGGACCGGATCATGATTTGTGGGTCGATGGCGATGCTTGATGAGCTCAAAGCCATGCTGGAGGCTCGCGGGTTTCGCGAAGGGTCCAATGCACAGCCGGGCGACTTCGTGGTCGAAAAAGCTTTTGCCGGGGACGGCGTCTGAGGATCTGTGACCAGGTCTCCGAATCCGGCGGACCGCATTCGTTCGAATGCTTCAGGCTAAATTGTCAGGGCATCTTCGCAATGGATCGGTATAAAAGGGGTGCCGAAATCATCCCACCCCATGAATTCTGAGAGTATTGCGGGCCGATTGAGCGGCGCAATCCGCTATTCAGCGATGACGCATTGGCGCTGAACCTGGACATGAACCGCTTCGTGGCCGAGCAGCTTGACGGTGAGGGCGCGCTCTATGTCACTAAGGAGCTCTTCGCCCACTTCTATCTCGGATTTGGGTCAAGCTACCCTAATCTGATGGGCGCTGTACCCTATCTGTTTGAGCAAAGCTCGACGCGCGGCCTGCTGCGTGAAACTGAATATGATGAGCTACGCTATGATGATAAAATCGGCCAACAGGCCCGTGTTGGCCTGGCGGTCATTCGGGCCGGGCAGGCCCGCCGTGCCGAATTGCAGGCTCATCTCGTCGGCTTCTATGACGAGAGCCGTCAGCTGGCGGCCAATGATCCCATCCGCGCCTATGTCTTCAGTTCGAGCGACCGGGCCCGCTTGGCCAACTTCGTGGATATGCTCAACTTGCACGAGATTGAGATGCGCGAGCTTAGCCGGACCGTTCGCGCGGACGGGCGCACCTATGAGCCGGGCGAGGCCTTCATTGTCGTCGCGAACCAGACCCACTACCGGATCATCAAGGGCCTGTTCCAGGCCGAGATCATCACCGATAGAACTGAATTCTATGATGTGTCGGGCTGGACTCAACCACTGGCCTGGGACCTTGATTACTCAGAGCTTCGTGGGCGCGCCTTCTCGTCCAATCTAGCCGGAAACCAGGTTGAGTCATTCGACGCCGCAGCTCCCACCCCGGAGCGCAGTGACTATTCTACGTGCTGGAGTGGGACAGCTATTACGCGCCGCGCGCGCTCTACCGAATGCTCGACGCTGGCCTGCGTGCCCTTGTCATCCCGGATGAAACGACAGTTCGCACTGCAGCCGGCGAGGTCGAGCCTGGTCGCGGCGCGATCATGGTGCCCATCGCCGGTCAGGAGTTGGAGCCGGAGGAGATCTATGAGTTGATGGTCCGCGCGGCAGGTGAGGATAGCGTCACTGTTCGTGCGGCGACCACGGGGCTGACTAGCCGGGGGTCTGATCTGGGCGGGTTCCAGCTGTCGCATGTTGAGAAGCCGGAGGTCCTGCTGGCCACCGGACGTGATGTTTCTAGCAATGACTCTGGTGAGTATTGGCATCCACTGGATCACGACATGAATATCCCAGTGTCTCTGGTCGATGTGAGCGAGATGCCTAGCGCCGATATCAGGCATTACACCCACATCATCCTGCCCGGTGGCAACTATGGCAGCCTGAATGAGGCGTTCCGCGCCCGCCTGGACGCCTGGGTTCGCGCTGGAGGGGTTCTGATCGCCAGCGAGTCTGCCTCGCGATGGGTCGCCGAGCACGACCTGTCCAGTGCCACCTTCCTGCGCGAACGTGAGCAAGACGGCGAGGCAGAGGCCAGCGAAGCCGATCTGCCAGACTCCTATGACGACATTACGACCTGGGACGCTGAAGTTCGGATTTCGGGCGCGTTGTTTGAAACCCGGGCCGATGTGGCCCATCCGCTTGCTTCGGACTGCGGGATTCCATGCTTGCGGTAACCAAGCTTGGAACGGACGGGTTCGCAACGTCAGACAATCCTTTCGCCTTGCCGGTCCGCTATGCGCAGGACGACCCTCTCCCGGCCGGCTATGCCAGTGAAGAGAACCGCGAGATGCTGGAGGGAGCGGGCGCACTGCATGCCGAGCGTCGCGGCCAGGGATCGGTGATCCCATTCGTCGATAACCCGGTCTTTCGTGCTTATCACAAAGGCAAGCAGCGCTTGGTGACGAACGCGATCTTCTTCGGAGACGACTTCCGCAATCCCAGCCTGCGTTTGGATTAGAGCGGCAAGCGGGCAAAAGTGATGGACTTGGGTGCCGCGCTTCAGGGTAAGCGCGGCATCTGCTGGACGCTGCTGTTCACGTCCTTCATGGCACCGCGCTAGGTTTGGCCACAGCGGGCCCTCAAAAAGGGTTTCCAAATCCCATGAAGTATGCCGTGTATTCGGCAGAATACTTGGCATGGATGCTGCAGGCGCAAACACGGATCGTGGGAAGCAAAATGCGACCAAAGAGCGGAAGTCAGGCATGCGGCCGATAAGACCGATTATACTCTGCGGCGGGGGCGGGACGAGACTTTGGCCGCTCTCCAGCTCGCTGAAACCTAAGCAGTTTCTTCGCTTGGCGAGTGAGCGGACGATGCTTGCTCAAACCGCTGAGCGAGTGTCTGATCCGGGCCTGTTTTCACAGCCCATGGCCATTGGTTCTGCACGACATGAGGCGCTCTTGCAGAATGAGTTACCTGGTGCAGATTTGCTTCTTGAGCCGGTTGGACGCAACTCTGCGCCTGCGATCGCTGCGGCGGCACTGCGAGCGGATGCGGATGAGCTACTCTTGGTGCTGCCGGCCGACCACCACATCACAGATGTGCAAGCCTTCCTAGAAGCCGTTCGCGCCGCGCGTCCTGCGGCCGAGGGCGGGCAGATCGTCACGTTCGGGATCGAGCCAGACTATCCTGCGACCGGCTATGGATATATCGAGGCAGACAAGGCCGATGGGCCGGTCAGACGCGTTCTACGGTTTGTCGAGAAACCAAATCTCGAAACAGCCGAAGCCTATCTGAAGGCGGGGCGCTTCTATTGGAACGCGGGAATCTTCTTTTTCAGATCTGAGACCATGCGGGCGGCCCTCGCCGATCATGCACCTGACATCCTCCAGGCGGTTGAATCAGCATTATCCGTCGATGGCATGCTCGATCGCGCCCGCTTTTCCAGCTGCCGGTCGGACTCCATCGATTATGCCGTCATGGAACACTCAAAAAATGTCGTTGTCAGGCCCGTTGATATGGGCTGGAGCGATGTGGGCGATTATCGGTCCCTCCATGCTCTAAAGACTGAAGCATCTTTACCAGATCGCAATTGCACAGAGGGGCTGGTCGCGCTGAGCCAATCACAGGGGATTATTGCCGAGACGACAGGACCCCGTATTGCGGTTCATGGGATGGACAACTGTGTGGTGGTCGCGACGCGGGATGCGGTTCTGGTTTCGGCGCTGGATGATGCAGCCAATATCAAGACAGCCGTGGATGCAGCGCAGATGGCTTGGAAGAGCGTTCTGACCGAAGACCAACGGCAAGCTCTTGGGCGTTGGTTGTACGACAGTGTTCTGCCATCGTGGGCTGACCGGGCCGTGGATCATTCCTCGGGCGGTTTTGTGGAAGGGTTAGAGCTTTCCGGTAAGCCTCTGACACATCATGATCGCCGTGCGAGAATAGCCCCTCGCCAGCTCTTTTCCTTCGCAAGGGCGAAGCGCTTTGGTTGGAACCCTGAAGGGCGCAGCGACCAGATCATAGATATTGCCTTTGATTTCTTGATGACCAAAGCGCGCACGCCGAAAGGCGGTTGGGCTCATAGTTTCGATCCTGAGGGGCAAATCAACGACCCTCGCCGTGACCTCTATGACCATGCTTTCGTTGCTCTTGCTGCCACAGAGTTGGGGGCCAGCGGAGATGCTCGAGGCGAGAGGCTGGCCGATGAGGTGTTTCAAACCATTGATGAGGTATTCCTCGATTCAACTCATGGCGGATGGGCGAATCCTGACCCAGTACACGGCAGAAAGCTCGCAAACCCGCATATGCACCTGTTGGAAGCCAGCCTGGCCCACTATGAGCTGACCTCCAGTGCGCGCTCCCTGGACCGAATTGCGACGATCGTGGCTTTGTTTGAAGGCAAGATGTTCGATCCGGCTTCGAGTGCTGTTCTGGAGGAGTTCGATGCCGCTTGGGGTCGCTTGTCGGGCGTACCGGTGAGAATTGAACCCGGTCATTGTTATGAATGGGCCTTCCTGCTTCAGGAGGTTGAACGTGTGACTGGACGCGACACCGCAAGCTGGGCAAGGCGATTGATCGGATTTGCAGAGGCAAACGGTTTGCAATCGGGCTTAGTTCTTGACCAGCTCGGTGATGTCACACCGACATTTCGGCTTTGGCCTCAGCTCGAGAGGCTGCGCGTGTTATCGCGAATGTCGGATCACCGTGTAGACCTGACCGCCTTCTATGAAAGGATTGAGGCGCTTTATCTCGGCCACCTTCAGGCGTTCACGTGGGTCGATAAGCTCTCAGAGGACTTGCAGCCGATCGCGCGTTTTGCACCCGCCAGCATGCTTTATCACTTCATGACCGGGATCGCTCCATTTGCGCATTCCCCTTCCATGCTTGCGCGCAATAAAGGCTAGAGGTCGCTTTCTTGACCGCGGGTTTGGGCGCAGCGGAGCAGGGTTCCGGATTGGCCCCGTCTTGCAACGTCTCAGATTCCGGCCAGGGGCAAGGACATATGAGCTTAACCGGCGGTGAGAATTTCTTCGGGCTGGATCGGCATTGTCTGTGTTTCGACACGCGCCCAGCTCAGCAGATGAGGTCCAGTTTGAAGCGAGAGCCACCGATAATCGGTTGCCCCGACCGTCATGATGATCGGCGTGGCGTTGTCCAAGACATAGTCAGCCTGTGCGGTCCGCACGATCAGCACGGCGTGAAGCCCAGTGTCTTCGGACCACGCGGTTGCGAGCGATAGACGATCCTCCGACACGCCGAGTCTGAGAAGCTCGCGCCGCTTTTCGAGTGCATAATCCTCGCAGTCGCCATAGGCGACGCCCTCTTCGCTCAAGGGCAGCAGCCATGCTTCTTCACGGCCCCATTGCTCTAAATCGCTGCGATAGGAAAGTGCGCTGTTCACGGCGTGATTGACCCGAACTGCCGCCTCAATGACCTGCGCGTCGCTGAGCGGTGCCGCTTCAGTTTCTTCCACCTTGGCCAGATCAGCATCTTTGGCTTCAGGGGTGGTTACGCCGCAGTCTTCGAGCCTCTGCACGCAAAACTCGAAGATGCCTTGCGGAGGCGCGACGAGCTCGGCCGTCGTAAGACGTGAGGCGCTGCCGCTATGGGTATTGCACGCTGACGCCAGCAGCGTCACCAATCCCGCGACCGCGAACAGAAGCGGGCGAGGAAGCGGCGATCCGCTTGCCGGGCGGGGGATCAGGTGTGAGTGAAGCATCACGATGTCCTTGCTGAACCACGCAAGAACAGTCGCCGAAAATATCGTATATTAGATCAATAAAATTGGTTAATAACTATTAGCGTAAACAAATTATATATAAGTATTAGAGCATAAATATTTATATATAATTATCTATTATTGTTCAAAAATGGGACACAGCATGAAAATGCTGATTAAAATTTGATTTATCGGCGCGTATTCACCCATCAAACACCGCACCGCGAGGCACAATTCTCCCTCTTGGCTTTGGGCGTGGCATTTCGGGGAGCCTGTCCAATGCGGCGCGCGAGGCATCTAGACTGCTGCGAGACAGATTGGATTTGACTAGGTCGAAATGAATTCAGGTTCGGTGTCACTGATATAGACCGCCGTTAGCACGCCGGTGTGATAAGCCCCGGTATCAATGCCAATACGCCGCGCATTGTGGACGGGTTCTGGCTCGGGTGTATGGCCGTGGACAATGACATGTTCGTGGCGGCGTGAGCTCTCCAAGAAAGCCTCACGGATCCAAAGCAGATCACGTTCGGTCTGATCCTTTAGCGGCTTTTCCGGATCGACGCCCGCGTGCACAAAGAGATAGTCACCGCGCTCCGCAGTGAGTGTTAGGTCGGAAAAGAAACGCTTGTGGTGAGTTGGGATCGCAGCTGCCAAGGATTGGCTCGTTTCTGCCCACGCCTCGGAGTTATTTTTCAGGGCTGGAGGGCGTACACCATAAGCCAGCATGGTCTCTATCCCGCCATATTGCACCCAGGACGGCCCAACCTCTGGGTCACGGAGGAAGTCGAGCATCGTCGCCTCATGATTGCCTTTCAAGAATGTACAAGGAAATCGCTTCAGGCGTGGCGACTCCAATAGGCAATCCACCACACCAGGGGAGTCCGGGCCACGATCAATATAGTCGCCCAGAAAAATCAGCTCCGCCTGTCGATCGCCGCAATGGCTATGGATTTTATTGAGTAGGCGAACCAATAAATCCCGACGCCCATGAATATCGCCGATAGCGTAAACCGGGATGGAAGGGGCTTCCCGCCGCCTCCGGCCGCCGAACATCGACTTAAGTGCATTCATATTGGCTCACAGATTGGCTATCGCAGCGAAGCGCGCAAATCAGGTGCACGAAGTGTACCACCTCAACCCGCCCATGAGGAGAAGGCCAATCGGGCTCTGGATCGGAAGCGATCCAATCCAGGCTAAAGCGCGCGATCGCGCCGCGCGGCGACATCGAGCAAATAGGTGCCATAGTCGTTTTTCGCAAACTCTTTGGCTCGCTCCCGCAATCCGGCTTCGTCAATCCACCCCATTTCGAACGCGACTTCATCCACCGACCCGACCTGTTGGCCTTGGCGCACCGTCAGTGTTCGCACGAAATTTCCCGCATCAAGCAGGCTTGCATGGGTTCCAGTATCAAACCAGGCATAGCCACGTCCCATGAGCTTCACGGCCAGAGTGCCTTGCTCAAGGTAAGTCTCAAGCAAACTCGTGATCTCAAGCTCCCCCCGGGCCGAAGGCTCCACACTGCGCGCGCGCTCGGGTGCGCTGCCGTCAACGAAATAGAGCCCGGTCACTGCATAGTTTGAAGGAGGAGCGGGGGGTTTCTCAACAATATCCCGCACGACGCCATCTGCGGCGAAGTCCAACACGCCGTAGCGCTCCGGATCCGATACATAGTATCCGAATACCGTGGCTTGGTCATGGTTGGCGTTGGCGTCCTGCAACATCTTGGACAGACCAGCGCCAAAGAAGACATTGTCCCCAAGCACCATCGCCGATGGCGCACCGTCCAAAAAGTCCTCTGCAAGAATGAAGGCCTGGGCCAGGCCGTCGGGGCTGTGCTGGACGGTATAAGACAGCTCCACGCCCCATTGGTGGCCGTCACCCAGCATGCGCTGGAACTGGGCCTGGTCTTCCGGGGTGGTGATAATCAGGATCTCACGGATGCCGGCCAGCATCAGAACGCTGAGAGGGTAGTAAATCATTGGCTTGTCGAAGATCGGTAGAAGCTGTTTCGACACACCGATCGTTATTGGGTAAAGCCGTGTTCCTGACCCCCCAGCGAGAATTATGCCCTTACGTTGCAAAACATCGCCCCCTAATTTTCGCGTTCAGACGATACAGCACCGAGCTCAATAAGCACTGTACGCAGTGAAGCCCGCCAATCTGGGCGGGTAATGCCAAAGACGCTCTCGGTCGCGCTACAATCCAATCGCGAGTTCAGCGGTCGCTGCGCTGGCGTCGCATAGTCTTTTGTCTTGACCGGGCGGACCGAAGTTTTGAGTCCAGCTTGATCAAAGATTTCCTTTGCGAATTCAAGCCAGCTCGTATCAGGCGCTCCGCTAAAATGATAGATGCCGGACTGCGAGGGCTGATCCTTCAGCTGGTCAGCAATGCGCATACAAGCTGCCGCCAAATCGCGCGCCGGAGTGGGGCCGCCAATCTGATCGGAAACAATACCGAGATCATCTCGCGTTTGCGCCAGGCGCAACATCGTCTTCACAAAGTTCGAACCGTGCGAGGAGAAGACCCAGGAGGTGCGAATGACGGCGTAACTGCCGCCGGCGTTGGTTACGCCCTGCTCTCCTGCACGTTTGGACCGTCCATAGGCATTCTGAGGCAAGGTCGGATCGTTTGGCGTCCAGGGGCGATCCCCGGTTCCACTAAAGACATAGTCTGTCGAAAGGTGGACAAAGGGAATGCGAAGCTGAGCGCAGGCGCGCGCCATGGCCGCTGGTGCATCGCCATTAATGCGTGTTGCGCGCGCTTCATCGGCCTCCGCAGCATCAACGCCGGTGTATGCCGCGGCGTTAATGACAGCGCTAGGGGCATGTTGAGCAATGGTCGCGGCACAAGCCTGGGGGTCACTCAACTCTGCTAAGTCCCGGCCCAGGCTGATCACCGGGCGCTGATTTTGTAGCTCTTGGGCAAGCTGACCGGACTGGCCGAACACTAAGAGCGTCATGGAGCGGGCTGCTGGCCAGTGCCCAGGCGTTCACCCGCCCCATCGCGCTTCAGCAGCGGTCGCCACCACGCTTCATTGTTGAGATACCAACGCACGGTGTGTTCAAGTCCTTCCTCGATGGACACGCTTGGCCGCCAGCCAAGCTCGTCGCGAATACGCGCTGCATCGATGGCATAGCGTGCATCGTGGCCTGGCCTGTCAGTGACAAAGGTAATTTGCTCGGCGTAGGACAGGCCATCCTCACGGGGGCGTATCCGATCTAGAATCTCACAAATTGTGCTCACCAATTGCAGATTCGTGCGCTCATTTTCACCACCGATATTGTAGCACCGACCCACCAACCCACGCTGCAAGACCTGTAGAAGCGCCTCGCAATGATCGTTCACAAACAGCCAATCGCGGATGTTTGAGCCATCGCCATAAATCGGCAACGGCTGGCCTGCGATGGCATTAAGTACAACAACGGGAATAAGCTTTTCAGGGAACTGATAGGGGCCATAATTATTAGAGCAGTTCGACAGCACGACGGGCATGCCGTAGGTTTCGAACCAAGCCTGAACAAGATGATCGGACGCGGCTTTGGATGCCGAATAGGGACTGCGCGGGTCGTAGGGCGTGTCTTCGGTAAACTTGATATCCGGATCAGAAGGCAACGATCCGAACACCTCATCAGTGCTCACATGGTGAAACCTGAAGCTCTCCGGCCGGCCTTTCGCGACCCAGTAGCTGCGCGCGGCTTCGAGCAGATTAAAGGTCCCAACAATATTGGTCTCAATAAAGGTGGACGGACCATCGATTGAGCGGTCGACATGGGATTCCGCCGCAAGATGCATAACCGCATCCGGCTCATGGTCTGTGAAGATCCGACTGAGTGCGGCGCGATCGCGGATGTCGACATGTTCGAATGCATAGGCTGGATTATCTTCGACAGTTGCCAGACTTTCCAGGCAAGCCGCGTAGGTCAAGGCGTCGACATTGACCACCTCGAAACCGCGGTTCAGCGCCTCGCGGACCACCGCCGAGCCGATAAAGCCCGCACCACCCGTTACTAAAAGCTTCATTATTCACGCCTTGGAAGAAAATGGACTGACAAATCCCGACCAGCCTTGTGCGGCAGAATCTTTCGCTGAAAGGGTGGGCGTATCCGCGTGCGGCCAGTCAATAGCCAGATCGGGATCGTCCCAACGCAGCGCGCCTTCGGTGTCCGGAGCATAATAGTTCGAGCATTTGTAGAGGATTTCGGTATCAGGCATGAGCGTCATAAAACCATGCGCGAACCCTTCTGGCACGAAGAGTTGTAGGCCATTCTCCGCGCTCAGCCTCTCTCCAATCCACTGGCCGTAGGTCGGGCTGCCCGATCGGATATCGACCGCGACATCAAATATTGCCCCACGTGTGCACCGCACAAGCTTCGCTTGGGCCTGAGGTGGGGCTTGGAAGTGGAGCCCGCGAACCGTACCAACCTGGGCCGAAAGGGAGTGGTTGTCCTGGACGAATTCCAAGTCGATCCCGAAAGGGATCAACCCGCGGCGATTATAGGTCTCTGAGAAGAATCCCCTGGCATCCTCGAAACGTTTCGGCGCGACTAAAAGGACGCCTTCGAGAGCTGTTTGTTCGACTTGCATGGCCCCCTCCGCTCCGCCGCGCCTACTAAATCGGATCATGAAGACGCAAGCAACACTCCCGCGATCCAATCAATTCGAAATCAGTCTACCCCATGGCGACAACGGCCTTCAGCTTCGGCCCGCGCGCAATTGCGGGGCATTGCTCCGCTCCGCTTGCAGCGGTGCTGCGAGCGCGAAGCAGGCCCGAAATCTGAGGCCCTTAGTCGCACAGTATCTCCATTGGAAGGGCAAACATTAACCTTTAAGCGGCAGGCTCGCAGGTGCTAGCTGGGAAAAGCTCAAAGGCAGCTGCTGGAGACGATTTGGATTCAGGCCTGGCTGTTCGGGGACGGCCAAATGGTCTCTTGATTGCTGCACTGCATCACGTACGGTGCGGGAGTTGGAAAATGGGGGCGAGCTTTGGGGGTTTGGGCGAAGCGACGGGGTTCGCGCCCCGTCAAGATTGTCTTGGTGCCAATCTTGCTGGGTGACCCGACATGAAACGCTGGTATCTAGTACACGCAAAGACGCGTCGTGAGACGGTGGCGGAGGCGCACCTCGCGCGGCAGGGTTTTGAGACGTTTCTCCCGAAAGAGAAGCGTGTGGTGCGCCACGCCCGGCGGTCCGAAACCAAGCTCACAGCCCTGTTTCCTGGATATCTATTCGTGGCATTTGATCCGCAGGCAGATCGCTGGCGTCCGATCGATTCAACGGCAGGTGTGGTGCGTCTGGTGCGCCAGAGCGAGCGCCCGACAGCAGCCCCCAATGGATTGGTCGAAGCCATGATAGCGGCGACCGATGCGCTCGGGGCTCTGATCCCGCCAGCCGTTGATTTGGCGGCTCAGGCCCGTTACGGCTACGGCTATGGGTCGCAATACAATTCCTATCGAAAATACTACACAGACTAGCTGCAGGACCACGCCTCCAGTATCCGAACCGCTCTCATTCTGACGCCTTACGCTGTGGCGCTGACGCTCACTCTTGGAGCATAATCTCGGCATGAACCCAGCGGTGCGTCGCAGGACCGTAAGACTATGAAAGTTTTAGTAACCGGGGCCGCCGGCTTTATCGGATCTTATGTTTCCCATGCCTTGCTGGATCAAGGTGCCGAGGTCGTGGGAATTGACTGTGTAAACACCTATTATGATATCCGGCTCAAAGAGGCGCGGCTCAGCTTCCTTGAAGCCCGACCAGGGTTTGAATTCAAACGCATTGATCTGTCGCAAGATGACGCGTTAGCGCCTTTGTCCGGCCAGTTTGATGCGATCATTCATTTGGCGGCTCAGGCCGGTGTCCGGTATTCGCTCGAGAAGCCTTTTGAATACATCGATTCAAACCTGCGAGGGCATCTATCGATCCTGGAGTTCGCGCGCCATTCGAGCCCGTCTCCCTTCCTGATTTATGCCTCATCGAGCTCTGTGTACGGCAATGACACACAGGCTCCCTTCCCAGAGAGCGCACGGTGCGAGCACCCTGTATCGCTTTACGCCGCGACCAAAAAAGGGTGCGAGCTGCTCAGCGAAAGCTACGCCAATCTGTATGATCTTGATCAGGTCGGCCTGCGGTTCTTTACCGTCTATGGGCCTTGGGGCCGGCCAGACATGGCCTATTGGAAATTCGCGGCGGCCATGTTGGAGAACCGGCCCATCGAGGTCTTCAATCATGGAGACCTACAGCGCGACTTCACCCATATTGACGACATTGTTGATGGTATTCTGCGCATCGCGAATGCAGGGCGAGATCCAAAGCGCCGTCACCGGGTCTACAATATCGGCAATAACCGTCCGGAGCGCTTGATGGACTTCATCGACGCGCTGGAGCGCGCGCTGGGTGTGCGGGCGGAAAAGATCATGCGCGATATGCAGCCCGGCGATGTTTACGCCACGGCGGCCGATATCTCCGCGATCTCCAACGATTTCGGCTTCAAGCCGACAAAGACGATCGATGAAGGGCTCGCTGAGTTCGCGGACTGGTTCAAACGCTGGCAGAGCGGCGATGCGACGGCCTGGCGGTAATGCAACCAGGGGCCGGGTTTCGATCCGGGCTGTGACCGGGGTTGAGGGGTCTGCCGTCGATTCCCACACACGGGTCTAAAGAATCTTTTTGCTGATTGTGCTGCAATGCAATATGTCCATTTTAAAGGCTGGAGGGCGCTGTGACCGAACAGATTGATACATCCGTACGATCATATGCGGAGCGCTTCGCGGCGGGCTCGGTGGACCGAGATCGTCCCCTTTCGCCCCACCTTCGTGCGCTTGAAGCCGAAGCGATCCACATCATGCGCGAAGTCGCAGCTGAGTTTGAACGGCCGATCATGCTGTATTCGATCGGCAAGGATTCAACGGTCATGCTTCATTTGGCCATGAAAGCCTTTTGGCCGTCCAAGCCGCCCTTCTCTTTTTTGCATATCGACTCCCTTTGGGAATTCCAGGCCATGGGCACATTCCGGGATGCGCTTGCCGATGCGCTCGGGATCACCATGATCGTCTGGGTCAATGAGGAGGGACGGGCCCGAAATATTGACCCGTTCAAAGATGGCTCGGCGCTGCATACCCAAGTGATGCGAACTGATGGCCTGCTTCAGGCGCTGAACGCCGGCCGGTACGATGCCGCCTTCGGCGGCGGTCGCCGCGATGAGGAGAAAAGCCGGGCCAAAGAGCGTGTCTTCTCCTTCCGCAACGCTGCCCACGCCTGGGATCCGCGCAATCAGCGCCCGGAGCTGTGGCGCGTATTCAATACCCGCATCCGCTCGGGGGAGAGCATTCGGGTCTTCCCCCTGTCGAATTGGACAGAGGTGGATATCTGGCAATACATCCTGGAAGAGGGCATCCCGATCGTGCCGCTTTATTTCGCGGCTGAAAGGCCCGTGGTGGAGCGCGACGGCACCTTGATCATGGTGGATGACGACCGCATGGTGTTGGCCCCGGGCGAGACGCCGGCCATGAAGAAAATTCGGTTCCGAACGCTTGGGTGCTACCCACTGACCGGCGCGGTGGAGAGTGAGGCGGAAACCCTCGACGATATTGTCCTGGAGATGCTCACCGCGCGGACCTCTGAGCGGGCTGGACGCCTGATTGATTTCGATGAAGCCGGGTCGATGGAGAAGAAAAAACGCGAGGGGTATTTCTGATCATGGCCGATGGAGATACCCGCACCGAAGTTACACAACGCTTGACCCGCGCCGGCGAAGGCGGCGTTTTGCGCTTCATCACCTGTGGCTCGGTGGATGATGGAAAGTCGACCCTTATTGGGCGGCTGCTCTACGATTCCAAACTCCTGTTTGATGATCAGATCCGCACACTGGAACGCGAATCCCAGAAGCATGGAACGGCCGGCGACGATATTGATTTCGCGCTTTTGCTCGACGGTCTCGAAGCAGAGCGCGAACAAGGCATCACGATTGATGTCGCCTATCGCTTCTTCAACACCGAAAAGCGCAAATTCATTGTGGCCGATACGCCAGGCCACGAACAATTCACGCGCAATATGGCAACTGGGGCGTCAACCGCCGACCTGGCCATTATCCTTGTGGATGCGCGCAAGGGCGTGCTGACTCAAACCAAGCGGCACACCTATATCGCCAATATGATGGGCATTCGCCATGCCGTGCTGGCGGTCAATAAGATGGATCTGGTCGACCATTCCCGCGCGAAATTCCATGAAATCGTATCGGACTATCTTCGGATCGCCGAAGATCTGGGCTTCGCCTCCATCACACCGATCCCGATTTCAGCGCGCTTTGGCGACAATATCTTTGACCGATCTGATGCGATGGCCTGGCATGATGGCCCAACCCTGATGCAGCATCTGGAGCAGGTCGATACCGCCGCCGATGAGGAGGCCGCATTGGCCTTCCGCTTCCCCGTCCAATGGGTGAACCGGCCTAATCTCGATTTTCGCGGGTTTTCCGGAACGGTAGCCGGCGGGCAAACCACCGTTGGCGATGACATCGTCGTGGCCCATAGCGGCAAAGCGGCGAAAATTGCCCGCATCGCCTCAGCCGATGGTGATCTTAAGACTGCGCGCGCCGGTGATGCGGTGACGCTCGTGCTGGATCGCGAGATCGACATTGCGCGGGGCGATATTCTAAGCGACCCCAAGGCGCGGCCGGAGGTTTCGGACCAGTTTGCCGCCGAAATCCTATGGATGACGGATGAGGAGATGCTGCCCGGGCGCTCTTACTTGCTGAAGGCGGGCGGGCAAACCACGCCGGTCTCGGTCACGACCCTGAAGCATAAGCTCAACGTCAACAGTTTCGATAAAGAGCCTGGCAACAGCCTCGCGCTGAATGAAATTGGCGTTTGCACCCTAGCCACAACCCGTCCCGTCGCCTTCGACCGGTATACAGATCAGCGCGAGACCGGATCCTTTATCCTCATCGACCGGTTTACCAACCAGACGGTTGGTGCGGGCATGATCGAGTTCAGCTTGCGGCGGGCGAGTAATATTCATGCCCATGCGATGGATGTTGATAAGGCGCGTCGATCCAGCCTGAAGGGCCAGAAATCGGCCATTCTCTGGTTCACGGGCTTGTCCGGCGCTGGCAAGTCGACCATCGCGAACCTGGTCGAGCGCAAGCTCGCTGAAGCGGGCCGGCACACCTATTCCCTGGATGGCGACAATGTCCGCCATGGCCTGAATCGCGACCTTGGGTTCACCGATGTGGACCGGGTCGAAAATATTCGTCGCATCGGTGAGGTCGCCAAGCTCTTCGTCGATGCGGGCCTGATCGTGACCTGCTCGTTTATTTCGCCCTTCCGGTCGGAGCGCCAAATGGTCCGGGAGCTGGTCGAAGACGGTGAGTTTATCGAGGTCTTCGTCGATGCGCCTCTTGAAGTTTGCATCGAGCGCGACCCCAAAGGGCTCTATAAAAAGGCGCAGGCGGGCGAGATCAAAAACTTCACTGGCTTCGATAGCCCCTATGAAGCGCCTGAAACCGCTGAGCTCCATCTCAGAACGGCGGACCTGGCCGCTGAGGATGCTGCCGAACAGGTGATCGAACAGCTTATTTCCCGCGGCCTGATTGGGTGACACCCATCAGGGCTTGGGTTGCGCCCAGGCGATAAAGGGGCCGTTCAGATATCCGGCTTCGGTTTTGCCGTAGCCGAAGCGTGATCCGTCGGGCTGTGTCACCGCCCCGCCCGCGGCGGCCAGCACCGCGTGGCCTGCGGCCGTATCCCATTCCATGGTGGGCCCGAAACGCGGGTAGAGATCGGCGAGCCCTTCGGCCAAGCGGCAGAATTTGAGCGAAGACCCGGCCGAGATCGTCTCCACGACCCCTTGAGCCTCGACAAAGTCCCGGGTCTGCTGATCCGCGTGAGAGCGGCTCATCACTGCCGTCGGCCCCATCGCCGGCGGCTTTCTTGTTTGTATGCGCGACACCCGGCTACGATCGAGGGCTGCGCCAGGGTCCAAATCTACCGCTGAAGCGGATTGCGCGCCCATGAAGAGGCGTTTGAGCGCTGGCGCATAGACCGCGCCGCAAACCGGTAAACCGTCCCGGATCAAAGCGATATTGATCGTGAATTCGCCGCTCTTGGCGATGAATTCCTTTGTTCCATCCACGGGGTCGACCAGCAAGAACTCAGCGCCGATCGCAGGGCGGACGCCCGCCGCGAAGCTCTCTTCGGCCAAGACCGGAATGTCGGGCAGGTGCGCTCTCAAGGCTTCGAGGATCACGATTTCGGCGCGTTTATCGGCCTCGGTGACCGGTGACCGGTCAGCCTTCTGTTTCGGTGTGAAGTCGCTGGCATACACGTCCATCACCGGGATGGCGGCCTTCAGGCAGATTTCGCCAAAAATGAGGGATAGGTCGTCGAGTGGCATCGCGTCATGCTCCGATATCGTAAGCAAGCTATAGGGCGAGTTGGCCAGGACCGGAAAGAGCGCATTCGGCGTCATCGGCAAAAACCACAGCCTAGCGTTTGAAAGGTCCAACACCGGTCGGGGCCTCGGCGGGTTTGCGCTGCAGCACGCCTCAAGGGCTGGAGATTTCCTGTGTTGTTTTCACGGAATGTAAAGGCCGCTGAAGGTCTCAGCGTTGTTGAATAGAGGTTCGATTTCGCAACTGCAGCAAAAGTGTTGTCATCGAACGATGAAAGCAGAGGCCATGGCTTTCAATAGCGGTTGTGGGACGGCGTCTGACCCAGGGTCTCATTTTCCTGTTTAACGAATCAGTTACACTGTGCGTTGAACGTTTATTCATTGCTTTGAGATAAAAAACATTCGGTGGGGAGAGACGCCATGAATGCAAAGCGCCGAATGAAGATTGACGTCAACCTCGACGCCACGCCAAGCGAGGCCACATCCGCCGTTGCGAGCGCGGACATGACCGCAACCCCCATACCCTCGCCGGCCATGCAGCTCCAAGATCAGCTTGAGCGGGCCCTGGCAGAGTCTGACTTTGAACCGCGCTGGAGCGCTCGGCGGACCCTGGCCTTTATCCTGCTGACCTGCGGCGGCTTCTGGGCCGCTCTCATTTACGCGATCCTGGCCGGGTTCTAGGCCCCCCTCCGCCCCTTTCAGGGCACCTCTCCCGCAGGGCAGGGGATGACGAAGGTGATTGTGAGCTTTTTCCCCTGTTCTGGCTTGGCGAAGCGAAGAGCCGGTATCAAATGCTGGCGCTCTGTGATCTCCACCCCACCCGTCCACTGCGTGGACACCCTCCCCATCAAGGGGAGGGAGGGGGTTATATCCAGCTCAGGGTTTGTGCCCGTCCCTCCCCCTGGTGGGGAGGGTGGGCCGGAGCTTTGCCCCGGGCCGGGTGGGGGCAGCGCCGGCATTTGATCTGCGCCTATCCCACTCTCTCTTTCTCGGCGAAGGTCAGGACCCTAGTGCGCCTGCCCCCAAGTGGGGGCGGCTTTGGCGTCGACGTCCAGGGGGACCGAGATGCTCTGAACCGGTAAGGCGGCCCCGGACATTACTTCGGTCACCAGACTGATCAGCGCGTCGGCTTGCCCCTCGGGCACTTCAAACACCAATTCATCGTGAACTTGCAGAAGCATGCGCGCGGACAACTCGGACTTCGCCAAAGCGGCGTCCATGCGGATCATCGCGCGGCGCATGATGTCTGCGGCCGCGCCTTGAATCGGCGCGTTGATCGCCTGGCGCTCTGCGAATTGGCGCACGGCGGGGTTTTTGTCCTTGATGCCGGGCAGATGAATGCGGCGGCCGAACATCGTCTCCACATGACCGCGCTCTTTGGCTTCGGCCTTCATGGCATCCATATAGGCCGCAATGCCCGGGAATTTCTTGAAATAGCTATCGATATAGGCTTTCGCCTCATCACGCCCGATGCCCAGATTATTGGCCAGACCGAATGCGGAAATGCCATAGATGATGCCGAAATTGATCGCCTTGGCATTGCGGCGCGTCATGGGGTCCATGTCTTCCAGCGGCACGCCAAACATCTCCGACGCGGTCATGGCGTGGATATCCTGGCCCTGTTTGAAGGCATCTTTCAGCGCGTCGACATCGGCGATATGGGCCAGCAGGCGCAATTCGATCTGGGAATAGTCCGCCGCCACGATCACATGGCCGGGTTCGGCGATGAAGGCTTCGCGAATTTTGCGCCCTTCTTCGGTGCGGATGGGAATGTTTTGCAGATTCGGTTCCGAGCTCGATAGCCGCCCGGTGGAAGTGGAGGCTAGCGAGAAGCTGGTATGGACCCGGCCCGTAGCCGGGTTGATCGCCGCTTTCAACGCATCCGAATAGGTCGATTTCAGCTTGGAGAATTGCCGCCAGGTGAGCAGCGCCTTGGGCAAGTCATGGCCGCTCTCGGCCAGCTCATCGAGCA
>JANQMI010000134.1 GCA_028280165.1 Oceanicaulis sp. | reverse complement strand
TGGAGCGCTTCGACATCAATGTGCGCGAGGCTGACCTGCGCACAGGCAATGTTGCCGCCGTCATTGTGACCGCCGAACTGCCCCCCTTCTCCATGCAGGGCACGCGCATGGATGTGACAATCTCTGCGCTGGGCGATGCCGACAGCCTGCAGGGCGGGGTGCTGATCGCCACGCCGCTGATGGCCGCTAATGGCGATGTCTATGCGGTTGCCCAAGGCTCGCTCGCGGTGGGCGGATTTGCTGCCGAAGGCGATGCCGCCAGCGTGACCCGCGGCGTGCCGACCAATGGCCGGATCGCCAACGGCGCGGTGATCGAACGCGAGCTGGATTGGAATTTGGCCGATCAGAACCAGATCCGATTGGCATTGCGCAATCCGGACTTCACCACCGCACGTCGCATGGCCCAGACCATCAATGCCTATCTGGGATCGGGCGCAGCCTCCGCTGAAAATCCCAGCACCGTGTCCCTCGCCCGTCCGGGCGGTTTCGCGGGCGACATGGTAGCGCTTATCGCCGAGGTGGAACAGCTGCGCGTCGAAACCGACATGCGCGCCCGCGTCGTCATTGATGAAAGCACCGGCACGATTGTGATGGGCGAAAATGTGCGCGTTTCCACCGTTGCAATTGCCCAAGGCGGGTTGACCATCACCGTGTCGGAAAGCCCGGTGGTCAGCCAGGCCCAGCCCTTTGCCCCGGGCGGCGAGACCGTGGTTCTGCCGCGTACCGATGTTCAGGTGTCCGAAGACCTCGGTGATCTGGGCGTGCTGCAAGGCTCCGTCACGCTGCGTGAGCTTGTCGATGGCCTGAATGCTCTGGGCGTCAGCCCGCGTGACATGATCACCATTCTGCAGACCATCAAGGCCGCCGGCGCGCTGCAAGCTGAAATCGAGGTGCTGTGATGATGGACGGTCTGCTCGACGCCCAGCTTCAAAATGCGCTGCTCGCCGCGCGTGGATCTGACGGTCCATCGCGGCCGCGCGGGCAAACGCCAGACGATATCCGCGCCACGGCCCAGGATTTCGAAGCAGTCTTCCTGGCCCAGATGATGGAACAGATGATGGGTGAAACCACCCAGTCGAGCTTTGGCGGCGGCCCAGGCGAACAAGCCTTCTCCTCCATGCTCAATGAAGAATATGCCAAGGTGATAGCCAAGGCGGGCGGCATTGGTCTGGCCGATGCCCTGGCTCGTGAAATGCTGGCCCTGCAGGAAGGACGCGACGCATGACCGAATTGGCTGCCAACTCTCCGACCGACCGGGCCGAGGCCTTGATCAAACTCACCAGCCGGCTGGCCGAACTCCTGGACCAGGAAACGGCCATGTTTGAGGCCCGCACGCCCCACAAGGCGGTGGATCTACAGCCGGAAAAGACGCGTCTGGCGACGCTTTATCGCGCTGAGACCCAGCGTGCGGGGGCCGATCGCTCACGTCTGGCGGGCCTGGCCCCGATGCTGAAATCGCGCCTGCAGGACAGCACCCAACGCTTTGAAGCGGCTCTGACGCGCAATGGGGCCGCCGTCGAAGCGCTGAAAACCCTCACCGAGGGCCTCGTCAAAGCCCTCGCCGATGAAGCCAACCGGCAGGCCCAGGCCAAGGCCGGCTACGGTCCCGGGGCCGCCCGTCAGGCCCGTATTGGCGCGCTGGCGTGTAATCAGACGGCTTGATCCCGCTCAGGTCTGAGGGGCCTCACCGCCTCAAATCCTCCACCACATCGATATCGCGCAAACGACGCAGATGATGGATGTGGGTCAGCCCGAACCGCTCCAGACGCCGTTCCAGATCCGCGCGCGTTTCGGCATGCGACCAGCGAATTCCCTCGAACAGGCCAGCCGGAGCGGGCGCGCGCAGGGCCAGTAGCCAATAGCCGCCATCTTCCGCCGGCCCGATCACCGCATCGGCCCGCTTCAGGGCATTGAAAGCCCGGGCAATATCAGCGCGCGCCACCTCTGGGGCATCGGTGCCGATGACGCAGACCGGGCCGCGCACCCCGGCAAACACCCTGGCCTGGCGCGCACCCAGATCACCCCCGCCCTGGGGTTGCCGGGCCATGGAGGTTGGCCAAACATCTGGGAAGCGGCGCGAGAGGGCGGTATCCGGGGACACAGCCAATACCGTCTGCCAGCGCCTGTCGGTCAAGCGACGCGTCAGGAGGGCCGTCATGGCGCGATGGTGTCGCCAGGCCTGGACCTTGCCGACCCCCTTGGCGAGCCGGGTCTTGGCCCCGCCCATCACCGGCGCTTTAGCAAACAGAACCAGCTTCATTTGCGATAGGCCTGGGCCAGGGCGTGCGGATCAGCCCCCAGGAAATAGCGCGCCAGAAGCGACAGATTGCGCGCCGAGCGCCGGGCATAGCCCTCCGCCAGGAAGCGCTGCGCGCTGGTCACCGCCCGCACCCCCACGGGCTCCAGCCGGCGTCGCCCGATCCGGCGCACCAGATCGACATCCTCAAACAGCGGCCAAGGCTTATAGCCGCCCAGCGCCTCGTAAAAGCGGCGCGATATCAGCAGGCCTTGATCGCCATAGGGCAGCGCAAACACGGTGCAACGCCAAGCCACGGCCCGCTCCAGGCGGCGCGCCTCAGCGCCTTCATCATCCAAGGCAAAGCGCAGATATCCAGCCCGATCCCGTCGGGCATGCGCCTCCATGAAGTGCCGCACAGGACCGGTCCAACCCGCTTCAAGGCGTGTGTCGGCATGCAGGAAAAGATACCAGTCGTCCGGCGCGGCCATGTTAGACGCCGCTTGAGCGGCGGCGGCCAGCTGAGCCCCCCTGCCCCGCGGCCCGGTCACCAGATGAGCACCCGCGCGCCGGGCGATTTCCACCGTCGGATCGCTCGATCCGCCATCAGCCAGCACCCAGCCTGCGCTCAACCCTGTGCGTTCGGCCTCAGCCAGGCTTTCAAAAGTCGCGTCCAGCGTACGCGCCGCGTTGAGCGCCGGGATGAGGATAAAGAGGCGGGCCATGGCTTTGCTTGAAGCGGTCCAAGCGCGCGAAGTCAATGGCAAAAAGTTCTTGATTTGTTCTCATCGGTGAGTCAGCGTTCCAGACATGACCGCACGCTTTGTCCCTGCCGCTCGCTCTGAAGCTCTGCCCGAACCCCAGCGTCCCAACGGCCGCGGGGCGGTGTCCAATGCCTCGGGACGATTTGAGCGCCAGCAGCGCGAACCCTTTGATGATGGCTGGGGCGAAGCGGATCCCAAGCCGCCAAAACTGAAAACCACCCTGATCAAGGACACATCCCGGTCGATCATCTCCACCAATGACAGCCCGGACCTGTCCTTCGACAAATCCATCAACCCCTATCGGGGCTGCGAGCATGGCTGCATTTATTGCTATGCGCGGCCCAGCCACGCCTTCTGGGGCTATTCCGCCGGGCTCGACTTCGAAAGCGTGCTGTTCTTCAAGCCGGGCGCTGCGGCTCAGCTGGAGAAAAGCTTTCGCAAACCGGGCTATCAGCCTGAGCCGATCATGATCGGGGCCAATACCGACCCCTATCAGCCGGTGGAACGCCGCCTGAGGATTACCCGGTCGCTGCTGGAGCTGTGTCTGAAATTCAAACACCCGGTCAACGTGATCACGAAGTCGGCCAGCATTATGCGCGATGTCGATCTGCTCGCCGAACTCGCAGAGCTGGGCCTCGCCAAAGCCGCGGTATCGATCACCACGCTGGATCGAAAGCTGTGCCGGGCGATGGAACCGCGCGCCGCCACGCCGGAGCGCCGCTTTGACGCTGTCAGGGCTCTGAGCGAGGCCGGCATCCCGGTCACAGTGATGATGGCCCCGATCATCCCAGGGCTCACAGACCCTGAGATCGAGCCTCTGCTGGAGCGCAGCGCCAAGGCCGGCGCTGAGAACGCCCATTATGTCCTGCTGCGACTGCCGCTGGAGGTACGCGATCTTTTTGTCGAATGGCTGGAGGCCGAACGCCCGGCCGCCGCCCGCAAAATTATGAGTCTGATCCGTCAGACCCGCTCAGGTCAGGATTACGATTCCACATTTCATAAGCGTGGCGTGGGTGAAGGCCCCATCGCGGCTCTGATCGCCCAGCGCTTCAGAGCTGGGCTGATCCGCTATGGCCTGACCGCGCCGCGCCGCAAGCTACGGGTCGATCTGTTTGAGCGCCCCATGGCCGAGGGCCGGCAAATGAGCCTGTTCTAAGAGAATCGCGTATCGAAGAGGCATGGCTCAACACACGCTGAGTTTCCGCGATCCTGGTGCACCCACAGCCGGCCTCGATGAGGCGGGCCGCGGCCCGTTGGCGGGCCCGGTGGTGGCCGCTGCGGTGATCCTGCCCGACGGGTTTGAAGACATCGACGCGCTGAAAGGCCTTAACGATTCCAAAATGCTCACCGCCAAACGCCGCGAGGTCTTCGCGATGGCCGTGCGAAAGCACTGCCAGGTGGGCATCGCCATCGCTGAGCCGCGCGAGATTGATCGGCGCAATATCCTGCACGCCAGCCTGACCGCCATGGTGCGTGCGCTCACCGCCCTGCCTCAACAGCCCGAGCTTGCCCTGGTGGATGGCAACCACCTGCCCCGCGGCCTGCCCTGTGCCGGAGAAGCCTTGGTTGGCGGCGATGGGCTGGAGCCGGCCATCAGCGCCGCCAGCATTATTGCCAAGACTGTGCGCGACCAGATCATGGTTGAAGCGGATGCGCGCTTTCCCGGCTATGGATTTGCCGGCCATAAAGGCTATCCCAGCCCCAGCCATAAAAGAGCGTTGGAAGAATTAGGCCCCTCACCCATTCATCGGCTAAGCTATGCGCCGGTTCAGGCCGCGCTGGAGAAAAATGGCTTTGCGCGGCGCTTTATGAATCCGGCTTAACCGACGGGTAAGGCGAAACGATTCACCCATAGCGAATCGTTTTCGTGACAGCATAAGGCGGCTCATCCGTGCCAGGCGCAACTCAAGCTCAGCTTCCCATCGACCAGATTCTCGTGGGCGATTGCGCCGACGTTATGAAATCGCTGCCCGACAACAGCGTCGATCTGGTCTTTGCCGACCCGCCTTATAATCTGCAGCTCGGCGGCGATCTGCACAGACCGGACAATTCCAAGGTCGATGCAGTCGACAATGACTGGGACCAGATTGGCGACTTTGACCAATATGATTTGTTCAGCTGTGCCTGGCTGACCGAAGCCCGCCGCGTTCTCAAACCCAATGGCGCGCTGTGGACCATTGGCAGCTATCACAATATTTTCCGGGTCGGCACCTTCCTTCAGGATATGGGCTTCTGGATCCTCAATGATGTGATCTGGCGCAAGTCCAACCCGATGCCGAACTTCAAGGGCACGCGCTTTACCAATGCCCATGAGACCCTGATCTGGGCGGCGAAGGACAAGGACGCGAAAGTCACCTTCAACTATGCCGCCATGAAGGCGCTGAATGACGGGGTGCAGATGCGCTCGGATTGGACTTTGCCGATCTGCGCCGGTGGTGAACGCCTGAAAACCGCCGAAGGCAAAAAGGTCCATCCAACCCAGAAACCGGAGTCGCTATTGCATCGGGTGCTGCTGGCGACCAGCAATCCCGGC
Organism: Oceanicaulis sp.; assembly: GCA_028280165.1. Taxonomy (GTDB): domain Bacteria; phylum Pseudomonadota; class Alphaproteobacteria; order Caulobacterales; family Maricaulaceae; genus Oceanicaulis. The sequence continues at coordinate 675 of JANQMI010000134.1, read as the reverse complement.
GATGTGGTGCTTGATCCCTTCTTCGGCACTGGCACGACCGGGGCCGTTGCTCGCAAGCTGGGCCGCCACTTCATCGGCATTGAAGCCGATACCACCTACGCGACCACGGCGCGCAAGCGGATTGATGCCATCAATCCCGCCGATAAAGCCGCGCTGACCGTCACTCAGTCCAAGCGCGCCCTGCCGCGCGTGCCGTTCGGAGCGGTCGTTGAGGCGGGCCTGGTTAAGCCTGGTGACACGCTGTACTGCGCCCAGGGCCGCCGGACCGCCCAGGTCCGCGCCGATGGGACGGTCACGGCCCCAGGCCTGGCAGGCTCAATCCACCAGGTGGGGGCCCATGTCCAGAACGCGCCAAGCTGTAATGGCTGGACCTTCTGGCATATCCGCCAGAAAGGCGCGCTGGCTCCGATTGATGTGCTGCGCGCCCGCATTCGCGCGGAATTGGACGCCTAAAGCAGGCGATCCTCCGCCTCGATCCCAAGCTTGGCGGCTTTCATCATGACGCTGGGCAAGCCCACACCCTTAAGGTCAGCCACCGGATAGAAGTCGCCGGAGGCCGGCCTCCAGCTCGCCGGGGCTTGAGCGCTTAACACCGTTAGGTGCAGCTCAAAATGGGTGAAGACGTGGCGGACCTGACCGGCATCGCGCCAGGTTGTGTCAAAGGGCGGCGCATCA
>JANQMI010000125.1 GCA_028280165.1 Oceanicaulis sp. | reverse complement strand
TGATGCGCGGAGCCCGGTCGCCCGGGCGGCTTTCCAGCAGCGGTGCATCAGGCGAGCCCGACGAAATCTGCAGATAAGATAGACCGGTCAAGCCCTGGGGTTCCAGCTGGGCTCCGCTATCGGCTTTCACCGGCGTGGCCGCATCGACGCGGATGCGGGCAATCACCTCGCCCGGATTATCCGGATTAAGGCCGAGCTCGGTGACCTCGCCGACCTGGATCCCGTTAAACCGCACCTCGGACGCCACGCGCAGCCCCCGCACCGGGCCGTCGAACACGACGTCATATTCTTCGAATTCCTGGTCGATGCTCACATTGGCCAGCCACAGCAGAAACACTGAGCCTGCCGCCAGTAAGAAGACGACAAAGAAGCCGACCAGAGCGTGATGGGCCTTGGTCTCCATGGTCTCACCCCTCCTTCTGGGGTTGTCTTAGCACGGCCCGCCCGCGCGGACCGCCGAAATACTCCTGAATCCACGGATGGGAATGCTGGGTCAGGGTCGAGAGCGGCTCATTGGCCACAATCCGCTTGTCGGCAATCACCGCCACGCGGTCACAAATGGCATGCAGGCTGTCCAGATCGTGGGTGATCATCACCACGGTCAGGCCCAGAGCTTTGCTGAGCTCCAGGATCAGCGTGTCGAATTCCGATGCCCCGATCGGGTCCAAGCCCGCCGTGGGTTCATCCAGGAAGAGGATGTCGGGGTCCATGGCCAGGGCCCGGGCCAAGCCGGCGCGTTTTTTCATACCGCCGGACAATTCGCTGGGCAGCTTATTGCCGGCATGGTCGGGCAGGCCGGACAGGCCGATTTTCAAGTCCGCGATTTCGCGCATCAGAGAGACCGGCATTTTGATATGCTCGCGCAAAGGCACCATCACATTTTCCTGCACGGTCAGAGAGGAAAACAGCGCCCCGCTCTGGAACAAGACGCCCCAGCGGCGCTCCAGGGCGGTGCGTTCGGCTTTACGCATCTTGGACTTGGCAAAGCCATCAAAGAAAATCTCGCCGCCATCGGGCTGTTTCAGACCCAGAATGGTGTTGAGCAGCACCGACTTGCCCGAACCGGACCCGCCGACAATGCCCTGGATCTCACCGCGCCGCACCTCAAAGTCCAGCCCGTCATGAACCACATGGCTGCCGAATTGAGAGCGCAGGCCGCGCACCTCGATAAGCAGGTCGGACCGGCTCATATGTCCAGCTCCAGATAGAGCAGCGCGAACAGCGCATCGATCACGATGACCGCGAAAATGGATTGCACCACCGAGGTGGTCACCCGTGAGCCCAGGCTCTCCACATCGCCGCCCACCTTCAGGCCATGACGGCAGCCGATAATCGCGATGACCAGGCCAAAGACCGGGGCTTTGGACATGCCCACCAGGAAATGGGTGTAGTCGATCGTGTCCTGCATCCGGGTGATGAAGAAGGTGGGCGAAATATCCAGCGTCGCCCAGCTAACCAGCGCCCCGCCAATCACGCCGGTCAGCATGGCCGCAAATGTTAGCAAGGGGGCCATGATCACACACGCCACCACGCGCGGGATCACCAGGACCTCATAAGGATCCAGGCCCATCACCTTCATGGCGTCGATTTCCTGCTGCATCTTCATCGAGCCGATCGCCGCGGTAAACGCCGAATCCGATCGCCCCGCCAGCAGGATGGCGGTGATCAGCACGCCGAACTCACGCAAGACCGATAAGCCCACCAGCTCCACGGTGAAGATGGAGGCCCCGAAGGTCTCCAACAGGTTCGCGCCCATGAAGGCCACAACCGCGCCAATGAAAAAGGACAGGACCGCAATGATGGGCAGCGCATTCACGCCCGTGGTTTCCATCAAATGCACCGTGGCAGTCAGGCGCAGGCGCGCGGGGATTAGCGCGATGCTGGAAAACGTCGTCACTGTGCGGCCGAAAAAGGCGAAGGTATCCACCGTTTCGTTCCAGGCGCTTTCCAGCCCCCGGCCAATGCGCGACATCACCGCGACCAACCCGCCGCCCTCATCCACGTCCGGCGGACATATGGCCAAGCGCTTGCGCATATCCGCCATCAGCTGCCGGGCCGGGCCATGCTCGCCTATATAATGCCAATCGCCATCCGGATCGCCGCACCGGCTCAGGGTCCGGCCCAGCAGATACGCGCCGGAGGTATCGATCCGCCCCAGCGTCGTCAGATCGATGATGATATTGCCGGGCTCATAGCTGTCTTCGATGCGCTTCAACGCACTGTCGAACCGGCCAATCGTCTCAACAACCCAATCGCCGCGCGGCTCGACGATGATCTTGTCCTCGTCTCGGCGCGTGATCAGCTCAGCGGTCGTGATGGGTGCGAAGGCAGTCGCCAAGATGGATCCTCGAATGGTCTCAACGGCACAGTTGCCAGTCCATTGGGCGCTATTATGGCGTGATTTTCTGTCTTCGCGACAGCAGCATTGCGCATAATATTCCAATTCCTGCGGGCAGTGTCATGAATGCAAACCCGGCCGTGCCAATTTCGGCATAGGCAAATCCGGACGCATAGGTCGCCGCGGCCAGGACCAGCCCGCCCGAAAGCGCCGAATTCAACGCCTGAGTCGTCGCGCCATATCGCTCCGGCGCGCGGTCGGCGGCAAATCTGAGAAATCCCAGATAAGTCGCGCCAAAACTGAAGGCGTGAAGCAGCTGAAGCGGGAATAAAAGCGCCAGGGGCGGGGCCAGCGCCAAAAACCCCCAGCGCAGCACCGACGCGCAGGCCCCCAGCACCAACATCACGGTGGGTGAAATCGACTTAAACCAGCGCTCGCTCTGCCACAGGAAGACAATTTCAGCGAGCACGCCCGTGGCCCATAAACACCCCACCGCAAAGGCTGGAATGCCTTGCGCCGTCCAGGCTACGGCCGAGAAGGCATAGTAGAATCCGTGGGCTCCTTGGACCAAAGCTGAGATGGCAAAAGCCAATGGTAAGCCGTTGGATTTCAGCACCTTAAGCAGGCTGCCCTCACCGGGATTGGACGCGGGAGAGGCTGTCACGGCAGCCCGCCGTCCCTCGGGAAGGATCAACGCGGCCAGCACCGCCAGCCCTGCGCCACTGAGCGTCCAATACAGCGCCGCCTCATTGCCCAGCCAGCTGATCAGCGCCCCGCAGGTGATATTACCGAAAATGAAGGTCGCAGAACCAAAGGCGCGCGGGGGTCCGAACGCAAAACGCCGCCGGCTCGCCTCGCGCACGGCAAAGCTGTCGATGACGGGAATGACCCCCGTCAGGGCCCCGCCGGCAAGGCCGGCCAGCGCAACGATCAGCCAGGGATTGGACGCGGGGATATGGGCGAGGAATAAAAGCACCGCCGCCAGAACGAAGGCGGCAACTGCATCACGGCGGCGCGGGGCCTGATCAGCAAAGGCCGCGCCCAGGGGCGCTGCGATGACCCGCCCGGCCATCGCCGCACCGGTCGCAAGGCCAATCATTTCAGGGCTTAAGCCCCGCCCCTCAAACCAGACCGGCATATAGGGCAAATACGCCCCGAAGCCGAGATAGAAGGCCCCGTAGAACAGGGCAAAGCGCGTCTTGCGCGGAATACGGCTCAAGCGAAGGCTCATAACGCCCCTCCTAAACCCATCAGCGCAGAAGCGAAAGCTCAGGGTCTGCAGGCTGCGGTGAACAGTGTTTGCTCTTGGCCTTCGCGCTCGGTGCGGATAGCTTCGCGCGCCAATGAAAGACGCTCTGTCCTCTTTGCCCCAAGGCGGCTCCAATCCCTTGCGTGTGCTGGTGACCAGCTACCGGTCCAACCCCTTTGTGGGCGGCCAGGGGATCTATGTGCGCGCCCTGACCCGGGCCTTGAAGGAGGCCGGGTGCGAGGTCAGCGTGGCCTCTGGTCCGCCCTACCCCGACCTTGATCCAGGCATCGCGCTGATCGAATTGCCGTCGCTGGACCTGTTCGCCGAAGACAACGCCATGCTTGCGCTGCGCCCGCATCACCTGCGCAGCAAGGCAGATCGCGTGGAGTGGGTGGCGCACAATACCGGGGCCTTCGGCGAAATGTTCAGCTTCGCCCACCGGCTCAACGCCTATCTGGCCACTGAAGGTCATGGCTTTGACGTGGTGCATGACAACCAGACCCTGGCACCGGCCATGGTGTCGGTGGAGGCCAAGCTTCCGGTCCTGACCACCCTGCACCACCCGATCGCGATTGATCGCGACTTTGCCGTGGCCGGTGCGGACCGCTGGTGGAAGCGGCTTTTGGTAAAACGCTGGCATTCCTTTGTAGAAACCCAAGCCAAAGCGGCCCGGGCCCTACCGCGCTTTCTCGGCGTCAGTGAAGCGGCGCGAGACAGCTATGCGAGAAGGTGCGGGATCGATCCAGCGCGCGTGACGGTGAGCCTGAACGGGGTCGACCATGGGGTTTTCTCGCCGGACGCCACTCTGATCCGCGACACCGACCACATCATGACCATCGCCAGTGCTGACGTGCCAATCAAAGGGCTCGACGTATTGATCGATGCTCTGGCCTTGCTCAAAACCAAGGGCCGCACACCGCGTCTGACCGTGGTAGGCAGCCTGCGCGACGGGCCGACAAAAACCGCGCTACAGCGCACAGGTCTGATGGATCAGGTCAATTTCGTTTCCGGGTTAAGTACCGAAGACCTGGTTGAACTCTACCGTCGCTGCAGCGTGTTCGTCAGCGCTTCGCGTTTCGAAGGCTTCGGCCTTCCTGCCGCAGAAGCCATGGCCTGCGCCGCACCGGTCATTGTGTCCGATGGTGGCGCGCTGCCCGAGGTGGCCGGCGATGCCGGCATCGTCACCGCCGCCGAAGACGCGTCCAGCCTGTGCAACGCCCTTGAGCGCGTGCTCGGCGATGAAAGGCTGCGCGAGACGATGAGCGCGGCCTGCCTGGCCCGTGCCCAAGCCGAGTTTCGCTGGGACAAGCATGCGCAATCCGCCATCGCGCTCTACCAGAAAGCCCTGGCTGACCGCACCCGCGCAGGAGTGTATGCCGCATGATGGTGACCTTGGACCTCGATGCTCTGGACCTTCGCGATGGCCAGCGGGTTCTGGACCTGGGTTGCGGGCGCGGACGCCATTCCCATGCCTTTTACTGGCACGAGAAGGCTCTGGACGTGACCATGCTCGACCTGTCTCTGGAGGACCTAAAAGGGGCCATTG
>JANQMI010000113.1 GCA_028280165.1 Oceanicaulis sp. | reverse complement strand
ATGGCGCGCCATCAAGGCCGAACGTTAATCGAACCCGATCATAGCGCGCAGCCCGTCGCCCGGGGGCTGCGGCTTCATCCGCCCAGCTTCGAAGCACAGGCTCAATCTCTTCGGTCAGCAGCGCTGGGCGACCCTCGCGATGGTCTTCCCACGGGAAAAAGCGTGACCAGCCGACCCAGCGCGCGTCGGCCCCTTTCAGCACGCGCGCTTCAGGGGCCAGGCCCAGATAGCCCACTGAGACCACCCGCGCGCCATCCGAACCCGCAAGCGCAGCAACCGGCGCATCCCGGCCGCGATCGCCGAAGGTGTAAAGCTGTTCGACATAGCCCAGCTCAAACCCGGTTTGTCCGCGCACCCATTCGCGCAGCCCGATCTCGAACGTGCGGTGGGTTTCTGGATCAAATGGGCCAAAAGGAAGCGTAGCCGATCCCCCTTCGGCGCTTTGGGTGACCAGAACATTCAGCTCATCACTGTCAGCGGCGAAAATCACCGCATTCAGGCCCACGACCACACGGCCCAGAACGCCTGGATCAAGGCTTGGCTTCATCACGTCTTCTCCCGCTCCGCATGCTCAAGAAGCCGGCTGAAGCGGTCAAGGAAAAGCGTCTGGGCTTGTTTGACCGGCAGCGGGTCAATCGAAAGGGTCAATCCAGACGGCGGATGGCCGAAGAATTTTCGAGATTCTTCCACAGTGAAGCCGGCGATTTGGGTCGCCTCGAAAAAGGCGCAACACCGGTCCGCGCGCTTGATCACGGCCTTCACGGTGCCAGGCAGCGTCGAAGGCAGGCCGAAGCGCGCATGGATGGCGGCCTCCAGCCGCGCCTCAAAGGCCTTGTAATCGAAACCGAGCGCGGCCTTGAAGGGCGAAATCATGTCGCCGATCACATATTCCGGGGCATCGTGCAGAAGGGCCGCGAGCCGCCATTTATAGGGCCAATCAGGCTCCAGATGCGCGCAGATTCGCTCCACAACAACGGAGTGTTCGGCCACAGAGAAGGCGTGGTCGCCTTTTGTCTGGCCATTCCAACGGGCAACGCGGGCGAGGCCTTGGGCAATATCCTCGACTTCCACATCAAAGGGTGAAGGATCCAGCAGGTCGAGCCGGCGCCCGGATAACATGCGCTGCCAGGCTCTGGGCGCGGGTTTAGAGGTCTTTGATCCGGCCACGTCTAACCGCTCCTTATTCGCATCCGCACGACCAGGCGCGCCACTTTGTCTCGTTCGGCATTCGATTTCTTCCCGTCCTACCGTCAAACGGCGTAAACTCAAGAAAAGTCGATGAGCTTCCCCCCATCATCGACACTTAAGGAGATCGTCAGATGAACCGCGAACGCATCCTGGTGGCCCTTCAAGGCGCGGAGTCCGATGCGGGCCCCCTCGCCGCCGCTGTCGCCCTCGCCCCGCATTTCAATGCAGACCTGCGCGGCGTTTTCGTCGAACCCGATCCGGCGGCCTACATGCTGTGGACCGGTCCGGGTGCAGCGGGAGCCTCGGTAGTCTCCGGCGCGCTCGACGCGGTGCGAGAGGAAGCCGACAAGGCCTCGGAAGTGGCCCGAGACCGTTTCAATGCTGCCCTCAGCGGCACCGACCTTGAGGCCGCCGCAAGCTTTAAACGCATTTGCGACAGCCCCTCAGATGCGGCTGAACAGGCCCGCTTAGTCCGCCTGCTGGTCACCTGCCCGATGGCCGCCGCGGGTAAAGGCCCTCTGGCCGATTTTTCTGCGGCCTGCCTGGTGGACGAAAGCTGCCCGATCTATGTGCCCCGCGGCGGGGCCATTCCACCGAAGAAAATCGCTGTCGCCTGGGATGGCTCTAAAGAAGCCGCCCGCGCCGCCTTCGCGGCTGATCCGTTCTTCCAGCCGGGCGCAGAGGTCACCATCCTGCATAGCGGCCGTAATCTGGATTATCATGACCGTGCAGCTTCAGCCCCAAATCGGATGCGTAACTGGCTGAAAGCTCGGGGGATTGAAGCGGTCTCCCGGGAGGTTTCCCAGAAAGGCCCGCTTGGTGAAGCTTTGCTGGAGGCTGCGGACGAGTCCGACCTCCTGGTTGCCGGGGCCTATGGCCAGTCGCGGATCACCCAATTCATGTTTGGCGGCGTGACACGCACGCTTCTTGGCGCCACCGATGGGCCGTCCTTACTCATCGCTCACTGATCAAGCCTTTGCCCAGATGGAGATGTTCTCATGGCATTGACCCGACTGACCCTTCGCCTTGGCCGCAATCCCGATGCCGGCGTCCCCGATGGTGACGACAATCACGGCTATGTCGTCACCGCGCCGCTGGACAAGGCCGGTCATCTGGATGCGGAGGTGTGGCGCGCGCATAAAAAGGCTTGCACCGTGATCCGTTTCTCCCCTGATGAGGACGAACGCGCCGATGGCTGGCTGACGCATCGCGGGTCGAATTGGTTCTTCCACTATGATGAAGAACATGAGGGCCCGGACGAGCCGGTCTATAAGCTCGGCGATCACCTGCTTCGCATGGGCGACTATGTCACCATCCATGAAGCCGATGGCGATGTGCTGACCTATAAGATCACCGAATCTGTCGACGTGCCGGGGTAGGACGCCTCGCCCTTTGGACAGGGGCTTTATGTCAACGCCCTTGAAAAGCCAAAGCCCTGTCCCGGCCTACGCCGGTAAAGATGTTGGGGAACCCCCTTCCATCGTCATTCCCGCGAAAGCGGGAACCCAGAGACATGAAACGCCGCGCTTCGCCATGCCTGCGTCCCCGCTTTCGCGGGCATGACGCGCAGGTGAGCAAAATTTGGTTTCCCTTCCCCGACCCTGAATCGAGTTCAGGACAGGCTCCGGTGGGGGCCCAGAGCCCTTACCAGTCTGGGGAACCGAACGCCCGGCGACAAGCTCCCGTCCCTCCCCCCTTGCGGGGAGGAATGGATGAGTGCAAGCCTCACAGGATTAGAGCACCCTTCTCCAACCTCCTTCTCTTCCCCGACGCAGGTCGGGGGCCAGAGATCATGGAATGCCGTGCTGGGCGGCCCTGGGCCCCGACCTGCGTCGGGGAAGAGGGAGTATCCCAGCGTCCCCAAAACATATCCCCTTTCGTCACCCCCGCGCAGGCGGGGGCCCAGAGCCCTGAAATGCCGAGCTCTGCCATCCCTGGGTCCCCGCCTGCGCGGGGATGACGAGGAGGTGGGCAAAATTTGGTATCCCTTCCCCGACCCTGAATTGAATTCAGGACAGGCTCCGGTGGGGGCCCAGAGCCCCTAAGCGCTGAGCGTGTCCTCTCCTGGGTCCCGGCCTACGCCGGGAAAGAGAGGGGATGGGGCAATCTCCGTACTCACACTCCATTACTCCCGCCAAAGCGGGGATGACGACGGTGTTCGCTGGGACAGAAAAGCTGAGAGATTAGTCGTCGCGGTGGACGCGTTCGGAGCGCTCGTGGCGTTCCTGGGCTTCCAGGCTCAAGGTGGCGACGGGGCGCGCGTCGAGGCGGGCCAGGGAAATCGGCTCGCCGGTTTCTTCGCAATATCCGTATTCGTCTTCCTCGATCCGGCGCAATGCCGCTTCGATCTTGGAGATCAGCTTGCGCTGACGATCGCGGGCGCGAAGTTCCAAAGCGCGGTCGGTCTCGGTGGAGGCCCGGTCCGCAAGATCGGGCAAGGAGCCGATATCTTCCTGCAGGTTGGACAAGGTGGACCGGCTTTCGCGAAGGATCTCTTCCTTCCACGCCGTCAGCTTGCGCCGGAAATACTCTTTCTGGCGCGGATTCATGAACTCGTCCTTGTCTTCACTCGGACGATAGCCTTCTGGCAGTTCGATCTCGGATTTGGCCATGACGCTCATTGGGTCAACTCCTGGGTCCTGCCGCCCCCACGGCGAAAAGCGGGCGTAAAATATCTCTCGCGATCATCAAGTCAATTCGGCAGCGCAATGCAGGCGCAAGTATCGCGCTACTGTGAAGCTCGTGTGAAAACTGGGTGTGATTGGGGCGACCCGATGGCAGCTACGCGCCAAGTTTGGCCAATTCCACCGCGGCTCTGAGTTCAACCTCATCCAGCGCCGCTTCCAGCTGCGGGTCGTGGGTCATGTCCCGCTGAGACTGGAGCGTGTCCATCAGCCGCATCAATGTGTCGCGGGGGATGGCCCCTTCAAGCAGCGCAATCTTCAAATCGTCCAGGATATCGAGCAAGGAAAAAGCCCGATCCGTCGCGCGTTTGCGCGCTTCGGTCGAATCGCCTGCGCCCTGCAACGCCAGTAGCGCATCCACAGATCCAATGGCGGACGCGCCTGCGAGCGGCGCAGCCGCGGCACTGCCTGCCGCCCCGCCAGACTGGGGCGCTGAACTCGGCGCGAACCCCTCGCCGGACGCAGCGCCTGATTTGCGAGCCCGGTTCGGACCGGAAACACCGT
>JANQMI010000076.1 GCA_028280165.1 Oceanicaulis sp. | reverse complement strand
GGGCCATTGACGGCTTCTTTGAGCTGCCCCCTCCTCCGGCCGAACCGCCTCGCAGCGCGGTATGGTGTGTCGGCGATGCCGGGCGTTTGCCCTATGCCGACAACAGCTTTGACGTGGTGATCTGCTCGGAAGTCTTAGAACACCTTCCCGATGTCGACGCCGCGCTGTCCGAGATTGCACGCATTACCAAGCCTGGCGGCAAATTTGCCTGTTCAGTCCCGCGCTACTGGCCAGAAGCGATTTGTTGGGCCTTGTCTGAAGGCTATCAGAACACACCCGGCGGCCATGTGCGGATTTTCAGAACCAACGCGCTTCGCGGCCAGGTCGAAGCCCATGGCTTCGCTGCCTATAAGCGCCACTGGGCCCACGCGCTTCACAGCCCCTATTGGTGGCTGCGCTGCGCCAAATGGGAGCGCCAAGAGCAAAGCCGGACCGTCGCCGCCTACCGCAAGCTCTTGGAGTGGGACCTTCTGTCCAAACCGCGCTTGACCCGGTGGACTGAGGCCGCGCTGAACCCTGTGATGGGCAAGTCCGTGGCGCTGTATTTCGACAAGGCCGCGGTATGAGCCCGCGCGCCCAAGCCCTTGGCGTGGATGTGGTCGCGTGCGCTGACCGCATCGAAACGCTGCAGCATCGCGACGGAGCCATCCCCTGGGTCGAAGCCGGGGTATGGGACCCCTGGAACCACGGTGAAAGCGCCATGGCGCTGGCCGTGGCGGGGCGGACCACCGCCGTGGAAGCGGCGCTCGACGCCCTTGCCGACCGTCAGGAAGCCGATGGCGGATGGACCGGTGAATTGGGCGCCGGTGTTCCCATGGACGAAAGTGGGGAGCATATCGCGCCACCCCAGACCCCTGTCACCGCACGTGACACCAACTTCACCGGCTATGCTGCGGTGACCGTATTGCGGTGCGCCTTGGCCTTGGACGAGCCGCGCCTGATTGCGCGCTATGGCCCCATGGTGACGGCCGGACTGGACTGGGTCATGGCCCGTCAGAGCGAGCACGGTGATATTGCCTGGCGCGACCCAGATCCAGGCCAGAGCCTGGATGAGGTCGACGCCCTGCGTGCGGGCAATGCGTCGCTCTACAAAAGCTTCGAAGCAGGGCTGCGCATAGCCGACGCGCTCGGCCAGCAGAGGCCCGATTGGGCGCTCGCCCGTCAGAAAATCGCCAAGGCCTTTGCCGAAAGCCCGGAACGCTTCGACCGCAAAGGGACTGACCGAACCCACTACGCCATGGACTGGTACTACCCCATTTTGACCGGCGCAATCAGCGGTCCGACCGCATTGCAGCGCCTGGATGCGGGCTGGGATCGCTTCGTCGTCGCCGATCTGGGGTGTCGCTGTGTCGCCGATGAGCCCTGGGTCACCGCCGCGGAAACCGCTGAGCTGGCCATGGCCTGCCTCAGCGTTGGGCGCATCGACCAAGCTCGTGATCTCATTGCCGATCTCGCACCACTGGCAAAAGGCGGCGAAGGCTTTTGGATGGGGTGGCAGTATGAGCTGGGCATGATCTGGCCGAAAGAGCGTCCGGGATGGACCTCCGCAGCTGTGGTGCTGGCGGTGGATGCGCTCTACCAGATTAGCCCGGGATCCGATCTATTTATTCGCCACGCCCGGCCCGAGGCCTGGACTAAACCCGGCGCAGAATCTCGAGCGTATTGATCCGCTCCACCGGCTCAAAAAGCTCTGAGGCCACGGCCATTTTCCAGATCTC
>JANQMI010000028.1 GCA_028280165.1 Oceanicaulis sp. | reverse complement strand
GAGTCTCTCTTCCCCAGCGAAAGCTGGGGCCCAAGATGACGCAACTCAGCGCTCGATGATCTTTGGATCCCAAATCAAGTTTGGGAAAGAGACGGATAGGGGTCTTCGATATCCTCCCCTGCTTGCGGGGGAGGTGCCAGCGAAGCTGGCGGAGGGGGTGTTGCAACGTCGCAAAGCCCCCCTCGTCCCTTCGGGACACTCCCCCCGTGAACGGGGGGGAGATAACGTCCTCTTTGCCCATCGTCATTCCCACGAAGGCGGGAACCCAGATCCCTGAAAGGCTGTGCCTTGCCATCCTTGAGTCCCGATCTTGCGTCGGGAAAGAGAGGAGCGAGCATTGAGCGCTGGCGCTCTGTGATCTCCACCCCACCCATCAGCTTCGCTGACACCCTCCCCCTCAAGGGGAGGGAGAATTGTACGCCCAGCTTTGATTAGCAAGCATCCCTCCCCCTCCGTGGGGAGGGTGGGCCGGAGCTTGCTCCGGGTCGGGTGGGGGGTGTAGCGCAAGCGCTGAACCTCTCGCTCCGTCAGCACAGGCGAAACCAGCCCCCAGCGCTAAATCCCTGCAAACGCGAGCAAGTCGAGCCGTTGTGCGACGAAGGTGAAGGCGATGCCAAAGCCGAGAAAGGGTCCGAAGGCGATCATCGAATCGGCCTTAAGCTCCTGACCGTTCACCAGGCGCAGCGCGAGAATCCAAAGAATGGCTGACACGCTGGCGGCTAGAAGCATTGTGGGCAGGGCCAGCGCGCCGCACCAGGCCCCGCCGGCGGCGAAGAGCTTTGCGTCTCCGCGGCCCAATCCCGGCCGACCGCGCATCGCTTCATAGCCCTTTTCCAAGGCGACCAAGGCCCCATAGCCCAATCCGGCCCCCAAGGCGTGAAGCCAAAGCGGTTCGCTCAAAAGCCAGGCTGCCGTCAGGCCTGCAGGAATCAAAGGGAGCGTGAGGTAATCGGGCAGCCGATAGCTGCGCCAATCGATGATGGCCAGTACGATAAGTACCGAGGACAGGATCAGGGTCAGCGCGAGGTCGAGGCCGGTCATAGGCCCCATTCTATGGCCGGTCTATCACCGACCAACAAGCCGGTTTTACGGCGGCCATGGAAAGCGAAGCGTGTGGAGCGGTGTTGAAACCGGCCTGAGATTAGGGGGTTGACGGCCCCGGGGCTAATGGGTCACGGTTTTGTCATGACAAGGCCTGACCGTCTTGTCTCTTAAGCGGTGTCTCTGGGGAGGAGACGTCTCTTAATCGACCAACCAGATCTTTAAAGCCCGGCGTCTTGCGACGCCGGGCCTTTTTTTGTCCGCAAATCTCCGCCCGGCCTCAAAGCAGAGGATGGGGGCAGCGGCCGGGGTAGGTGGAACACCGTATTGGTGTTCCACCTTTGGGACGCACCGCTTAAGGCGCGTCGGGGGCTTCGGGCGGCTCTGGGGCGTCCGGTGCGCCTTCTAAGAGCGCATCCAGCTCAGAGCCCGTGACCTCTCGACCATTCAGCCAGCCGCGCACGGAGCCATCGCGGCGTTCGATGCGAATCTCGCGGTGTTCGCGGTGGGCACCCAGGCGTCCGCGCAGCTCTTCCAGGTCCGCGCGCAGATCCACGATGTCTTCGGCCAGTTCCGCGCGGGTCTCTTCCAGCTCCGCACGCTTTTCATCGGTCAGCTCGACACGCTCACCATTGTCTTCATACCAGCCACGCTCCAACACGCGGTCGATCCCTTCGATGCCGCGTTCCATGCCGCGCACGCCGGCTTCAAGCCCGCGCACCGCCATGCGTTCGCCCATACGTTCGGCCTGAAGCGCCTGGATTTCGATTCGCGCGGCCATGCGCTCGGCATGGCGTGCGGCGCGTTCAGCATGGCGTTCGGCGAGTTCCGCTGCCCGTTCGGCATGGCGCTCGGCATGACGGGCTGCGCGTTCGGCGTGGCGCTGGGCACGCTCGACATGAATGCGCACCGCGTCTTCATCCATGCCTTCACCCTCGAAATGGATGACGACATCCTCATCGAAGTCGAAGTCAAAATCTCCGTCGAAATCGAATTCGAACTCTTCATCAAAGTCGAACTCGAAATGCTCACCAAAGCCCTCGCCAATGAAGACGGCGATGCCCTCCATGGCTTCGGCAAATTCTGTCATTTCCCCGTCGGAGAAGAAGGCAAATTCATTGTCGCCATCGAGCTCGATGACGATGCGGCGATTATCCTCACCCTCGCGAAGGGCCTGGCGAATGGCCAGGCCAGCATCGCCGTCACCGTTCAGCTCAATGCGTTCGCCATTAATGATCAGAACGCGGCGGTCTTCGCGGTCCTCGTCTGGCGACTGGGCGGTCTGAGCGCCCGCAGACGCGCAGGCGATTAACAGAGGGGCGCAAGCCGCGGCGGCGAGCAGATGTTTCATAGGTGGTCCTCCCAAGCTACGGGTCGACCCTAGGCGGTCTTGTTTTACCGGTCCCATTCCACAGCCTTAACAATTGGCAAGGCCAAAGACAGCGGCGCTAGACTTTCGCCCTCTTGGCGCGCTAGCACAGGGGTGAGGGAATTGTCCGGAGATGCATGCCCATGTTTGATCGACGCTCCGTACTGGGCGGCATGACCGCGACGGCGGGCCTGGCCCTGACGCCCGGTTCTGCAAAGGCGCGGCACAATCGCTGGCGAGAGGCTGATCTGGCCACTCTGGTGGGCCGAACCTTGGTCCTGGGCTTTATTGGATCGACGGTCGATTCCGAGGGTGCAGGCCCGATTGAAGCCGATCTGGAGAGCGGGCGGATCGGGGGTGTTTTATTCCTGCGCCATAATGCTCGCTCGCGCGAGGGGGTGTTGGGGCTTGCCCGCCGCTTCCGCGATGCCAACCGTGATGCCTGGCTGTCGATTGATCAGGAGGGCGGCTTTGTTCAGCGCCTGACCGTGGATATGGGCTTTACCGACATTCCCACCGCCGTCCAGCTCCAGGCCATGGGCCGGGACCAGGCGCGCGGTGTGTTCCGGACTGCTGCTCAGGAGCTGGGTGCGACGGGCTTCTGCCTCAATCTCGCGCCCGTGGCGGACCTGTTTAAAGCCGATAATGAGGTGATTGGGCGCTGGGATCGGGCCTTTGGGCAAGACCCTGAGACGGTGGCTGATTATTGCGCGCTTTTCATCCAGGAAATGGAAGCGGCCGGTGTGGCCTGCGCCATCAAGCATTTTCCTGGCCATGGCCGATCGTCGGGTGACAGCCATTATGGCTTTGTCGATCTGACGGAGACCTGGAGCTTTGAAGAGGTGGAGCCCTTCGCGCGGCTGATCGCTGAGGACAAAGCCCATCTGGTGATGGGCGGCCACCTGATCAATCGGCGACTGGACCCGACCGGCGATCCGGTGACCCTGTCGCGCCCGGTCCTGCACGGCCTGCTTCGCCAGGCCATGCGCTATGAAGGCGCGGTGATCACCGACGATCTCGATATGGGTGCGATCCGCGATCATTATAGCCGCGAAGAGGCGATCGTGGGGTCGCTCGCTGCCGGTAATGATCTGTTGCTGATTTCCAACTCCGCCAATCCTGATCCAGATCTGCCGCGTAAGGCGGTCGACTGGGTGGGGGCGGCTATCGAGCGCGGTGACCTGACCCGCGAACGCCTGATTGATGCCAATCTGCGCATCGACCAGCTCAATGGTCATATTGGGCGCGACACCGCCATGTTGCACGCACGGTGATGGACGCGGCGGCCTCAAAACCGTCCTTCGGGGATGTCATTGATGAGGCCCGCCCTTATCTGGCGCGCTATGTGGCAGCCTGGGCCCCCTTGGTGGCCGCCTATGTCACCGTGTTTTTGTTCACCACCTCAACGCCTTTCGGATGGGCGCTGTTCACCGCCTTTGCCAATATTCTGGTGCCCGTCCTGCTGGGCTTACCGGTCTTCGTCATCGTCGCGCGCTGGGTGTTTCGCGCCCCGGCCATGGTCCAGCTGGCGGCCCATATGGCCTTGTCGCTGGCCTTCACGCTGATTTGGTACGGGCTTTTGATGCAGGAGCTCAGCCTGATCGGCTGGTGGCGGTTTGGCGAGTATACGCCGACCAGTTTCCGAGGCCCGGCCCTGACTTGGCAGCTCTTCCAGGGCCTTGTGCTCTACTTCCTGATCGTGGCCGGGGCCTATGTCATCGTGTTGATGGTGCGCGGCAGCTATTTGATAGCGGGGCTGGCTCAGCCGCCTGGCGATGCTGACGCGAATCCGGCCGACATCGAGGTCGGAACCCGCCGCGTCTTCGTCAAAGGCCCGGACGGCTACACCCCGCTCGACTTTGACGATATTGTGTCCATCAGCGGGGCAGACGACTATTGCGAGGTGAAGACCCCGGTCTCAACCCATCTCATCCGTATGACATTGGCCACTTTTGAAGAACGGCTGGATCCGGACCGGTTTGTGCGCGTGCATCGCTCTCACATCGTCGCCTTGGCCCGCATTCAGCGTGTCGAGCCTCGCTCAGGTGGGGGATTAACCCTTCATATGGCCGGGGGCGGGACTGTGCTGGCCAGCCGAGCCGGAGCGACCGCGCTCCAGCCCTTCCTGGTGACCTGAAGGCCGTCTCCACTCACCGCGCGCACCATGCCCTTCACCGTGCGCACCCCCCAGATCACCGATAAATCCGTCAATCGTGGACGGTTTGCACCAGGCTTAGGGCTCCAAAAGCCAAAGCGGAGCTTTCCCCATGCGCCTCATCCTCACCATCCTCGCAGGTCTTATCCTGGCGGTCATCATCGCTGTTCTGTCTCGGCCACCGGCTGCATCGCCGGATCGGCTGGTCGTCGATGGGGTCCATATCATCGATGTGAGAACCGGTGAGATTGCTGAAGACCAGGCCATCCTTGTGGAAGCCGGGCGCATCATTGAGATCACCGATGCCGAACGCTCACGCTCTGCCTCACGCCGCGTCGACGGGGGCGGGCGCTATGTCATTCCTGGCCTGTGGGACAGCCATGTGCATGCGACCGGGGACGTGACCGACGCTCTGGACCGCACCCTGCCGCTCTTTCTTGCCCACGGTGTGACCCATGTGCGCGATATGGGATCCAATCTCGAACGGGTCGCAGACATTCGCACCGGCATTGCCGCCGATGCCGGCCAACTGGCCCCGCGCATGTTGATCTCTGGACCGATCATGACGGAGGTGGAGCTGCGCTGGTACGGCGATATCCAGCGCGCCATCGGCGAACCCGGAGAAGCCGACCTTGCGGTGCAGGAATTGGTCGAGGCCGACGCCGATTTCGCCAAAGCCTATACCGGCTTAAGCGCAGGCAGCTACGCGGCATTAGTGGCTGCTGCGACACAGAGCGGCCTGCCTGTTGATGGCCATGTGCCGGATTCTGTTGGCCTGGTCGGTGTTGTGGAGGCTGGTCAACGCACCATCGAGCATATGGATATTTCCGCCTTTCTGACTTGCGCTGGCGGGCCGGACGGGCCGTTCGGCAATCATTTGGCTCTGCGCTTTGGGGTCGGGATGGAGGCTCATATGCGCAATCTTGCCAATTTCTGGCAGGCCGTGGATTGGGACCTGTGCGCGCCTGCCCTGGAAGGTCTGGGCGGACGCGGCGGGGCTTTGGTGCTAACCCTGTCCATGGAAATCCGGGAAAGAGCGCTTGTGCCGCCCGAAAGCCTCGCCAGCCTGTCTGAAGCCTCAAGGGCTTGGTGTCTGCAGGGCTTGGAGGAAATCGATGCTGTGCCCGATGCCGTACGCCAGACTGCCTATGGGGCCATGGCCGAGGCGCTGATGCGTATCAAGGACACCGGCGTCACCCTGCTGGCAGGAACCGACGCGCCAAATCACTGCATCGTTCCGGGCATTAGCCTGGCGGTGGAGATGGAGCGTTTGGGTGAGGCGGGGCTGACGCCGCTGGAGGTCCTGCGGACCGCAACGCTCAATCCGGCTCAAGTCTTTGGAGGACAAACCGGTATCGAAGTGGGTCAGCCGGCGGACTTTGTTCTGCTTGAGACAAACCCGCTGAATGACATCACGGCCTACCGCCAACCGACAGGCGTGTTCACGCAGGCCCGTTATCTGGATCGGGATGATTTGCAGGCGCTTCGTGACGCGGCCCGCACAACTCAAGCCAATTAGAGGTCCTGCGGGGCGAGGGCGTCGCGCGTGAGCTGCTTGAGTGTGGAGGCGGCTGTGGACCAGGGTGCCAGCCCCTGGCGGGCCATGACGGCCCACTGACTGACCACGCCGACGGGGACCGTGGACAGCATTGCGGCATCGACATCGTTGCGAATCTCGCCTGCCTTCTGGCCTTCACGGATACAGCGCAGGATGAAGGCAGACAGGGTCTGTTCTCCATACTCTTCGCTGACCTTGGGCCAGAAAATAGTGTGGAGTTGATCTAAGAAGAGCAGTGGAGAGGGTTTGACCCGATGCAGGTCCACACAGGCGTCAATATAGGCGTCCAGCATTTCCACGCCGCTCATCGACGGGTTCACGCGCCCGACGACGGCGTCCAAGACCGCGTTATAGGACTTGCGATAAAGCGCCAGACCCAAGGCTTCCTTACTGGGGTAGTGACGGTAAAGCGCTGGATTGGTCAGGCCTGCATCCGCAGCGATATCGCGGATCGAGACCCCATCAAAGCCCCGTTCGGAAAAGAGTTTGAAGGCCGAATTCAGGATTTTGCGTTGGCCGGCGGCGGGCATAGGATAGCTCCAACTTAGCGTGCGCTAATCTGGGCGTGATTGCCGGCATCAGGTCAAGCACCGTGATTCACCACGGGAGGGTCGAACGCATTTACCAAGCATTAGGTCTAACCCCAACTTCATAATACGCGAAAAACATTCTACCTTGACGAGTATATGGGTGAGGCTTGATGGTTGTGTTCCCCTCAACTTTGAAAGGATTTTCGCTATGACGCGTCTTGCACTGGCTGCGGCTACAGCTCTGGGTCTATCAGCCATGATCACTCCGATGGCATGCGCTGAGACCTTCTCAGAATGCCGGGACCGTATCGAAGATGATTGCGCCTTATTCGTACCGCGCGGTTCGGCCAATTGGGCGGCCTGTGTGGAGACCTTGATCGCGATCGAATGCCAAGGTCTGCCAGGTTCGCTGACGATGACGGTCGAAGATGTTTTGGGAAAGCTTGAAGCTTAGATTTGCCCCGGACTGACTGCGTGAGGGCGGCCCACAGTCAGGGCCGCCCTTTTCGTGTTCATGCAGCGGATTGGCCCTGTCCGACACGAATTTCCTGCCTGTCATGACCGGTATGAGATAGCGTTGCTTGCGAAACTTGACTCTCTTTGAGGCCGATCATGAAACGCGATGACCTGGAAAACCTGAAACACAACACCAAGCTGGATGTGCGTATGCCCGACCAGCTCAAGGATGAATTCCTCGCCCGGTGCCGGGAAGAGGGTGTGTCCAGCGGCTCCGTCATCCGGTCCATGGTCTTGGATTATCTATTCACTCCGCCGCATGCATCACAGAATCTGTGGAGGAGTATCAAGGAGCGTGTGATGAAGAGAGCAAAATGGATTGCTGGGGGTGTCTCAGGTGCGGCCATTGCCGCTGTTGCGGCCTCTGGCGCGCTTGTCGCGCCGGTGGCGAGTGCTGATGATCTCCAGTTCGTGGTTGCGGCGGAGTATCGCGAATCCGATACGTCGAACAATACCTTGGGCGAGAAGCTCGTCATATTTGAGGGCGAAGACAGCGGCGAGAGCTACGCAATTCGAGTAAGCCCCCGGATTTGTGTTGAGGCCGATATCGAAGTCGATGCTGCCTGTCAGACAGCATTTGACGTGGAGATGCTCCGGCTCGTCAGCGCAGCTGATTTCGCGGAAGGCCTCAGGGCCGCTGCTATTGAGGGCGCTGATCAAGGTGGTGCCGCGCAAGACGGGCAAGCCGACACGCTGACGGTGTCCTACGTATCGTCAGGCGTTCTGGGTCAACCCGTTGGGCAGTTTCGGATTATTCACGGTGAAGAGACATCCGTGATACCTGAATAATCAGTGATGCCTAAATAGGATGCAAAAAGGGCGGCTCAATAGAGCCGCCCTTTCCATTGGGTCTGTTCGGGTCAGCTTGGGATTAGAAGCCCATACCGCCCATGCCGCCCATGTCACCGCCCGGCATCGGAGCCGGAGCGTCTTTCTTCGGCTTTTCAGCCACAGCCGCTTCGGTGGTGATCAGCAGAGCGGCAACCGAAGCTGCGTCCTGCAGAGCGATGCGAGAAACCTTAGACGGGTCAATGACGCCGGACTTCACCAGGTCTTCGTAGGCTTCGGTTTGAGCGTTGTAACCGAAGTTGGCGTCAGAGCTTTCCAGCACTTTGCCCACGACGATCGCACCTTCAACACCAGCGTTTTCAGCGATCTGACGGATCGGAGCCTGAACAGCGCGGGCGACAATGGCCACGCCCTGGGTCTGATCGTCGTTTTCGCCTTCAACACCGTCGAGCACCTTGCCAGCCTTCAGCAGAGCGATACCCCCGCCCGGCACGATGCCTTCTTCGACAGCCGCGCGGGTAGCGTTCAGGGCGTCGTCGACGCGGTCCTTACGCTCTTTCACTTCGATTTCCGAAGCGCCGCCTACCTTGATCACGGCAACACCGCCAGCCAGCTTGGCCAGGCGTTCCTGCAGCTTTTCGCGGTCGTAGTCAGACGAGGTGTCTTCGATCTGGCGGCGGATCTGAGCCACGCGGCCTTCGATCGCTTCTTTTTCGCCAGCACCGTCAACGATGGTGGTGTCGTCCTTGGTGATGTTGACCTTCTTGGCCGTGCCCAGCATGTCCAGGGTCACGTTCTCCAGCTTGATGCCGATGTCTTCAGAAACAACGGTACCGCCAGTGAGAACCGCGATGTCTTCCAGCATGGCCTTACGGCGATCGCCGAAGCCCGGAGCCTTCACAGCCGCAATTTTCAGGCCGCCGCGCAGCTTGTTGACCACCAGGGTGGCCAGCGCTTCGCCTTCAACGTCTTCTGCGATGATCAGCAGCGGACGGGAGGACTGAACCACA
>JANQMI010000239.1 GCA_028280165.1 Oceanicaulis sp. | reverse complement strand
GGCCAGCTGAATATCAAGCTCGATCTCTCGGTCAAACCGCAGCCGCTCGAACGCAACAAAACTCTCGATCCAGTCCAGCTCGTCCCTGAGCGTGTGCGTGCGATCACCGCTGGCCCGAAGCGTCGCTCTGAACAGCCTGGAGAGATGGCGTAGCCCTTCCTTGGCCGCGGTCAGATCACGGTCCAAAAGAATGGAGAGCGTGTGCATGGCATTGAACAGAAAATGCGGCTGTAGCCGGGCGTGGAGCGTATCGATCCGGGTTTGGTTCAATCGGGCAACCAGCTCAGCCTGATCAGCTCTGAGCTGCTGCTTCTCAACCGCCGCCCTGACGACCTCGGCATGATAGCGCGCAACACCAACCGCGAAAACGATCATCAAGTAATACCCAAAAGCGGATACAAATGAGCGGAATATTCTGTCGAGCAAACTCGCCGAAAATTGCAGCTCCGTCCAGTTTATAAATTCAATAGAAAATGCTGAAATAACTATAGCCGTTAATGCAAAAATAGGCCCCAGAGGAATATGGACAAATATCAAATATTTTGCCTCTGCGACAGGGAATTTATTTGATACTACATATATAATTGGAACTAGTATCAGCCACACCCAATATGAAGCCGCCATCAAAGCTAATGACAAAACCCAGGCATTATCAAAATCGCGCTGGCTTATGAATCTTAGTGTAATAGAATACTCCATGATCATTGTCGCAATGATCATGCATACGAGCAAGTAATGAATTGGGATTATTTTTGGAAACAGAGTCATAGAGAAGACGCGCTTGTTTTACAGTCAGCATGGCCGCAAAGATTTGTACGGCAGGGAGCCATAGACACAATCGACCGCTCGATCCATGTCCAGCGCTCCGGCTTTGTCGCCCAGCCTCACGGCGCGTTGAACCGGTCACACGCTTTCGCCTGCCCCGCTGCATTGGCAAACCCCAGACCCGCGACGCTGTCACAGCCGCGGACACCCCCCGCCAAAGGCACCCCCCTAGACTTTGAGTCAAATGCTCGAAAAGACGCCTTGGCTTATACCGGGCTGCTGACCGCTTCATCGGGGGTGCCGTGAACGGTAGGTTTTCTGCAGTGAGGAGTGGTGGGTTCACCAAGGCTCTGGCGTTAAAGGCGGATGGCGACGGCGGGGCAGCCCGCACCGCACCGAGGGATGAGCCCATGTGAGATCTAGCCCTCATGCAGGTTAAAACAGGCTGTGCCCGGCCCGCTTCAGAATGGCGAAATAGGCGATAAAGCAGGCCACGAAGACGACATCACCAAGAATGACGACGATGGCAAAATCTGAGGTCCATCCATTCATATGCATGAAGAAGAGGTTCAGCGCGAACAGGGCCTTGCCCGCCCCACCCATCAAGACAATGCCCGTATGCTTTATCGGGTTGGCAGCCACCATCAGGAACCCAAAGCCGTAGAGAAAAGCTGTGCCCCAAGCCCCGCGATACACCGCAATCATCACGGGGTCGGACAATTGCCGCCCGAACTCTCGCTCAAACATGCCCACGGCATCGGTCAGTCCGGGAAGAGCTCCAGCAAAATTCCAAACGGCGGACACAATAAAAAGCACTCTGAAGAATAACAGGGTCCGTGGATTCAGGTTGCTCATTGCGCCCTCTCTTCTGGCTGAATGGGATTGATGCTCACCCAGTGTTGGGTCCTGCAAAGAACGCCGAGGCAGCCTTTCACTTTAAGGCGTCCGTCGGGCATGAGCTGAAGCGACGATCGAAACGTCTGACCGGTCTCAGGGTTGTAGAGATGGCCGCGACGCCACTGAGATCCTTCGCCGGAATACCCCCAAAGAATGGGCAGCCCCGACAAGGGCCGGGTTCGCAGATCTGGATCAGGATTATGGATGTCCCGGTCTTGTCCCCCACTTACGCTTTGATCGACAGAGACCAGATAGCCGCAGGGTGACCCGTCACCACAATCGGTGATCTGGACACGCGCGCCATGCCGCACAGTCCGCCACTCGCCCTCGATCGCACGAGGCGAGAGGATTTGAGGGTCAGGTTCGGCGGCCAAGGTGCCTGCCATGGAGATAAGAAGGGCCAACATCATTATACGCAGTTGATTTAACTGATACGCGTTATATTTTATTATTCAGATTGGTCAACCGCTTTCTTTTGCGTATTGAGAGGCCATGACAATGAACAGCGTTGAACCGAAGCGTGCGCGTGGGCGCCCTGTCATGACACTGGCGCAGAAAGAGCGCTTTCGCGGTGAGATTGCGCAGTGCGCCATGAAACTCTTTCAAGCGGACGGCTATCATGCGGTTTCGATGCGAAGGCTGGCGAGCGAAGCCGGGTGCACTGTTGCGACCGTCTACAAGTATTTCGACTGCAAGATTGAAATCCTGAAGCATTTGTGGGCGCAGATCTTTTCAGAGCTGTTTGATCATTTAGAAGGCCTCGCCCGCTCCGACCGGACGGCGGCGACGAACCTCGAAACGATTGCCCAGGCCTATGTTCAGTTTTGGCTGACCCATCGCGACCATTATTTCCTGGTCTTCATGTCGAGTGATGTTCAGCAAACCGATGTCAGCGTGTTTGTTGAGCAAGACGGAATTGTTGAGCGCTTCTCCTTGATACGCCACGTCCTGGGTGCGGCGCGCGGCCAACCTGCGGACCACAACGAGGTTGAGATTCAAGCTCAAGTTCTGATTTGTGGCTTGAATGGCATTGCCCATAATCTCATCACCATCAGCGGCTATCCTTGGGTCAATGCCGAACAGTTGGTGCGGGCCATGGTCAAAGGCACGGTTGAGACTTAGGGCCTTCGGTTCGCTTCTGTTGGGATGATTACTGATCGCCACGGAATGGGCCATCAATGGCTTCGACGGCCCGGTGCAGATTGGTGATCAGAGAGAGCGATAGCTCGGCACAGTTACAGTTGACCTGCCCGACCACGACAATGCCCCTGTCAGGATAGACATACGCCACCGTCTGGTATCCGAATACATCACCGGTATGTCCGAAGAGCTCCTCTCCGGACCGCGCCATGATCGTCTCAATGCCCAGGCCCTGGCGGCCTCGCGGGGAGCGTTGGACGAAGTCGCCCATCATCTGATCGCCCATCTCGCGGAGCGGGCCATTGCTGATCATCAACGCATCGAGGAAGGCCGAAACATCAGCCGCCGATGCCATGATGCCGCCATCCGGTCCTGAGTGCTCAAAATACTCATGGGTGTCTTTCCAGGGGCGAAGATAGGTCCCATAGCCGTGAATATCGGTCTCGACCGGCTGAAATTGGCTGTAATAGGTCGACTTAAGCGCGAGCGGCGCAAGGATGACCTGTGAGACCAAATCTTCAAAAGCCTGCCCTGATACAGCTTCAGCGATTTCACCCAGCAAAAGATAGCCCGAATTCGAGTAGGCATAGCCTGCCCCTGCTGGCCCCGTTGCGTCATGGCGACGGATGACCGGCAGCATGCGGTCTAACGTGATCGGTTCACGCCAATCTGAAAAAAGATAGCTGCGAATATCGTAGTAATCTGGGATCCCACTGGTGTGCAGCAGCAGATGTCGGACTGTTGTCTGGTCTGCGTTGGGAATACCCTGAAGCGTCTCATGGGGCAGAATGTCGACAATGGGCGTATCCAGCGACAACCGACCCTCTGCAACCAAGGCATGAATAATCGCAGCGGTGTAGACCTTTGACACGCTGGCGATGCGAAGGGGCGTATCCAGCGCAATGGCCTGCCCGGTGGTCTTGTTCGCAACGCCCGCGGCCGACGTATAGACCACGCCGTTGTGGCGAATGTGAACGATCGTTCCCGGGGCACCGCCGTCAACGGTGGCCTCGGCGATCCGTTGAGCCACGGCTTGGAAGGTCTGCCCAGAGAAATCCTCCGCCGTGAAGCGGGGGGCCTCTGTCGTATCTCTATAGGCGACGAATAGAGCAAGCGCGGCCACAGCGATGAAAAGAGCGATGGGCAGAATAATTCGATTGAAACGCACAATTTCGATCCTTCAGGGGGTGACGCATCGACGCCGATTGCGAGGCTGCCAGGGCCAGTTGGGTCGATGGCCTCGCACTTATGCAGTCCTATGCCCCTAGTTTTTAGAGGTATAAGGCCGGCCGGCAATTTCCCTCACGGCCAATATACCGCCGCTCACTGCAGGAGTATGGCCGCGGGCCGCCCCCCGCCTTACTGGGCGCTCGCTTGAGTGTCGGCTCAAATCGGGGCGAGATCACAACCCGACGGAGATCGCCTCCCGCCGCCAGGATCGCCGTGGTCTAGAAAGGGTGAAACGTATGAAAACTCTGTGCGTTGTGGTGATGGCTGGATTGCTGATGGCGTCGTGTTCGGCACCGAACCCAAATCCTTCAAACGCCGCAACTTGGGACGACCGCGCCCAGGTCGAAGCGATCTTTCAAAGCCTGGACCGCATCGATCAGCCGGTCGCGGTGAGAGTGGACGACTATACCGATGACGCGGTTATCCTGGTGCCCGGGGAGCGCGAAATTCGCGGCCATGACGCGATTGCGGAGCATCTGGGCGCGATCGGGGTTGGGGTTTCGCTGGTAACCGAGCACCAGATTGTTGAGCTCTCCTCCTTTGAGACCCTGGTCGTGGTCCAAGGCCGGGTTGTCGGCACCGCGACGCCCGACAACTCTGAGGAGACCTTCGCCTTTGAAACCAAGAACTTAATCCTGCTGCGCCGCAGGCCGGACGGTGAATTGAAAATCTGGCGCGTCATCTATAACGCGGCCCCAGCGCCGGGCGCATAGCGGCCAATCCGCGAAATTTTGGGAAAGTCGGACCGGATCAGCGTCTATTACCACCACGCTTACCACGGCCCTGCATCGGCCTGGGCGATCGGCGGCGCGGGGGAGCGGATTCAAACGGTCAAAGAGCGAGGCGGGAGTTTAGCGCCAAAGGCTGGGGGTGAGGATAGGTTTTGCGGAGTTGCACGACCGATGGTTAGGTTAATACATCGATATCGGAGCGGTCCAGGCCAAGCCGGGTACCGTGCCAATCACTGCCATCAAGAGAGGCATGAAGTCCTGGCTGAGTGCTGAGGCATGAAGTCCTGGCTGAGTGCTTCGGCGATGCTTGTGAGATTAGTGCAGCGCCCTGCCCAATTCTTCAGGGGCAACGTCCAATGAGGACTGAGGGTCATAAATCACGCCACCCTGTACCGTGTACTCGATTGAAAGCGTATTAATTATGCTATCGAGAGGATCATCGCTCAGGATCAGAAAATCTGCGAGCTTGCCGACTTCAAGTGAGCCAGTGTCCTGTTCGATGCCGAGCTTCTCTGCATTTGTAAGAGTAGCCGCTAAAAGTATGTCGGCTTCAGGGATGCCACCTCTCGACAAGTGCCACATCTCCATATGCAGGTACAACCCTGGACGTTCATGCCCACTGACGGCGATCCGAACGCCCGCTGCATGCGCCCGAGCCACCGCCGACGCCATCCTGCTAATTCGCCGGTCGCGATACCGTGCCGACCATGCAGAAGTTAAACCAATCGGCCTGCCGCTGACACGCTGAAACTTGTCGAGCTCATCGGGATACGTTTCTTCAAGAACCGAGAGAAAGTCGCGCTCTTCATTCGTAAAACTCGCATCGAACGGAGTTATACTCCCCGACACTCTACCTATATTGCCTTGAGTGAGAAACAGATTTGGCGTCCAAATATAATCTGATCTTGCCAATATTTGAATAGCGTCATCATAAAAAATGATATTCGTGTGATCCCCCCCTGTATATCCATCCAATACTTCGGTCATCATTTGATCATAAGACTCAATATGCGATACAATACCGAGCCCAAATTCTCTTGCGGCACTCGCTAGCCAGCGATGATGTTCACGCGTTGGCAGTTCATACTCTTTCATTAGACGGACACCAAGGCGATTGCGGCGACTAACTTGAGATTGCATGTCCAGATAGTCGTCGATAATGAGCCCTTCGGTTCGTCCGATTGCACCGCCCGCCACCATCCATCGCGGGCCAATGATGCGGCCTCCCCTAAAATAGTCAGCCGCTGCCATCGCCGTATCGCCCGGGAGCCCGCCGGGATCCCAAGCTGTGGTAATTCCGTAGGTTAAGGAGTTTTCGCGCGACATCTGATCGCTCGGCAATGCGAGTGCCGAAACCCCGCCACGCAAATTATGGTAATGGGAATCGATCAACCCTGGAATGATTGTTCTTCCTTCAGCGTTGATGACAACAGCCTCAGCTGGAATTGGAACCGTGTCTGAACGCCCAACGTCCAGCAGCCTTCCGTTTGCGAAGACGATGGTTCCGTTTTCAACAACCGCACTCGGATCGTCAGGGTTCTGCATTGTGATCAGACGAGCGCCCCGAAGTGCAACCACTCCCTGACCAGGAGGGCTTTCTGCGGGAACCTCTATTCTGTGCGTCGTGGTCTGATTGGTTCTCAGGTCGAAGATCGATACGAATTGGCCTAAGCTGAAGATGACTTGGTGGTCATCGAGCCATCGCAAAAAATGCGCCCCTTCCGCGTCAAGCTGATGCACCTCCGGCCGACCGAGAAGCGCCTCCGCGTCGCTGATCGTCTCATCATTGGACACTATCCAGACGGATCCGTTGTGCAGCGTTAGCAGTAGCCGCGTTCGGTCTGGCGATGGAATAAGGCTACGAATAGTTTCACCGCCGCCGGCGATTCTTTCGACTGCTCGAGTTTGCAGATCAACAGAAACAAGCGAAAACTCGGTCAGCGTAATTGGCAATATTGCGCGCCCGCGCGCCATTTCGGGGAAGCCGAATGTGATGGCGTCACGGACTCCATCGAACGCTACGAAAAACGCATTCGGAAAAACGCTGACTATGCTCTGGCGCATGCCCTCCACGACAATATCGCTCTCGCCAGTCTCAGCAGAGACCCACCCGACTGACAACTGGCCGGTTTCAGAGCTACTTAAAAAGGCGATTCTCTTATTGTCGCTTGACCAACTTAAAGAATGAAACGGGACGCTATTGATTGGGTATGGCGCGCTGAGTAGCGTTCGTCTTTGACCATCTTCAATATTTACGACGATCACATTTGCCGGGCCGAACTCGCCCTCAGCATTGTCAATCGTTACGAATGCGACCTGACTTTCGTCAGGGGAAATGATTGGCGAAAATGCAAACTCATCCTCCCGTGTTATTTTACGCGTTTGACCAGAATCTAGGTCTTGAATCCACACGTATCCAACCGCTGAAAACAAAAGCCTAGAGCCGTCGCTAAAAGGACCTGGCCACCGGATTGTCGGCGCATGGTCTTGAATGCGAAAATGGGTTGATCTTGGTCCTACGCGGTGCGCCATTTCACGAACAACTCGCACTGAAAATGGGATCTCACGAATAGACCCATCGACAATGCTCGCTCTAAAAATTTTCCCGCCATGCCAGAAAACAACTGCGCTCTCATCTGGAAGAAAGGCGTAGTTTGGACGCGATTCACTTGACTGAACGAAGTAGGCATCGCCTGGAGTGTCTAAAGCGGCAGCAAGCAGAACCTCTCCTGTCGAGACGTTCACGACCCTTAGCTCGGTGCTGGCATCTGGATACTGCCTGAAATACGCCAGTCTCGTACCGCTCGGTGAAATCTGCGGTTTATACTCATCATATTCAGCTAGAGCATCAGTAACTAACTCGATGCCAGATGCGCTCCTGCTGAAACGATATATGTTCACGCCACGCTCTTCTTCCGTAGCGCTCCACCACTTTGCTTCGGAGAACAGGATGTCGCCAGATGCGCTCTCTACCCCAGAAAACACTCTTGAGCGGACAAATGGGTCAACGCGGCCGCCACATTGATCCACCGCTCCTTGACGGCTATCGATTGGCAGAAGACTGCGATCAATGGGAGTGTATTCGAAAAGCCTTGAGTCGAGCGTATTCTCAGACAACCCAAATATCAACCGAGTGCCACCAAAGTCCCAGTTTATCGATCCGGATATACTATGACAGAATTCGCTGATTTGGTTTATTTGGCGGTGCTCCAAATTAATACGCCAAATATTTTTATGTCCGATCCGATCGCTTATAAAATAAACAAATTCACCATCTCTAGAGAATTTCGGCTCCTTGTCCCAAGCGCTTCCCTCCGTGAGGGACACCGCCGCGCCACCATCCACTGGCATTAGGTATAGATCGCCAAGAAGGTCGAATACTATTTGTGTACCATCAGGCGAAACGTCGAGACTCATCTGAGTACCTTCAGATATCTCGAACTCTGCTATTCGAAGCGGCGCACCTTCTGCAGCGCTAGGCTGCCCGGAATCCGCAGCACATCCCGTAACAATAAATGCCGTTATCCATAAAATTAATTTAGGCATACAAGTAGGCCCGTCTAAATATGACAGCGCACTAAACGCAGACGAAGTAATAAGCCTCAATCCGCGTCTAGAGCGCAGTCGATAAATCTTCTAGAACGACTTTCGAAGACCAAATGTAACGAAACGACCAACAGGGTTTGCATTCGCGGGATCAAACCCAATTGCACGAGAAAGGCCGCCGCCAGATAGACCTGCATTTCCGACAAATGGTGGGTCTTCATCCAACACGTTATTGATGTTTAGAGACAATAACAGGCCTTGCGCAATCGTCGGCGCAGACTCATCAAATTCATATCTGAAATTCAGATCAAAGGTGGTCCACTCATCTACGGACGCCTCAGGGTTAGTAAAGACGTCCCGATAACTGTCGACATAGTTGATGTTTAGCTGACCAGTGAAGCCGGATCGCTGGACTCCAATGCTCGCGCTTCCCTTTAAGGAAGTCGGATTACCAACAGTGTCGAGCAGTTCTTGCTTCGGTGACACCGGGGTCGCACGCTGGAACGCTTCAGTTGTATAGCTGATGTTAAGGCCATAAATCAGCGTCCCAATATCGCTGTCGTGTTGATATCCTGCGCTGAAGTCGACGCCTTCAACCTCCGATTCAGCTAAGTTCACCAGCCGCCCATCAACCAGATGGGTAACGACGCCGGCCACTTCAACTGGATCTGTCGGATCTTGCAGGAGACCTGGAGATGCGCTCACAAACTGAGGGTTGGTTAGAATCTGAGAGACCACATCAAGGGACGGGTTCGCGCTTACCGCAAATGGAAAGTCTTCAGGATTGAAAATCACTGAGAACAGGTTGGCATAGGGACTCCCAAGCCGATCTTCGTAGCTTGTCTTGAAGTAAGTGCCTGAGAGAGTCAGGTTCTCTAAAGCCTGCGGGCTGAAATCGAACCCGAGTGAAAACGCGTCCGCGAACTCAGGAGAAAGGTCAGGATTTTCGTCACCAGACACGATCAGGATGATGGCTGACCCATCATCGGAAAAGTTATCCGGCAGGCCAAATCCAGCTAGGTCGAGGATCGTTATAAATCCACCACTTGGGTTCAGGTTCGTTAAGGTCGGAGCGCGGAATGATCGCGAGTAGGTGCCACGCAGATTCACCCCTTCCACTGGACTCCATAGAAGCCCCAATCGTGGGGTCGCATCCCCTCCAAAGTCTGAGTATTCCGTATACCGGACCGCAGCACTGAGCTCCAACCTATTGACCCAAGGAACATCCTGCACTTCGCCGACGATGGGCAAGAACCCCTCGACAAACACAAACTGTGATTCCCTATCGTAGCTTGTCGGATTGCCAGCGCCTTGAGAAAAGTCATAGTCTTGCGTTGAGAAACCTCCCCCTGCAGCCATCATCACATCGCCAGCGGGGAGAGTGAAAACAACACTATCGACCTTAGCGATGATGTCGAATGCTGTTCCTTCTTCTCCAAACTCTGAATTAAAACCGTTGAGGGCAAGCTCTTCGGATCTTCGGCTGGAGGATAGATCGGTATATATAGCTTCAATGTCGAGGAAGACTTCAGGCGAAAACTGATACTGTACAGAGGTTGACGCGATCACCTGCTCATTTTCCGTTGTGCTACGGAAAAGGGAAGTGTCAAAGAACCCACCATTCTCAAAAACTTGATTCCGGTCCGTGTAAAACACAGAGGCACTAAGAGACAGTCGGTCTATGACCTCCTGTTCGAACGACCCCAAAACACTGTGACGCTCCTGTTCCGGCAAAAGGTCACCGAGCGTGACGCTGACAAAGTCTCGATCTTCCACCCCTAGACTCGACTGGTCACGATAGGAGTAAGAAAGAAACCCCTGCCCACCGCTCCACGAGCTACCAGCGCTGATACTCCCCTGGAATAGATCATGTGATCCATCCGCGACTGTCCCGTAGGATGACGAGACTTCAACTCCTTCGACCTCATCTCTGAGAATAAAGTTAACGACGCCGCCAATCGCGTCCGATCCGTAGATGGCTGATGCCCCGTCCGGCAAAACCTCTACGCGCTCAACTGCGCTTAAGGGAATCAGCGATGTATCCACCGACTCGCCACTTGGCGGGGTCAGCCTCATTCCGTTCAAGAGGACGAGCGTCGTACCAATTCCCAATCCGCGTAAGTTAAGGCCTCCACTCCGGAACTGAGATCCCGTTCCGACTACCTGGTTCGCCGCAAAATCTCCGATGACGGTCTGAGTGTTTGAGTTCTGCGGCAACGTTTCCAGAAACCTTTCCAGTGTCGTTGCGCCGCTCAGGGCGATGTCCTCAGCCGAGAAAGCGAAGAACGGCGAACTATCCGGAACCACCCCCCGTATCGTCGTCCCCGTCACAACAATCCGATCCCTCACCTCGATCACTTCACGCTCTTCAGCCTCAACGTCAACCCGCCCCGTCTGCGCTGGCGCGTCGTCGCGCGCCGCGGGCTGGGTTTCGACCAGGGCGACGGCGCCGGTTTGGGCGTCGCGCACGACGGTAAAGCCAGTGCCGGCGAGGAGTTGGTCGAGGGCGGCTTCAGGCTCAAGCTCGCCTTCCACGCCGCGGGTGGTCACCGCGCGGACTTGGTCATTGCGGAAGATGAGTTGCACGCCGCTTTGCTCGACATAGGCGCGCAGCGCGGTGGCCAGATCACCCGGCTCAATATCGAAGTCGCGCTCTTGGGCAAAGCTGGCGCTGGTGGCCAGAACCGCCGCGCTGGCGGCGGACATAAGAAGCGTGGTGAAGCGAAGTCTTTTCATCTTGGAAGCCCCCGAAATATGACCCGCAATTGTTTTGCGTAGCCGTTTAGACGAGCGCGCTTCCAAATTCCGCTACTGCGTCCGTCCCCTGACGAAAAAACTGTCGCCGACACGCCCGACCTCGAGCCCAAAGGCGGTTTCCAGAAGCCGCACAAAAGCCTCCACATTGGCCGCTTCAAACTGGCCACCAATTTCCATCTCGCGCGCGTAAGGATCCAGGATGACCAGCCGGCTGGTATTGTGGCGGTTAAAGGCATCGGCCACAGCCTCCAGGCGCTCACCATTGAAGACAAGCAGCCCTTCGCGCCAGGCCAGAGCCGCATCCAGCATCGCGCGATCCGCGCTGTCCACACGCACCCCCGCCTCGGTGACAATCAGGCGCTGCCCGGCGACCAGCATGACCGGGGCTGCCTGCGGCGCAGTGTTCGCCGGTTGCACAGCGACCTGGCCCTCGCGCACGAGGACGTGGAGGTCGCCGCGATCCTCGCGCACCGTGAATTGCGTGCCCAGCACGGTGACCTGATGGCCGCTGGCGGTGACCGTGAAAGGGCGGGCCTCATCACGCGCCACATCGAAAAAGGCTTCGCCCTGGACCAGGCGCACCGTGCGGGCGGTGTCATCCATCACCACGCCCAGGCGGGTATTGGTGTTCAGCTCGATGCGCGAGCCGTCGGCGAGCGGCGCGGTCTCATATCCACCAATCTCGGTTTCATAAACGATCGCCTGGGTTGGCGGAGTGGTGGGCTCGCCCTGGATCAGCAATCCAGCTACCGGCACCGCCATCAGCACAAGCGCCGCAGCAATCGCCCCGCCCACCCAGCGCCGCCAGCGCGGTGCGGGCTCGACAGCCTCACTGGGGCGCTTCAACGAGGCCAGCCGGTCTGCGCGCGCCCAGCTGGCCCACAAGCGCAATAGCACCACCCGATGGCGCAGATCAGCCTCGATCCAGGTGGCAAAGCTCTGATCGGTGGCCGCGAAGGCGTCGATCGCATCGCTTCGGCCGGCATAGCCTGCGGCGTCGAGCTTGGCGCACCAGCGCGCCGCCTCGGCGTCAATGCGGTCTGCGTTGGGGCGATCTGCGTTGAGCTGCGCCGGGGGTTCAAACCGTCTCATCGTTCCGGTCCCTTCTGTCGACGCAGGAGTTTCATCACGACGCCCCGACCCCGGGCACCCTCAAACGGTTGTCCCTCCCCATACAAGGCCTCGGCCAGCCGCCGCAGGCCTTTGGACACATGCTTCTCCACCGTACTGGCCGAAATGCCCAGGCGCTCGACCACCTCACGCTGGGAGCAGCCTTCGATCTTCAGCAGGGCGACCACCTCTCGGCATTTCGGCGGCAGCGTGTCCAGCGCGTGTGCCAGCGCGGACAATTCCTCGCGCGAGGACAGAATTGCCTCGGCGTCGGCCTCGTAAGTAGAGACGGGGATCGCCTCGATATCCGCTATCGCATCAATGGCGACAATCTCGGCGCGGCGGGCGCGATCGATGAGGATATTGCGGGCGGTGCGGAAGACGAAAGCCCGCACATGGGTGGGCCGCTCGGTTCGGGCTGCGGCATAGGTGCGGGCATAGGTGTCTTGCAAGACATCCTCGACATCGCTGGCCTGGCGGCAGGCCCGGCGCAAATAGCCGCGCAGCGCGCGCTCATGGCAGAGCACCTCGCTCACAAACCACCGATCCAGCTCCGCTGCGTCCATTCCGACAATCAACCTCAAGCGCGCACTGTGGCGCAGATCCATAAGACTAGACGAAGCGCGTGGATTTTTCCGCTATAGGTGGGGTGATCTGATGGTTCTGCAGACACGCGTCACCGGGCCATGTCCGCTTCAAGTTCTTCCAGGCTGAGCCCTTTGGTCTCCGGCACAAAGCGCCAAACCAGCAGCAGGAAGATCATTCCAAATCCGGCATAGATGAAGAAGGTGATGCCTGCGCCGAGATACTCCAGCTGAAGCGGGAAGAAGAATTGGACCGTTGCGCTCACGCCGGCGTTGACAAAAGTCACCGCCGACATGGCCAAGCCTCGAATCCGGTTGGGGAAAATCTCCGACAGGAAGACCCACATGACCGGCCCCAGCGAGAAAGCAAACGAGGCAACGAAGCCTAGAAGACCCACCAGAACGAGGGCCGCATTGATGCTGATCGCCAGATTGGTCAGGGCCGCGCGGTGTTCCAGCGCCAGCTCCTCGCCGAGCGCGGCGTTGAGCGCATTGGAGAAATCCACATCGCTGGCATAGGTCTGATCGATCAGCGGCGCGAGTAGGGCTGGATCGAGCCCTTCGGGCAGGCTCGCCAGATGATCAGCGGTGAGTGTGAACTCAGCCTGATGGAAACCCCATCCCGCAATACTCATGGACACCGCAATGCCGACCAGGCCGGCCACCAGAAGCGGCTTTCGGCCAACCCGGTCAATCAGCGCGATCGCCACCAGGGTAAAGACCACGTTGACCAGGCCCACCGCAGTGGAGTTGGCGAAGGCGGCATTTGTGCCCGCGCCGGCCTGTTCGAAAATTGTCGGGGCGTAGAAGAAAACTGAGTTGATGCCGGTGATCTGCTGAGCAATGGCCACCACCAGGCCAATCAGTAAGAGCTTGACCACACCCGGTTTGAACAGCAGCGCGAGCGGTGTTTTCACATGGCTGCGGGACTGGGCGATGCTGTCGCGGATTTCCTGAATTGCGGCCCCAGCCCGCTCTTCTGAGTAAAGGCGGGCAATGACTTTGCGGGCGTCTTCCTCGCGGCCACGCACCATCAGCCATCGCGGACTCTCCGGAGCGAACAGCAGGGCGATAAAGAAAAGCGCAGCGGGAATAAGCTCGACGCCCAACATCCAGCGCCAGTTGTGATCGGCCAGACCAATGGCGGCCACGAGGCCTGAATCGGACTGGCTGGCCAGCAGCAGATAGTATCCGGTGAAATACGCCACCGCGAAGCCAATCACGATGTTGAGCTGATTGATCGAGACGAGCCCACCGCGACGCTCCGGCGGCGCAATTTCGGCGATATAAAGCGGTGCCAGGACAAGAGACGCGAAGGCAAACCCGCCAAGGGCCCGCCCCCAGACCAGCCACCGAAAGTCCGGTGCCCAGGTGGAGAGGGCCGCCGAGGTCGCATAAAGCGCGGCCACAATGAGCAGCATGGCCTTGCGCCCAATGAAATCGCTGAGCGGGCCCACGGCGAAGCCTGCGATGATCGCCGCAATGGAGGGCGCAGCCACCAGTGTGCCGAATTCGAGCGTGCCCAGGCAAAACTCACGCACGGCGAGCGGTGCCACACCGGAGATGATCGCGGCATCGAAGCCGAACAGGAATCCGCCCAAAGAAATGATCGCCGCCAAAAAGACGGTCGAAGCGTGTTTGCTCGCCATGGCGTGGCCCCCTGATCGCAGCGTCTAGTTATCGCGCCACGTTTCAACAGCGCCTTGCCAGCGCTCGGCGATAGTCTGGTTCAATTCAATGCGTGTGTCGCCCCAATACCCCTCCTGATAAGGTGCATCCCACCGGCCCTGGGCGTCCCAGTCGGCATTGATGTAGGCGAGCGCGTCAATCACGTCGTCATTTTCCGCCATATAGTCAAAGAGTGGCTGATACCAGGCGTCCCAGATGTCCTCCGCCGTCACGGGTACCACGCCCTGCCCAGACGGTCCGTCCCAGATCCCGGTGATATGCGCGTTGTCGAGCCGATCAAGCTGGAAACCTTGCGGCGTCGCTTCGGCAATGATGACCGGCTTGTAGTGCTGGCGGGCGAACTCGATCATCTCATCAAGCAGCTCACGCGCCAGGGGAGGCTGGGTGTTGAGCGGTACGGACGGTGCTTCGTCGGGCGGCAAAAAGATGGAGACGCCGACCCAGTCGACCCATTCATCGCCCGGATACCAGTTGGAGATGGTCTCGCGCCCGCCGTCGATGACATCATCGATGGGAGAGGCCGAAGCCTGCCAGACAAACTGGACATTGGATGCGCCGGCTCCGCGCAAGCGCGCGGCAATACGGATATAGGCCGCCCGGAAATCCTCGAACCGGTGATACCCGATATTCCAGGCCCCTTCGAACTCATATCCGATCCGTAAGAGGATGGTCTTCTCGGTGGAGGTCGCAAATCGGACGAGCTGTTCGATTTGCGCGTCATAGTCACCTGCCGCAACGCGCGCGAGCGCGCCGGGTTGAAGCCCTTCATGTTCATGTTCGGCCAGCGACAGCCCGATCGCCAGATAGGGCACCTCGCTAATCTGGGTCGCCGTCCAGGCATTGGTTGGACCCCCGCCCCATTCGGCAATCGTTTCGACTGGATTGCCGTCAGCATCCAGTCCCAGACCGCCAAAGGCTTTGGCTTCATCCAGCAGATTGAAGAATTTCAAATATTGCGTGATCCCATCAGGGCTCGGGGCAATGCCGGCCTCCACATAACCCCGGTAGGCCTCCAGATCCTGACCCAGGATCAGCAGATCGGTATCGTGAGAGCGCGCGCCGACGGGGTCGCCACACCCGGCCGCCAGGACAGAGGCCGAGATTGCCAAAGCTAGACCCACGCGCCTGATGCGCCTGGCCATCAGCCAGGGCTGTGAAGTTATCGTCATGCAGGCCTCCCACCACAGGCTCGCCTCGAGCCGTGGACTCTCGTGTTCCCGCAAAAACATTCTTGCCGGTAAATAGCCTCCCTATCGGATGCAGGAGGGTAGGGCCTTTGGTCAGCGCCACTGGTTGTGGGCGTTTTCAGACTTGAGCGGGACCCTTCATCGCCGCCCATGGCGTGGATGTTTCAGGAAAACTTGGTGTAACGTGTGCGCCTGGTGCCGAGGATGGCGTCGAGACCGAAACCGAGGGGAAAGACGGATGAAACAGACACTTTCAATACTCGTGCTCGGCACGCTCGCGGCATGTTCAGAACCGCAGGATCCCTCAGCGAGAGACGTCGCCGAGCAGGAGGTCCCCGCGACAAGCGCGGATGAGGCACCGGCATCTCCGCCCGGCACGGATATTCACACCTATGGGCTCAGCTGGGCGGAGGGCCGACCGGCCCTTGGCGAAGCCCTGGCAGTGGTGGGGTCGCCGGGCTATGACAACCAACCGTATTTCCTCGAACCGGATGAGTCCGGTTCGATTGAACTGCTCTACACCTCGGCAGACGATAGCGGCGAAACCGATATTTGGTATCGCGACCTCACCAGCGGCGACACCTGGCGGGTGACCGATACGCCGACGGCAAGCGAGTATTCCCCCAGACTTCAGCCTGGCGGAGGTCACTCATATATCTATCAGCCCCCTGGGGGGTATGCCGGTCACGCCTATATCGAAGACTATGTGGACGGGGACAACGCACTGAGGCGAGAGCCCCGCGCCGCCCATAGTCTCGCGCCGGTCGGCTATTATGTGTTCAGCGCGGATTTGCGCCATGTGGCTGTTTTTGCGCTGGGAGAACCCAATACGCTGCAGCTTATCGACCGTTCGACCGAACCCGAAACGGTCACCCATATCATCGACAACCCAGGCCGGACGCTGATCAAGACTTACGGGGGGTCCGTCGCCTGGTTTTCCAGCGCGGACGCTGACGGCCATCACATCGTCAATGCGCTCGATTTTCGCAGCGGCGCGTTCGAAACGCACTTCGCGCTGCCCGCAGGGTCCCAGGATTTCGCGCCGATGGATCTGGGCGATGGACGCATCGGCTTTTTCTCCACCCGTGAGGGCCAACTGGTCTATCGCGATGGGGAATCTGACTGGCTCCCCGTCGCCGATCTCAGCACGCTCGGCCTAAACGCAGTGACCCGCATCGCTGTCAATCCGGACCGTTCGGTTATCGCAATCGTGGCGGAGGAGTAGAACCGCGTTCCGCCCCCGATTATGCCCGTGAAATGATCCTCTACCATCCCATGCGCACGCCGGCTCTCGCCCCGACTTTGCCGGTCTGATCGGCATAGCCCACAGCCACATTGGCGGAGAAGCGATGGTCGATCCGACGTGCTGCGGATAGCGCCAGAGCGTTCGATCCATCGAAATGACCCCAGTTCGCCGTGAAAGCCACCGTCTCATTGGCCTGCAGCCAGGTTGAGCCCGACAGCGCATTGGCAATCGCGATCCCGTCCGTGTTCTGAGCGATCTGACCGGCATTGCGCGAGGATTGCAGCGCCAGTTGCTCAACGCTGACCTCCAGGGCC
>JANQMI010000191.1 GCA_028280165.1 Oceanicaulis sp. | reverse complement strand
GCTGCCTGGTCGTCGGAGGTGGCTTCTTTGTCATCATCCCAGTGCTGGTCCGCGATGAGTATTTGGGGGGCTACGGCCTGCTATCTTCGCTGATGGTCTCCTTCTGGGTCGGCGCGTTCTTTGCCAATGTCATCTTGGCGCGTTTGGGCAATGTGGACCGTCCCGGCGTGGTGATGATGGCCGCTCAATTGGTGACGGTCGCTACCATGGGGCTTTTGGCCCTGCCAATCCCCATTTTCTGGCTTTATGTGCTGGTCTTCGGCTGGGGCCTGGGTGGTGGGGTCGCCATCACCCTGTCCCGCGCCGTGGTTCAGGAGAATGCCCCAAAAGACAAAATCGCCCGGGTGATGAGCGTCTATCAGCTGGGTCTGTTTGGCGGCATGCCGTTCGGGGCCTTCATTATGGGCCATGTGGTCGCCGATTTGGGGCCCAGAACAGCCGCCTTGATCCCCATGGGCGGATTGGCGCTGGTGTTGATGCTGGTATCCCTGCTCACACCAATTTTACGGGTCAAGCGGGTCGATCCGGCCTGATCACGCCCCTATATCTACACGTCATAGAAATCAGGAGATTTTCCAGATGCCGCGCCTGTCCGAAGACGCCATTGCCAAATTGCGCGAGACCTTGCCCAGCGATGTGGAACAGATTGCCTTTTTTGAAGGCACGGAAGCTCCAGGCTGCAGCCCACTGAACGCCGAAAAGCGCGCTGGCACGTATAACTGCGCAGTCTGCGGCGAGGTTTTGTTCACCAGCGCAGAAAAATACGAAAGCGGCTCAGGCTGGCCCAGCTTCTGGGCTCCGGCCCATGATCAGGCGCTGGGCACCAAGCGCGACTTCAAGCTGATCATGCCCCGGACCGAGATCCACTGCGCCAATTGCGGTGCCCATGCTGGCCATGTGTTCAACGACGGCCCACAACCCACGGGCCTGCGCTATTGTGTCAACGGCATCGTTCTGGACTTCGTGCCCAATGAAGGTGAAGACTAAGCCCCTTCGTTCAGCGCCGCTTTGACTCGGCTGACAAGGGACACCAAAACGATGAAAACGCCCCTCCCCGCGCGTTTGCTGGCCACTATGGCTGCTGGCACCGCGGCCCTCCTGACAGCCTGCAGCCCTGCCGCAGACGCCCCGACCACTGAAGAGACTGAAGAGACCCCGATGGCGGCACCCGACCTGATCGCGCGCGCACAAACCCTTGACGCTCCAACTGTGGAGCAGCGCCCGGTCGAAATCACCCAACACGGCGAAACCCGTGTCGATGAATTTGCCTGGCTGCGTGATGATAATTGGCAGCAAGTGATGCGCGAGCCAGAGGTGCTGGAGGCCGATATCCGCACCATGCTGGAGGCCGAAAATGCCTATGTGGCGGACGCCATGGCCCCGCTGCGCGGCCTGCAATCGCGCATCTATGACGAGATGCGCGGCCGGATCAAAGAAGACGACAGCTCCCCGCCCTCACGCGATGGCGCGTTTTTCTACTATGTCCGGTATCGCGAAGGCGGACAGTACCCGGTCTATGTGCGCCGCCCCGCTGACGACAACGGCGAGATTTCAGGCGAAGAACAGATCATCCTGGATGGCGACGCCGAAGCCGCAGGCGTGGAGTATTACGACCTGGGCGCAGTGTCCCAATCGCCAGACCATCGCTATCTGGCTTATGCGGTCGATACGGCAGGGTCTGAATTCTACACAATCAGAATCCGCGACATGGCCACCGGCGAGGACGTCGCATCCCTCACCGATGAAGGCTATGGCTCCCTGGTCTGGGGCAATGACTCCCAGACCATTTATTGGGTCTGGCGCGATGAGAATAATCGCCCGCGCCGGGTCTATCGCCAGGCCTTTGACAGTGACGAGGCCGAGCTGATCTATGAGGAGGCCGATCCAGGCTTTTTCCTGGGGTTGGGCAAGACCGATGGCGACCGCTGGATCGTCCTGTCAGCCAATGATCACACCACCTCCGAATGGCGCTTGTTTGATGCCAATGACCCAGCGGCTGAAGCGCTTCTGGTGTCCGAGCGCGAGGACGGCGTGGAGTATTCCCTGACCGAAGCGGGCGGTGCGATCTATGTGCGCACCAATCTGGACGGTGCAGTGGACTTCAAAGTCATGACCGCCCCCCTGGACGATCCGCGTCGGGAAAACTGGACCGACTTCCTGGATTATCGCTCTGGCGTACTGGTCAATGGTCTGTCCGGCTATGAAAACTGGCTGGTGCGCATGGAACGCTCCAACGCCCTGCCCCGCCTGGTCGTTCGCGATCTGCGCACGGATGAAGAGCATGAGATCGCGTTTGATGAAGAGGCTTATGCGCTCGGCCTTGGCGGTAGTTATGAATATGCCACCGACGTCATACGCTTCTCCTATGAAAGCCCGTCAACGCCTGAAGAGACGTTTGACTATAATATGGCTTCGCGAGAGCGCACGCTGATCAAACGCCAGGAAATCCCGTCTGGCCATGACGCCTCTGACTATATTGTGCGCCGGCTGATGGCTCCGGCTCGCGATGGGACTGAAGTGCCGGTGACTCTGCTTTACCACGTGGATACGCCCATCGATGGCACCGCGCCGGTCCTGCATTACGGCTATGGGTCCTACGGGATCACCATCCCGGCGACCTTCTCGGTCTCGCGCCTCAGCCTGGTTGATCGCGGCATGATCTACGCCATCGTGCATATGCGCGGCGGCATGGCGATGGGCTATGAGTGGTATCTGGACGGCAAGCTCGACCGGAAGATGAACACCTTTACCGATTACGTCGATGCGGGCCGCTTCCTGATCGATGAAGGCTATACGTCTGAAGGCCAGCTTGTGGCCATGGGCGGATCTGCCGGCGGTCTGCTGGTGGGCGCGGCTATGAATATCGACCCGAGCCTGTTTTCCGGTGTGATTGCCGCGGTGCCCTTCGTGGACGTTGTGAACACCATCTCCGACCCGAGCCTGCCGCTCACCCCGCCGGAGTGGAATGAGTGGGGCAATCCGATCGAGGATGCAGACGCCTATCGCTACATGATGAGCTATAGCCCCTATGACAACGTCACAGAGCAAGCCTATCCGCACCTGTTTGCCACCGCCGGCCTGACCGATCCGCGGGTGACCTACTGGGAGCCGGCCAAATGGGTGGCGCGCCTGCGCGACCGGCGCACCGATGATGGCCTGACCTTGTTCCGCACCAATATGGGCGCGGGCCATGGCGGTGCATCCGGGCGTTTTGATGCGCTGGAAGAACGCGCCGAAGAATGGGCCTTCGCCCTGATGGCCGCCGGTCTGGCCGATGAAGAGGCGGTGGAAGCCGGCGAGGCCACTGAAGCCGCCGAAGGCTAATCGCTCAGCGAACCCCGGAAAGAAGGCGGCGCGGGATTGACCCCGCGCCGCCTTTTTTAATCGCCCAGCTTATGGAAAAGCGAGCGCCACCATCGCCGCTCACTAACCGCTTCGGTGGTGGCCAGCGTGCGTGACATCACCACCAGCTCCGGCGTGAGATGGGCAGGATCGACCACGGTCTCAGTGTCAAAGCGGGGCGGAGCAACTTGCTCATCCCACCCCAATGAAGTGACTGGAACCGGCGTCCAGCGGGGTCGCGTCACACCCCGCCAGAGAGCTTTGCCGTCATCGATTTGAACCGCACCCAGCGGCTGCCAGTCCAGATCGGGATAGCGTTTTAGCGTCTGGGCCATGACGGTGGCCGGGGCCGTCGCCTGTCCCATCGCCGCAAACAGGCTGAGGGCAAGCAGGGCCCCGACGATCGCACTTAGCACCAGGCGCAGAAACGGCATCGCTTATGGGTCCAGCTGGAAGTCCAATCGGGTCTGCACACCGGACTGAATCACAGCCTCAGGATCCGCCCCGATAACCACAGCATGGCGCCACTGGGCCACAGCGGCCAGAGCGGCGCGTTCGAATCCAGAATGGTCGCAATCGATCGCGCGGGCATTGGCAACGCGGCCACTGCCCAGGATGTCATACTGTAGGGTGCAGCTGCCCTCGATCCCACGGTTGGCCAGGCGTGCCGGATAAACCGGCGCGACGCGCAGCGAGGTGGGTGGCGGCAAGCGTGCGATCTGGCCCATATTGTCCGTGTTGACGTCAACTTCCACCGGAACCGATGGTCCGACATCAATGGGATTGATCGGCTTGGCGGTGGGATCAGGCCTAAGCGTCACGAAATCTGGAATGACGACCGGGTCGGCCTGGATCGGAGGCTCAATCGGCGCGGGCTCAATTTCCTCAGGCACCATGGCAATCTCGATCACAGGGCGCGGTTCAGCGTCTTCCAAAACCGGGGTTTCGACCCAGATCAGGGCGCGCATCAGAAAGAACAGCCCCAGCGTCACCAGAGCCGCAATGCCCATGGCAGCGACAAAGCGGAGGGCTGCCGCGCTTACAGACAGGCTTTGGGACATGGGCGTGGGATGAAATGTGGTCGCGGTCATGGTCGATCTCCCCTATCGTTGATCGCGCCGCCCCCACAGCTCACCCCAGTCTCGCCGCGCACCGGTGGCGAAATTGAGGCGGATGACAAATCGGCAATAAAAAACCCCGCCACGGCGAACCGCGGCGGGGGTTAAATCGGACGCAGGCGACACAATCAGGAGCCAGGTTCGGCTATTTGGTCGCCATAGAGATTGAAGAAATCCGCACAGTTGTCCGGCACATCAATTACCGGCCGTCCTGTTTCATCGACCTCAGAGGTCACGGTCGCTGCATCGAGTTCCCGGGCCACGATCAGGCGGCATTCCTGAAACCGGATTTGCTCCATCTGCAATGGGATGGCATCGCGAATGCGCATCTGCTGAGTGATGAATTCGGTCCAGGCTTGCGCCTCCCGCCGGCTTTCGGAGAAGCGCGTGGCTTCGGCAAAGGCGGCGAGCGCGGAAACGACATTGCCGGCCTGGAAACGGACCGTGCCCAACAATGACCAAACTGCACCGGTCTGATCCAGCCCACCAATGTCGAGCGCGTCGACGAACGCCATCTCTGCGGCTTCTAGATTGTTCAGCTCATACTGCGCCTCGGCAAGCTTGGCATACCAGTTGCCATCCCCGGTTTGGGCGGCCAGGCGTTCCAGGACTGGGATCGCGCGCTCAAACTCGCGTGCCTGTCGCCACATATTGGCCAACGTCCTAAGCTGATCGACATCGCCCTCGCAGCGCCCGGTATTGATCTCCCGTTCCAGCAGCGTCGCGCCGCGATAGGGATTCTCGTAATAGCTGAAATACTGGGAGAGCCGGAACAGCTCACTACACTCCTCAAACAAGCCATTGAGGTACATAAGTTTATTCGCCTCGAAGGCGTCGTCCTCGCGCTCCAGGCGCGCCAAGATAGCCACTAGATTCTGCCAATTAATTCGAGTTTCTGGATAGTCAGACAACGCCGCCTCAATTACCCGCATCTCATTCTCGGTCTGACCCAGCTGCTTGTAATAGGCCTGCATCAGCGCGTAGTCGGACTGGCTCTTTGAACCCTGGCGACCGTAGTACAGCTCGGCGTAAGTCAAGCCATCGCGATAACGCTCGGCCTGATAATAGGCTCGGCTTAACAGGCTCAAAAATCCCTGATTGAGCTCAATCCCATTTTCGACCGCAGCCTCGAAGAACACCAAGCCCTGGTCCAGATCATTTGTGGCAATATGGAGCTGGCCGAGTTGTACCCGTGCGGTGTTGGCTTCCTCACGTGTCGCAGCACCGGTCTGCAGCATGGCAGTGAAGTCAGCGATTGTGCCATTGAGGTCATCAAGCTGAAAGCGCGCCTGGCCACGCAGCTGGAAGACCACGAATCGCTCGTAGGCATTCAGGCGCTCGGCCAGCAGCGGGGTCAGCAAATTGATGACGTCGTTAGAACGCTCCTGATCCAAGAGTTCCAAGGCCTGCTGGACTATTTCGCCCACGCGTGGGGTCAGGACACGGTTTTCCGGCCCTTCATCCTCGGCCTGGGAGGAGGATTGCGGCTGCGCCTCTAGGCTCGAGAGTGTGGCCATTGCTGAAAGCGTGCCCAGTACCAGCGCTCCCGCAGCGGCGGCCAGGCGACGAATACAAAAGATTCGACTTCTCGTCATAAGACATCTCCCCAAATTTTCAGCCCCGCCCGGTTGCAAGCGGGCCTGCCGCCGGTGGCGAAATTGAGGCGGATGACAAATCGGCAATAAAAAACCCCGCCACGGCGAACCGCGGCGGGGTTGTAAAAGGCGTACGCCTCTAGCTTAGCGCGTTTAGGCGCGGTCCTGGGCGATTTCTTCGATGCGACGCTGGATGGTTTCTTCCACCTGGGCCGCCATCGCAGCGGCTTCTTCGTCGTTCATACCGGCTTCTCGGATCTGGTCACCATATTGATTATAATAGGTTACGCAGTTGTCCGGCACCGGAACGACCACCTGGCCGGTGTCGTCGACCTGACCCACAATGGTGGCGATTTCCAGCTCATTGGCGATGATCAGGCTGCATTCGTCGACCTGCACACGCTCCAGCTGGAGGCGGCGGGTGATCTCAGCCTGGATCTGGCCATTGATGAAAGTAATCCAGCCATTGGCCTCGCGGCGGGCATCGCTGAACCGGGTGGCTTCACGGTAGGCGGCCAGAGCACCCTGGCGCTGGCCCATCTGATAGCGCACCGCGCCCAGCAGAGCCCAGGCCGTGCCGGTCTGGTCCAGACCACCGCGGTCCAGAGCCTGTTCAAAGGCGGTTTCCGCAGCTTGCAGATTATTCAGCTCGAAATGAGCTTCAGCCAGTTTCAGGAACCATTCGCCTTCACCGGTCTGGTTGGCCAGACGCTGAAGCACTGGGGTGGCCCGGTCGAACTCACGGGCCTGACGCCACATATTGGCCAGCGTGCGCAGTTGCTCGGTGTCACCTTCACAGCGACCGGAATTGATCTCGCGCTCCAGAATGGTCGCACCGCGATAGGGGTTGTCGTAATAGCTAT
Source organism: Oceanicaulis sp. (assembly GCA_028280165.1). Lineage (GTDB taxonomy): Bacteria > Pseudomonadota > Alphaproteobacteria > Caulobacterales > Maricaulaceae > Oceanicaulis. The sequence continues at coordinate 18,455 of JANQMI010000191.1, read as the reverse complement.
AATATTGCGACAGGCGGTACAGCTCATTGCACTCTTCGAACAAGCCGTTGAGATACATCAGCTTGTTGGCCTCAAACGCATCGCTTTCCCGCTCAAGACGGGCAAACAGCGCCACCAGATTTTGCCAGCTGCGGCGCTCGCCTGGGAAGGCCGACAGGGCTTCACGCACCACGCGCAGCTCGTTCTGCGGCTGGCCCAGCTGATTATAATAGGCCTGCATCAGGGTGTAGTCGCCCTGGGTTTTGCTGGCCTTCTCACGATAGTATTGCTCAGCAAAGCGCAGGCCGTCGCGATAGCGTTCGGCGGTGTAGTAGGCTTGGCTCAACAGACGCAGAAGGCTCTCATTGAGCTCCACGCCGTTATTCACAGCCGCTTCCAGGAAGCGCAGGCCTTCAGGGATATTCTCGGTCGCGATATAGAGCTGACCAAGCTGAACGCGGATCGTGTTGGCTTCGTCGGTGGTGGCCGCACCGGTGTCCAGCATGGCGCGGAAATCGGAGATCGTACCCGGCAGGTTGTCCAGCTGGAAACGGGCCGTGCCCCGCAGCTGGAGCACGATAAAGCGCTCATAAGCGGTCAGATTGTCCGACAAAAGCGGGGTCAGGAGACTAATCATCCCCTGGAAGTTTTCGACGTCTTGCGCCTCAACGACTTGCTGGATCGTCTGCCCCACTTCGGTGGACAGGACCCGATCGGTCGGCGGCTCTTCGGCGTCGTCGCGATTGCGACGCTGGGCGTCCGCATCAGCGACCGCGATGAAAGCGATTATTGAGGCCAGAAGCATCGCGCTGAAAGCGACGATATAGCGTTTGGCGTCAAAAGTGCGCGTGTGGACCATGGTTTGGCTCCCAGGGGTTGGTGGCGCGCCCCCTAATCGAGGGGCGCGCCATGCCCTTTAGTTACTCAGACAGCTGGAAATTGAATTCCGTCACAACGCCGGTGCGTCGCACAGGGATCCCGTCAACGATCTTGGGCTGGTAGCGCCAGCGCTCCACGGCGCGAATGGAATCGCGGCGGAACAGAGAGCTATCACAGGCCAGGATGGTGATGTTGGTCGTCACGCCATCAGGCGTCACGTCAAACGTCACCGTACAGGTCCCTTCAACACCGCGTTCAGCGGCGCGCATCGGGTATTGCGGTTCAATACGAACCAGCGGCTGTGCATCGCGGTCAGAAACCGAGAAGTTCACGTCAGCGCCCGTCAAAGACGGCGCTTCGAACGCCGGGATCTCACCCACCACTGTGGACATGTCCTCAGTGGGTTGTTCAGCAGACTGACGCTCGATCTGAGGCGGCGGCGGCGGCGGCGTCACCTCCGGCACGTCGTCGATGGTCAATTCACGCACATTGGCCTGAATTTCCTCGACCGTCTCAGCGATGGTGATGCGAAGATCCTCGGGCTCCTCCTCAAGCTCAATCTCCTCAGTGGTGATGAGCGTGTGCATGAGCAAGAAGAGCAGAAAGGTCACGGTCCCGGCGATCGGAACCCCGATCAGGAGGCGAATAATAGCAGCCATAGCGTCTTCTCCTTATGCCCCCTCGGTCGAGATACGAATCTCCTCGACCCCCATGTCCGTCAAAAGTTCCTGAATATCCAGGATCGTGCCGACAGGCGCTTCGAAATCGCCTTGAACCATGGCTTCTGCCCGCGGATTTTCCTCGAGCAACTGCTCGAGCACCGGACGCAGTGCGGTCAGTTCATAGACGTTGCCGTCGACATAAATCTCGTCTTCCGAGGATACGGCGACAAGCAGCGTGGGTTTCGTTTGTTCCTGAAGCGTTGTTTCAGGACGCACGACTTCGATCCCAGGCTCTTTCACGAAGACCGCCGTAACAATGAAGAAGATCAGCAGGATGAAGACCACATCCAGCATCGGAGTCATATCCAGTTCGACCTCTTCGTCGTCCTGGAGGACCCGGCTTCCGCGTCGTGCCATTTGTCTCTCCCTGCCTAATCTTCGTCTGGTCGCGTGATAATGGTCGGGATCGAATCTCGGCGCAGCGCGTCGTACATCTCCACAATGAGACCATGTTCGGCTTCATTGTTGGGAGAAATCACAACAGCTGCATCGGGTTCTTCAGCCCGGATACGAGCCACGGCTGCGGGGACTCGCAGCGCACTCGTGCGCTCATTATTCACAAACACGTTGTTATCGGCATCCACTGAAATCAGGATCGGCGGCGTCGCCTCCTGGGGTGGATTCGGGCTCGGAGGCGGCGGCCGCATGTCCACGCCCTCTTCCTGAAGGAAGGTCGCCGTCACGATGAAGAAGATGAGCAGGATGAACACAATGTCCAGCATCGGCGTCATATTGACGTCGGCCTGGTCATTGCCACTGCGTCTACGTCTGCGCATGACTTAGTCCACCTCTAGCTCATCGGTCAGCTCGTGCACCCGCTGTTTCGCGAGACGCTCGATCTGATTTGAGAACAACAGACCGGACAGGGCGGCAACCATGCCCGCCATGGTGGGGATTGTAGCACGAGCCACACCAGCGCTCATAGCGCGGGCATCGGACGAGCCGGAAATCGCCATCACGTCGAACACGGAGACCATGCCGGTCACGGTGCCCAATAGGCCAAACAGAGGAGCCACCGCGACAAGCGTCTTGATGAGCTCCACATTCTGCTCGGCTTTCGCCTTCACCTCGGAAATCAGCTGATCCCGGATCGCGTGGGCCCGGCGAGAGTGGTGATCCTCGCGGGCACCCCACTCTCTTAAGACCCGGTTGCGATCGCCCTTATGGGCGAACCCGAAATATGCCAGCCGTTCCAGGATAAAGGCCCACATCACGAAGGTCAGGGCCATGATATAGGTCAGGACCGGACCTCCACGCTCCAGGAATTCCTGGATAGCTGATAATGCGCCTTGGAAATCCATGGCTCTCTTTCCTTAGCTCGCGTTCTCTTCGGCGTGACGCGCGATGATGCCAGCAGCTTGTTCTTCCAGAGCCTGCTGAGCACCGCGCGCAAAGCTGGCTGCAAAGGAGTGGATGAACAGAAGCGGGATGGCTGCGATCAGACCGGACACCGTGGTCACTAGGGCCTCGGAGATACCACCGGCCATGATCTGCGGGTCACCGGTACCGAACAGGGTGATCTGGGTGAAGGTCCGGATCATACCGGTCACCGTACCCAGCAGGCCCAGCAGCGGTGCCACACCAGCGGCGAGCTTCAGGAAGTTCAGACCAAATTCGAGCTTCGGCGTTTCGCGAAGAATGGCTTCATCAACCTTCAGTTCGATGGTTTCGAACGGACGGTCTTTGACTTCTTCATACGCCAGCATCACGCGGCCCAGCGGGTTGCTCTTCGAGGCCGTCGAGCGGCGCTTCTGAGCGTTGATCGCCGAGGTCGTCAGCAGCAGCATGATCAGACGGAACAGACCGAAGACCGCCGAGAAGATGAACAGACCCGCGATGATCTGGGCCACGATACCGCCCTGATTGAAGCGTTCCTGCAGGTTCGGCACTTCGCGATAGATCCGCAGCAGTGCGCCACGCGACGGGTCAACGGGACCGGCAACGATCTCACCCGGAGCAGCGCGCAGCAGGCTAGAGGCCGCACCCATGATCGAGCCCGGGGGCTGACGCTCAAGAGCGACCAGCGAGAAGTTCGCCGTGCGGCTGTTTTCGTCGGCCGACCAGTTCAGGAAGACCGGACCGCCATCATCGGCAATGGCCAGGAAGGTGCCCACGCGGGTCACATCCACCGGGTTGCCATCATTCAGGCCCAGCACGCGGCGGCTGAAGGTCGAAACCTCAGCCTGACCTTCCATTTCCGTGATCATGTTTTGCCAGATGGCATCCAGTTCACGGCGGCTCGGCAGGGTCCGGGTATTAGCCAGCTCCAGCAGCGGCTCAGCGCGGCCGGAATACTGGGCCGAGACCAGCGAAGAATCGATGATGGCACCAAACTCACCCGCGGACTGGCGGGCGGCACCGAAAAGCTCACCGAAGGAACCTTGCGCTTCACGCAGGTCCTGGGCGAGCTGATCAATCTCAACGGTGTTGGCTTCAAACTCAGCGACCAGACGCTGACCTTCAGCTTCCAGCGAGGCGAGCTCGTTCTGCGCTTGGCGCAGGCGTGCGGCCTGCTGGTTCCGGTTGGCGCGGAACTCTTCAATGCGGCGCTGGTTTTCCGCCGCGGCGCTGCGGGAGTCCGCGCGCACGCGGTCCAGCAGCTGCTGAATGGAAGTCACAGGCTCTTGGTCTGCCTGGGCGAAGGCCGGCGCGCTCAGGAGCGAAGCTCCCAACGAGACGGCGGCAATGGTTTTGATGATATTTTTCATCAGCTTAGTCTCCGTCTCTTCGCTTATTGTGCCGGGGTTGGGCCAGGCAGCGGGGCCGGGAACACATCCGGCGTGGTCAATTCATTGGCAATGCGGAAGCCGCGCTGAACGTCATTGGCCATGGAGCCAGGCACCGGACGCCAATCGCGATTGTCTTTGGTGATCATTTCCAGATTGCCAGAAACGCGGCGGATCAGAGCCACACGGCCGATCTGCAGCAGCTCAGCCTGAAGCGGCACACCGTCAACGTCGACTTCTTCGGTGTAAGCCCGCAGCGAACGGCCATAGGAGCTTTCAATCTCATAGGCGTTCAAGAGCAGGCGATATTTTTCAGCCGGCGGGATCAGCGGATCACCCAGGGCTTCTTCGATATCGGCGAGGCGGTCCATGCGGTCTTCCATCTGGAAGGGCAGGTCAGCCTGGATGAAGCGCTCCAGCTCGACATACATCTCGAGCAGCATCGGGGTCAGGTCGCGCTCAATCGTTTCCACGCGCTCCAGCTGGCGCCCCAGAGAGGTCAGCTCGTTTTCCTGAGAGCGCAGGAAGACCTGCTGCTGCTGAACAAAAACGCGCTGCGAAGCGATTTGCTCCTGCAGCGCGATGTACTGACGCTCCGCGTCATCGGCTTGGTCGGCCAGCGTATCGATCTGGCTTTGAGCCTGGGCTCCGGCCTCGGTCGACTGACGCGCAACGTTGAGCGCCGTGTCGATTTGTGCCTGAGCGGCACCCGCTGCGATTAAGACCGCAGCGCCCGCCATAAGCGATGTGCGGATGGCATCAATGGTTCTGGACATATGTTCGCCTCACAGTAGCTCGTGCGGGTCGTTGTCCCCGCACAACTCCGTTTCCCTCACTCTGTCGGTGCGCCGAATATCGCCTAGACGGCTTCGACCCCCAAAACAAAATTTGGCGCACCGCGCGCCAGCGGCCAGAAACCTGGCCGCGAAAAGCTCTAAATTGAGGACATAACTGACAGTTTCGTCATCCCCTCTGTTCGCGACGTAGACCGCCGTCTCTTACTGTGGCGTGAACGCTACCACTCGCTTTACAGCGCGATCAACCGCCCAGACGCGGTGCGCAACAGGGTTAAACGGCGTTAACCCTTTTGTTTGGGCAAGTGCGGCGAATATGAAACAGGTGTAATCTGGGCGGGCTGACCGGGTACAAAACCCTTGTCTCAGCACGCGTTAAGCAATCCCTCGACCGGCTCAAACCGGACCCGCGCTGCGGCGAATTGCAGCGTCTGTGAAAAATGCAGTCAGAGATCGAAAACAGCAGTATCTGGCCTGCGCCTGCACACCAGCATCACGCCTGGAGGGCCTATTTATGCCCGCGCGTCGGCGAGTCACCCGTCTGACGAGGAGAAAGTTGGCTGGGGCACCAGGATTCGAACCTGGGAATGGCGGTACCAAAAACCGCTGCCTTACCACTTGGCGATGCCCCAGCGGGGTCGATTGCTCGACCGCAGGACGGGGTAGATAGCTCGGCTTTCACCGCGATGCAACGGGCTCGACTGCAGCGATTTGCAGCTTGCCCATGAATTGAATTCGGCAAGCCCTTCTAACCTGGCCCTGCCAGAGTGCAGAACCCGTGCGGCGACCCAATTGCCAAGCCCAGGGCCTTTGCGTATAAGCCCCGCCTCGGTTCGGAGTATAGCTCAGCCTGGTAGAGCACTGTCTTCGGGAGGCAGGGGTCGCAGGTTCAAATCCTGCTACTCCGACCATTTCACCCTGCCCCTGCGATTTTGCGATCCATTCTGGCCGCTTTAGGCTTCCGCCCAGGGATTTGACCTCCTAGCATATCACCGATGGGTGTCTGTCTCGGGGGGGAATGATGCGGCAATTTCTAATCACACTTCTGGCCACGATGGTCGGCGTTGTGGCGGGCGTTGTCCTGCTGGTTTTGCTCGCGATCATGGGCCTGAGCGCCCTGCTGGCCGATTGGGTGCGCGACGAAGCCCCAGGTCCGGACATGTCCCAAAGCCCGATTATTCTGGAAATCGACCTGCGCTCAGCTCGGCTGGATCAGCCTGCAGCGACTGCACTGTTTCGATCCGGCCCGATCAGCGTCATCGAACTTGTGGCCACCATTGAGGCGGCCAGCCGTGATAGTCAGGTTGCGGGCCTTTTCGTGCGCGCAGGCGACGGGGTCACTCCCGCCGATGCAGAAGAGATCCGCCGGGCCCTGCTCGCCTTTCGACAGTCTGGAAAGACGGTCACCGCCCATATTCAATCCCTGACCAGCGGGTCTCTGTCACCCTATCTGGCCGTCAGTGCAGCCGACGATATTTGGATGCACCCGTCTGGATGGTTTGCCGCCACAGGCCTGCGAACCGAGCAAGTCTTCATTGGTGACGGGCTCACGCGCCTGGGTGCAGATGCGCAATTTCTACAGCTCTACGAGTACAAAGGCGCGGCGGAGATCTTCACGCGCGCCGGCTATAGCGAGGCGACCCGTGAGGCAACCCAAGCCTGGATGGACTCCCTCTATACGACAGCCCTCACCCAGATTGCCGAAGACCGGCAAATGACGGCAGACGGAGCGTCGCGCCTGATCAATGCCGGTCCCCATCTGGCCAGTGCAGCCGTCGAGCTGGGCTTCATTGATGGACTTCGACAGGCTGAAGATGCCCGCCTGACGGCCTTGCAGGCCACGCCGCGCAGTCGAATACAGTCCATAGAGGACTACGCGCACCGTCTCGGCACACCACGAGCCGGCACCATCATCGCTTTGATCACCGGTCAGGGTCCGGTCGTTGACGGTCCAGCCTTCACCGGCTTGGCCGCCCCTCAAACCGTGGCGTCCGACACGATGGCCGCCGCCATCGATGCGGCCGCCGCCGACTCTGAGGTTCGCGCCATCGTGATCCGGCTGGACACGGGCGGCGGCAGCGCCACCGCCTCCGATCAGATCGCGGCGGCCATCCTGCGTGCACGCCATGGTGGGATACCGGTCGTTGTCTCACTCGGGTCCGTCGCCGCCTCAGGCGGCTATTATATTGCCGCGCCCGCCGACCATATCACCGCCAATGCGGGCAGTTTGACCGGCTCCATCGGCGTAATTAGCGGCAAAGTCGCGATGGGACCTGCGCTTGAGCGAGCCGGGATAGCTTTCGATTCTGTCACGGTCGGTGGTGAATTCACCGGAGCGATGTCGGTGGATGAGGGCTTTACTGAAGCCCAGCGCGCCGCGATCGCAACCTGGGCCGAAGCCACCTATTCAGACTTCACAGCGCTGGTCGCTGAAGGCCGCGATCTTCCGCTTTCGCGCGTGGACGCGCTGGCCCGGGGCCGGGTTTGGACTGGTGCTCAGGCGCTAGAGCTCGGTCTGATTGACGAGATCGGTGGGTTTAATGATGCGGTCGCCGCCGCACGCCGTTTAGCACGCGTGTCTGCCGACGAAACGGTGGTCTTGCGGCGCTACCCCGCAGAGCTGGACACGCTAGAGCAATGGCGGGCTATCCTTTCGGGGGGAATGGAGGTCGCGCACTCACTTCAAATCATGTCTGACCTGCTCGCCCGTCCGGAGGTCCAAGCGGTGCTCAGAGAGACCCAGCGGTCAAACGCGCCGATCGCGCTTGAGGCTCCGGCCTCCGAGCCAGGCTAGACCGAAAGCGCACCGAGCAGCAGCGTTGCTGACAGCGCCAAGGACAGAACGATCCCATACACAAAGCTCAGAGTCAGCGTGCGCAGGATCGCCACGACGCGTCCGCGCTCGTACACCACACGGTGCAGCTTATACAGATAGATGTGGGAATAGATGACCCAGACAGCGAACATCACAAAGCCTGGCAAGACATAGCTCAGCAGATAAGCCACCGTCATCGACAGGAAAAGCGCGGCGTGGAAATGCACGGACACAATGAGATGATCGTAAAGGAAGAAACCGCGCCGCCAGGCATAGGTCAGGCTCAATAGTAGAGCGTAGACCGGCACCAGGGCGAACATGATGCGCGGAATCCATTCGGCCGCCTCTTCGAACCAACGCCCGGGATCCTCGGCAATGCGCTCCAGACGATCGGCCATAAAGGTGCGCATCCCGAGCGGCCAACTGCCTTCCGGCTCAGGCTCGCCAAACTCTTCCGGGACCAGGTAGCGGCGAATAGACTGCGCCGCGCTGGCTCCGTCTTCACCGGTTAGCGCGAACGTCTCGGACGTGCCATCCCCGCGCTCCAGTCCGAGCTGAAGTGCGCCGTCATCTTGTGTCGTACCAGCTTCGGCGGCTGTCTCATCGGCTTGGGGGTCGACGTCAGGCTCGACCGGCGGATCAGCGCCGGTCGGAGCCTCTGGCGTACGGGGTTGATCACCCGCATCGACTTCAGACTCCGCGGCAGCTTCTGCGGCAATCCGGTCCAGGCCGAACCACGATGCCGCTTGGAGGACAGCTTCGGCTTCCTCCTGGGTGATCTCGCCGGCCTCAATCTGCGCCTGGAGTCGCTCCTCAAGATCCGCGCCTTCGGCGACGGCATCGCGAACCACGTCTGGATCAACAAAGGTCGCATTCTCAAGCGTCTCGTTGATGTCATCGACGCTGGGCGTGTCAAAAAGACTGCTCGCCACCGGTGCCAGCAGGAAAAAGACCAGCGACGCGATAATGTAGAGCCGGAAGGGCGGCATGAAGCGCGCGCGCTGGCCCTTGAGATAGGCCCGCGTGATCCGGCCAGGCCGCAGGAGCAGATTGGGAATCGTCCGCGCCACACGGCCATCTAGAGCGAAAAAGCCCTCAATGATTTCGCCCAGCAGCCCCCGGACGGGCCGGTGAAACTCATCGGCGAGCTGGCCGCAATGGTGGCAGACCGGGCCTTGAAGCTGGGTCCCGCAATTGGTGCAGTGGCCCGGCTCCGCATCGGGTCTCAGCGTGGCCGTGCGAGACGGGCGCGCCTTGGCCCCAGGCGCATAAGGATCGGCGGCGGAGGCCGCAACATGCTCAGTCGCGGTCTCCGCCGCATCATCGAGCCCGTCGCTCATCTCCGCCCCCGCTTGTCCCCTAAATCGTGAGCTTTAGCCCGCTGAGCTGTCTGACCCCGCGCTCGCCGACTGTGTTTCATCAGCGAAGCACAGATAGCGGGTCCGGTGAATGTGGACGATATTGTCCTCCCAACCGGTCACCGACGGGTTCACCAAGGCCTTGTTCACATAATACACGATCGGGATGTAGGGCATCTCATCCAGCATAAGCTGTTCGGCTTCGGCGAGCATCGCGCCGCGTGCATCCGCATCCAAGGTCAGGTTCGCCTCAGCGACGATGGAATCGAACGCCTCATTTTGCCAGCGCGAGTAATTCATCGGGATGGACTCACTCTCCGCCAGGAAGAGGAAGTTGTAGGCGTCATTATAGTCGCCGATCCAACCGCCATCACCGAGCTGATAATCACCCGCCCGCAGGTTGGAGTAGTGGATCTGGGTTTCGATCTGCGCGATCTCGACATCCACCCAATCGGCAATGAGCTCCCAGTCCTGCTGCACCACCGGGGCAACCCGCGGATTATCGCCGGTGGAGCGGTGGGTGTATTCGATGCGCAGCGGATTGTCCGGGCCAAAGCCCGCCTCTTCCAGCAGCTGGCGCGCCATCACGCGGCGCTCTTCAACCGGAGTGTCCATCCACTCAATACGCGCAGTATCAGGATAGCCGGTCACGCCTGGAGGCACGAAGGAATACGCCGGAATCTGACCTGCGCGCAGGATATCTTCGGCAATGAATTGGCGATCAATGGCCATGCCCAGCGCATTGCGCACGCGCACATCGTCGAACGGAGCCTGCGTGGTGTTAAACGAGAAATAGACGATCCCCAGATAGGGATGGACCCGCACATAGCCGGGGATCTGCTCGCGCAGGAAGTTCAGATTCTGACCGGTGAAGTCGGTGTTCAGGTCTAGCTCGCCATTGCGCACCCGGCGCTCCGCAGCCGGCATATCGACGGTGGGATAGTAGAACACCTCATCGATGCAGACATTGGAATTGTCGAAGAAGAGCTCATTGCGCTCCACATGGACAAAGTCATTCGCGCGCCACTGGACCAATTTGTAGGCCCCGTTGGTCTGAATATTCTGAGGCTGGACCCAGGCATCACCGTGAACTTCAACCACGTGCTGGGGAACGGGGAAGGTGGTGTAGTGGGTCAGAAGGCCCGGCAGGTAAGGGGCTGGAAATTCCAGATCGATCTGCAGAGTGGAGGCGTCAATCGCGGTCACCCCGAGCATTTCAGGCTGCAGCTCACCACTGTTCACAGCGCGGGCATTGCGGATCGGATAGAGCAGCGACGCGTAGTTCGCCAGCGTATCCGGCGTCAGGATCCGGCGCAGGGCAAACTCAAAGTCATAGGCATCAACCGCCTCGCCGTCCGACCACACCGCTTCGCGCAAGGTGAAGGTCCAGCTCAGGCCATCTTCGGAAACCGTATAGCTCTGCGCCATGCCTGGGATGGGTTCGCCGGCGGCGTTCTCGGTGAACAGACCGACAAACATGTCGCCAATGATGTTGTTTTCCCAGGTGCCTGAAGCCTTGTGCGGATCCAGCGAGAGCGGTTCTGCGCTGTTTCCGCGGTGCAGGACGAGCAGATCGCTATCCGCACCATCCGAACCATTGCCGCAAGCGGCCAGCGTCAGGGCAGAGGCTCCCGCCACAAGGGCAAGGCTCAGGCTGCGAAGTCGAGACATATGGTTTCCCCTTCCATTGAACCCCGCCGGCCTTTCTCACCGCCAGGGCGTAACACAGTGCGCCAGCGCCCGTGCCTCGCGATCAAACGGGCACAGCGCGTGACGAGTCATCCATTCTTGCAAGGCTGACTTGAGCGCGAGATGAACGCGAGAAAGCCTTGACGCCTCCCTAATCTCCTAGAGAAGTATGCTGGTTTTCAAGCAAAACCGGTAAACGCCATGAAATCGATTACACCTGCAGGCCTCTTCGCCAGCCTTCTGGCGCTCAGCCTGACCTCCATCGCGAGCGCCCAAACCGCTGATTCCAGCCAGTCTGAGACCGTCGATGCGCTGCTGGAATGTCGCTCAGAAACCCGCGAGGCTGAACGTTTGGGGTGCCTGGATGACCGGCTGGCCGCCTTCGCCGAGGCCATGACCGCCGGTCAATTGGTCATCATTGAGCGCGACTCGCCCCAAATGGCCGAAACCGTCGCGGATGCTGTGGTGACCGCTCAGGCCCAGGTTGTCGCGTTTGAGCCGTGGGACGATTTCGGGTTTTCCAAGCCGCGCATTCTGCCCGCCGACCGGGCCCGGGGCGGCGATACCGCAAACATCGAAGTTGCCGACGGCGTGACGGCAGAAGTGGACAATCAAGGCCGTGTGTCTTCGGTCACGGGTCTGGACGTGCGCTCGGTGGCCCTTGATGCGAATGGACGCACCGTCGTCCGGCTCACCAATGGTCAGGTCTGGCGGCAGACCGACGAAACACGTGTTCAGGTTGCCCGCGATCGTGACTGGGAGAACGGAGTCACCGCCACGGTCGAGACCGGCTTCCTGGGAGCCTATTTCCTAAAGCTGAGCTATTCCCGCGGACGGTTCAGAGTGGAGCGCGTGCGGTAGGCGAATGCTCTATCGGTCTGTCATTCTCGGCAAGCAAGCACTCCCGCCTACCCCTTCAATTTCGTCATCCTGAACTTGATTTGGGACCCAGCAGGCTCAGCGCTGGAACTGGGTCCTGAATCAAGTTCAGGATGACGAAGAGATTTGGGGCAATGCGGGTGCGTTTTGCTGACGAGCCGAGGAACCGTCAGCACCCCTTGATATTGCTGAGAGGGCCTTCATCACCCGTGATGGGCCAACGACGGCGAAGTCCAAGCGTCCCGCCTACCGATCCTTCGGATCGATCGCGTCGCGCAGGCCGTCACCGATGAAGTTGAAGCAGAACAGCGTCACCATCATGGTCAGCGCCGGGAAGTAGAGCGTCCACGGCGCGATCTCCATGTCCCGCGATCCGTTTGCGATCAGGTTGCCCAGCGAGGTGAGCGGTTCTTGCACGCCGAGGCCCAGGAAGGACAGGAAGCTTTCCGCCAGGATCACCACCGGAATGGTCAGCGTAACATAGACCACCACAGGTCCGAGCACGTTGGGCACGATATGGCGGCGAATAATCGACAATTGCCCGACACCGGCCGCGTGTGCGGCCTCCACAAACTCCATGCCGCGCAGGGCTATGGTTTGCCCGCGGACAATTCGCGCCATGGTCAGCCATTCCACCGCGCCAATGGCCACGAAGATCAGGATGATATTACGGCCAAACACCACCATCAGGATGATGACGAAGAAGATGAAGGGGATGGCGTAGAGAATATCCACGATCCGCATCATGATCTGATCAACCCGGCCGCCGATAAAGCCGGCGGTCGCCCCCCACAATACGCCAATGGCCAGCGACACCATGGTGGCGACCACGCCCACCATGAGGCTCATGCGAAGCCCCACCAGGGTGCGCGCAAACAGGTCGCGTCCCTGTGCATCCGTGCCGAAGATATGCCAGTTCTCCAGCGTCGGTGGCAGCTGCACGCGATCTCGGTAAATGAAGGCGCTGTCGTGAACCCAAAGCAGAGGGCCGATAAAGGCGAGGAAGACCAAGACCGCCAGCAGTCCAATGCTGAACACGGCGGCCTTATTGCGCAGCAAGCGACCGCGCGCATCATCCCACAGCGAGCGGCCTTTGACCGCCGCGCCTTCCATCATATCGCGCTTTTCTGCGGGGGTGGATGTCAGGCTCATTCTTCGTACTTCACTTTTGGATTAAGCACTGCGTAGAGCAGGTCCGCGATCAGATTCAGAACGATGATCAGCGTCGCGTACAGGATCACGACCCCCATCACCACGGTATAGTCACGCTGTAGGGCCGCAAATACGAATTGGCGGCCGATCCCGGGCAGAGAGAAGACTTGTTCAATGACGATGGAGCCAGTGAGCAAGGCCGCCGACGCCGGGCCGAGATAACTCACCAGCGGCAAGATCGCGCTGCGCAGAGCATGGCGCACAATCACGTCCGGACCGGACAGACCCTTGGCCCTGGCGGTCCGGATATAATTCGATCGGATCACCTCGATCATTGAGGCGCGCATGAGCCGCGAGATGATTGCGATCTGGGGCAGAGCCAGCGTAACCACGGGCAGGATCAGGCGTTCAGGGGTCATCCCCAGTCTGGGGTCCAACCCGCCTGAGGGTAACCATCCCAGATAGATGCCGATGAACAAGGCGAGAATCGGCCCCACCACAAAGGGCGGTATGACGATGCCCACCGTTGCAAAGGCCACAACACCATAATCTGCCGCAGTATTCTGGCGTAGCGCCGCGATGGACCCCATCAGCGTACCGATCAACACCGCCAGGCTAATTGATAGCAGGCCCACGGTGGCCGAAACTGGAAAGCCTTCGGCGATGATATCGGCCACGTCTTTGTCACGGAATTTCAGCGACGGGCCCAGATCGCCCTGGGCCAGGCCCACCATATAGTCGACATATTGCTTCCAGACCGGCTGATCCATGCCATAGGCCGCCAGGATATTCTGGCGGATTTCTTCTGGCATTGGGCGTTCCAGGTCGAACGGCCCGCCCGGCGCGATCCGCATCATGAAGAACGCCACAGTGATGATGATCAGGATCGTCGGGATCGCGATCAGTATGCGGCGGAGGATATATGCGGGCATGGACGCAGCCGGGTTAGCAAGAAAACGAAGTGCGGTTTGTGGGCTTTACCGGCCCGGCAATCAAGAACAGCTCGCAGTAAGCGCGAATTCTTCACGCCACTCAAGATGGGCGTGACCCCTCTTAGCCAGGGACAAGACTGCTCTCGCCCTGTGTTGCGTTAATGCTGCGCATTTCAATCTGAACCGATGCTGAAGGCCGCTCGACCGGTGCCAGTGCGACCGCCACGGTCTTCACTCCAAACGCCAGCAGAAGCGCCAGCGCGGCAAGGCGCAAGCGGCGACTTAGTCCAATGAGCCAGTGCGATGCATCCATAGAATAGCGTCTCTGTTTGGGGCGTCAGGCCCGATACCGCGCAAGCTTCGGGCCGCTCTCACCGGTAATGTCAGCCTCGTGAGGAGGGTGTGAATTGCCTGAACGTGCGGCACGCGTATCCTTAGCGCTGGAGGGGACACGGGAGCGATTCTCATGGCGGCAAGCGCCTGGTGGACAGATTTTGAGCTTAACGGAACGGTTTTGCACGTGCGCAAGACCGGAGCCCGGGTTCCTGTCGAACCGGGGGTCATCGGTGAGTTCCTCGCCTGGCTCCACTTTTACTTAGAGGTCGAATTGGAACGGCGCGCCGCGACAGCGGATGGGCCTTCGATCTGGTTTGGCCCTGATGCTCCGCGCCCGTGGTATTTGATTTGGCCCGCGGTTCAGCTGGCCGGCCTTCGCATCGCGAAGACACCCGAAGAGGCTGACCTGGCGATGTTTTTTGAAGACCGCACCACAGGCGCACCGCCAAACGTCGCCCGACCGGTTATCAATGCGCGCTGCCCCGACACCTCCAAAACCGCAATCGGGCGCGCCTTTGAAGCGGCAACCGGCAGGGCGCTGAGCGTAGACCCAACCCAGCATGACGGTCCGTTGGTTGAAAAAGGCGAGGCCAATGGCATCCATGATGGACGTGTCGTAGACGGCCCCTGCCCCCGCTTGGACGGCAAGAGTTATCAGCGCTTGATCGATAATCTGGCCGATGACGGGATGGTGGAAGATTTACGCTGTCCGACTGTGGGCGGTGAAGTGGCCGCGGTCTTTCTAAAGCGCCGCCCGGTCAGCACCCGCTTTGCGAACGCCAATGCCGAGGTTCATCTGCTGAACGCTAACGCCGTGTTCACCGATGAAGAGCGGGCCCTTATCCGCCGCTTCTGCGCGGAGCTGGGCCTGGACTGGGGTGGGCTCGATGTGTTGCGCGACCGGCGCGACGGCCAGCTTTGGATCGTCGATGCGAATAAAACCGATATGGGCCCGCCGACCGCCCTGCCCCTGCGTCAAAAGCTCGCCGCTACGCACGCTATCGGTTCTCGCCTGCGCGAGTACTGTGAGACTTTAATTAAAGATTCGACCGGAGCCTGACGCATGAGCGCCATCCCATTCGTTCGTGAGTTTGAATTCGAATACGGTCGATGCGACCGTTTGAGCGACCGCGTACGCCGTGTCGTGGCCAACAATCCTGGCCCCTTCACCTATACCGGGACCGGCGTCTACATCATCGGAACCGGCGAAGTGGCGGTGATCGACCCTGGTCCGGCGGTTGCTGAGCATGAGGCTGCGCTGGATGCTGCATTGAACGGCGAGCAGGTGACCCATGTTGTGGTCACCCACCATCATCTGGATCACTCTCCGCTGGCCCATACGCTGGCCAAGAAGCATGGCGCACATGTCTATGCCATGAGCCCTCCAGCGGTTCTGCCTGAAGGCGGTGAAGTGCGTATGGAAGCCGGCGACGATGCAGGCTTCAGACCGGATCTGGAAGTGGAAGATGGCGACGTCTTTTCCGGCCCGAACTGGACCCTGCGGGCCCTGCATACACCCGGACACACCTCAAACCATGTCTGCTATGCGTTGGAGGAGGAGCGGACCTTGTTTTCCGGTGACCATGTCATGGGCTGGTCGACGTCCGTGGTGAGCCCGCCGGACGGCTCCATGGGCGACTATATCGCCCAGCTGAAACGCATACGGGCCATGGACTTTCATGTCATCCGCCCCACCCACGGTCCGGCGATCGAAAACCCAGCGCCATTCCTGGATGCCTATATTGAGCATCGCCTGAACCGTGAGCGCCAAATCCTGGCGGAGATGTCGCGTGGTCTGACCGATATTAAAACCATGGTCGCCAGCATGTATGCCGACGTGGACAAGCGTCTGCATCCCGCTGCGGCACACTCGGTGCTGGCGCACATGATCCACCTGGTTGAGAAAGGTCAGGTCCAGTGTTCTGGCGAACCGGGCCTGAACACGGTCTACACGCTGAAAGCCGCTTAGCGGCCACGCCTCAAGCGGCGCGCCTGGGTCGCGTCAATCCGCTGCGGGGCCCGCGAGCCACATCGAAAACCCTCTGCCATCTGATCGGCCGCGGCCCGCGCTACGGCATTGGCCTCGTTAATCCGCGTGGCGTCGATATAGGCGACATGGCAGGCTCCGTTGCGGGCGTCGAGCGCCGTCACAACAAGATATTCCTCCAGCCGGGCTGAGCCGCGCCGCGCCGTCCAGCGCGCAATCGTGGCAAAGGGCGTGCGCCCCCGCGTTCGCCATTCAAGGGTTTGTGCCGTTGTGGAAAACGCGCCGACAGAGGTGATCGGGGTTTCTTCAAGCTGGCGCGGCAGGTTGCGCTCGCCGAAGCCAAGCCGCGCGGTTTGTTCGGTGGCACCTGCATATACAGTCCACTCCCCATAGCCCTCACAGGCCACAAAGGAGATCAAAAACTCAAAGCCGTTCGGCGCATTGCGAGCGCTGCAATCGCCAATCTGGGTATAGACGCTCTCCTGCCCACTCGCAGGAGCGGTCAGTGCAATAAGGCCTGCACTGAATGCAAGCGAGACGAAGGCCCGGCCAACCATGGGATTGAGTCTAGTGGCCCAATGCGGCGATTGCGAGGCTTGACCTGATGCAGCGGCGAGCGCCACACACATTGTATGGATAATTCGCCCCCTCCGGACGGTCTGAAGACGGTGACGCGCGCGGCACAGCGGCGGGGGCTGTCACGGCTGACCAAAGCGGTGCGCGATGCCTTTGCTGACGGGCGCTCCGTCACGCTCTGGATCTGTGCGATCGGGGTGGGCGTGGCCGCAGGCTATGGGGCGCTAGGTCTTCGATGGGCGATCCTTGCGGTGCAATCCATCGCTTTTGGCGAAGGAGAGGAAACGCTCGCCACCGCCGCTGCGGCCTTACCGCCCTGGCTTATCGTTCTGGCTCCGGTTGTCGGCGGCCTGATCGTTTCTGGCCTTCTGTGGATTGGACAGCGGTTTCAGTGGCTGACCGAGACCCGCAGCGAAGGCGTGGCCGATGTCATGGAGGCGCGGGCGGTCGAGGGCGGGAAGATGAAGGCCATGCCCGGTCTTCTGTCCGCCACGATCGCGTCGGTCTCCTTAGGCACGGGGGCCTCGGCCGGGCGTGAAGGCCCCGCCGTGCATCTGGGCGCGACGCTGGCCAGCCTGGTGACACGCCCGCTCGGCCTGCCAGCCCGGGCCGCCCGTATCATGCTGGCCTGTGGTGCCGCCGCCGCTGTCTCGGCCAGCTTCAATGCCCCGGTCGCAGGCGCGCTGTTTGCCTTTGAGGTGATCCTGGGTCACTACGCGCTGCGCTCCATCGCGCCGGTTGCGGTTTCAAGCGTGATCGGAGCCTTGCTGGCGCGCTTCCACTTTGGGGCCACCCCCGCCTTCCCGGTTCCGGAAATCTCTCCAGAGCGCCTGGTCGACTATGTCGCCATGGTGCCCTTAGGCATCGCCGCAGCGGGACTGGCCATCGCCTTTATCATGGCCGTGACCACCCTGCCCCGCCTGGTCGCGGACCGGGCCCGGGCGATCCGCTATCCCCTCTGGGCCCTGCCGCCCCTGGGCGGTCTCTTGATCGGGTCCATGGCTGTCTTCGCGCCGGAAATCCTGGGCGTGGGGTATGAAGCCACGGCGACAGCGCTGGCCGGCGGCTATGCCATTGCGACCTTGTCAGGCCTGATCGTGCTGAAGCTGATCGCCACCGCGCTGACCTTAGCGTCCAGATTTGGCGGCGGGGTGTTTTCACCCTCGCTCTATCTGGGGGCAATGCTGGGCGCGCTGTTTGGCCAGATCGCGACCCTGGTGCTTGGCCAGTCCGAAGCTGGCGCAGCGTTCTATGCGGTTGTCGGCATGGGCGCGGTGTCCGGCGCTGTGCTCGGCGCGCCGCTCTCCACCACGCTGATCGTGTTTGAGCTGACCGCCAGCTATGAAGCCTCCATCGCTCTGCTCGTGGCAGTGTCGCTGGCGACCGTCATCACCCAGTCTGTGACCAAGGGCAGCGTCTTCCACCGTCAAGTCGAACGCCATGGCTATGATCTGACCAAAGGCGACGCCAGAGTGATCCTTCAAACCATCCGCGCCCGCGATGTGATGACACCGCTCAATGCCGAAGAAGCCCATGCAGAGATGGACGCCGCCAGCGTGTTTGAAGACGACTATCTGGGCCGGGTGCTGGGCTTCTTCTCAGCCGAACGCCTTGACGGAGCCCCGGTGCGC
>JANQMI010000177.1 GCA_028280165.1 Oceanicaulis sp. | reverse complement strand
ACGCCTGGTGCGAACGCCGGGTCGAGCCCGTCCAGATCGATGGTCATGTACAGCGGAGCGTTCAGCCTGTCCCAAGGGATGTCGCCAATCTGCTCGGAGCCAAGCGACACGACGCCATGGGCGGCGCCGAATTCCAGATGCGCCGGCGGCGCGCTGCGAATGCCGATCTGCACGAGATTGCGAACGAGCCCGTCTTCAATCGCCCGACGGAAGGGGCAGGCGTGGGAATAGCGGTCGCCCTCCAACTCGTCATAGAGATCGAGATGGGCGTCGATATGCAGGATGTCGACTGGACCATGCCGGGCCGCGACGGCCTTGAGGATCGGATATGTGATCGAATGATCACCGCCCAGGCTCAACGGCTTCAGACCGGCGTCCAAGCTCTGGGAGATCCTCGCCGCGATGGCCTTGCGGGCCATAACCGCCTCGCTCGGCAGGTCTTCGAAATCATACGTCGTGATCACTGAGGCGAGGTCCGTCCCGTTCAGGCTTAACGGGCTGGAATGCTCAGAAAACAGATTGGACCGGATCGCCGCCGGGCCTTGGGCTGCGCCGCGGGCGTAAGACGAACCGGCGTCCCAGGCGAAACCGTGAAGGGCGATGGTCATCGTTGGAGCCTCTCAAATAGCCGCTCGCTTGAGGACATATCGCACCAAAGCGCTCGGCCAAAGCAAAACGGGCGGCCCAAAGGACCGCCCGCTTGCATTCAGACCTGAGCGGCAAACCTTACAGCTTGCGCTCGATCTCTTCGACTTCGAAGCATTCGATCTGATCGCCGACTTGCAGGTCGTGATAGCCGATAAAGCCCATGCCGCATTCGGTGCCGGCGCGCACTTCAGGGACTTCGTCCTTGAAGCGCTTCAGGGTCGACAGATCACCTTCGTGGATCACCGTGTCATCACGCAGCAGGCGCACGCCGCAGCCGCGCTTCACCACGCCTTCGGTCACACGGCAACCGGCGACCTTGCCGATCTTGGAAATGTTGAAGACTTCCAGGATCTCAGCATAGCCGATGAAGCTTTCGCGCTTCTCTGGAGCCAGCATGCCCTGAAGCGTATCCCGCACATCGTCGATCAGGTCATAGATCACCGAGTAGTAGCGGATCTCCACGCCTTCTTTCTCGGCCAGATCGCGGGCCTGCTTATTAGCACGCACGTTAAAGGCAAAGATCGGAGCGCCCGAAGACTGTGCCAGTAGCACATCGCTTTCCGACACACCGCCTGCGGCATGGTGAATAACGCGGGCCTGGACCTCTTCGTTACCGATCTTCTCCAGCGCACCGACGATGGCTTCGCCAGAGCCCTGCACGTCAGATTTGACCAGCAGCGGCATCTCTTCGATTTCGCTTTGCTTCAGCTTGGCCATCATCTGCTCAAGCGAAGCCCCACCGCCAGATCGGGCGGCTGCGGACTTGTCGCGCTTCACGCGCTGACGGTATTCGACCAGCTCACGGGCACGCGCTTCGGTGTCGACCACCGCGAAAAGCTCGCCCGGCTCCGGTGCACCGTCGAGGCCCAGGACCTCGGCAGGCAATGATGGACCAGCCTCTTTCATCTGCTGGCCGCGTTCGTTGACCAGAGCGCGGACCTTGCCCCACTGGGCACCGGCCACGACAATATCGCCACGCTTAAGCTGGCCACGCTTAACCAGAACGGTAGCCACCGGGCCGCGGCCTTTATCAACCTGGGCTTCGATCACCACACCGTCCGCGGAGCGGTTCGGGTTGGCTTTCAGCTCCAAGAGTTCAGCCTGCAGCGAGATCGCTTCGGTCAGCTCATCCAGGCCCGTTTTCTTCAGCGCCGAAACGCTGACGGCCTGGGTTTCACCGCCCATGGATTCCACGATGACTTCGTGTTGCAGCAGTTCCTGCAACACTTTGTCGGGATTGGAGTCCGGCTTATCGACCTTGTTGACCGCAACAATGATCGGCGCTTCAGCCGCCTTGGCGTGGTTGATGGCTTCGATCGTCTGAGGCATCACGCCGTCATCGGCCGCCACCACCAGGATCACAATATCGGTCGCCTGCGCGCCGCGTGACCGCATGGAGGAAAAGGCCGCGTGGCCTGGCGTGTCCAGGAAGGTGATCTTGGCACCGGACTTCAGCTGAACCTGATAGGCCCCGATATGCTGGGTGATGCCGCCGGCTTCGCCCGCAGCCACATCGGTGGCCCGCAGAGCATCCAGAAGCGACGTTTTGCCGTGGTCCACGTGACCCATCACGGTCACGACCGGCGGACGACCCACCTTTGCCCCTTCGGCGTCATCGGCTTCGATAAAGCCTTCTTCCACATCGGCTTCAGACACACGCTTCACGGTGTGTCCGAACTCTTCGACGATGAGTTCTGCGGTGTCGGCGTCCAGCATGTCCGTGGCGCGCATCATCTGACCCTGGGTCATCAGATACTTCACCACATCTGCGGCACGTTCGGTCATACGCTGAGCCAGGTCCTGAACTGAGATTGCCTCAGGCACAACAACCTCGCGCGACACTTTCTCACGGCCGGAACCACCCTGGGCCCGGCGCGCCTTTTCGCGTTCCCGCGCGCGGCGCATGGAGGCGAGAGACCGCTGGCGATCCTGATCATCCTCAACCAAATTCTGGATAGTCAGCTTACCCTGGCGACGCTTGGGCTCTTTGGCGCGTGACGGCTGTTGCTTCTCAGCAGCCGGATTGGAGCGCTTCTGCTTAACGCGCCCCCCCATGGCTTCGAGCACGTTTCGGTTGTCAGGCTGGGGCGGCTCTTCCGCTGCGGCCTTACCGCGGCTCTTGTCCGCTTTGGCCCGGCCTGGCTTTTCAGAAGGCGCAGCCGCAGCCGCTTTGGCGGCCGCGGCTTCAGCTTCGGCCGCGCGCTTGGCGGCTTCGGCTTCTTCCTTGGCCAGACGCTCAGCTTCTTTAGCGGCCTTGCGCTCAGCTTCCTCGCGCTCCTTCTGCTCCTGCAGACGGCGCTGGTCTTCTTCTTCGCGGCGCTTCAGCGCTTCAGCTTCAGCCTTTTTCTTGGCTTCGCGTGCGTCGGCTTCCTGCTTGGCGCGCTGGATGGCCGCCTGGCGGCGCAGCAATTCTTCCTCAGACAGGCCGAGCTGTTTGGCTTTCGCAGCCAGAAGGGCTCGCGCCTTGTCCTTGTCCGACATGGGAGCCTTAGCCGCGGAATCCTTACCCGCAGCAGCCGGCGCAGCGCCAGGGCGCTTACGCTTTTTCTCAACCACAACAGACTTCTGTCGTCCGCGCGCAAAGCTTTGCTGCACGGTGCCGGACGATCGTCCGCCAAGGGAAAGGGGCTTGCGGCCCGAGGTGTTATCAGAGTCGCTCATGAGCGTCCTTGTTGCGGCAGATCGTTCATCCGTCATACCGCCGCCGCGCGCGGTATCACGTATCTCTGTCAGGCCCGTCAACGGACGCGATCTGGGATGCCCACATCGCGGTCCTGTCAGAGGGCCGCTAAACTACTCGCCTTGAATGGCGATTCAACCGTCGTCTGCGCCTTTATCCGTAGCCGTTGCAAACGGGTTCAGGTCGCGAAATCCAGCCAGCTTGCTGACCACCGCACCAAAGCCGTCCGCCTCCGGACCCACGGTTAGAAGCGCATGGACCACGGAGCTGCGTCCCAGCGCCTGGCCAGTCGCCTCCGCGCTGAAGCATCCCACTGTGGCCAGCTTGGGCCAGGCTGCGGCGCTGATGCGGTCGAGCTTGCCCCGCCCGTCCGCTGCGCCATCGCGCGCCTCGATCCGCCAGGCTGGCCTGTCGCCCTTCGACAAGGCCAGCTTGACAGTATCGTACCCCATTGCGAGCCGTCCTGCACGCCGCGCTAATCCCAGCAAGGACAGCGCGCGCGCTGCCAGGAGGGTTTCGAACTGATCAGCCAGATCATCAGGCGCTTCAACCGGCTTTTCGAAGGCCCGGTTGAAAAGACGCTTGGTGACCGCTTTGTCGATCAGCGCGCGATCCGCTGTGACCCAGGCTCCGCGGCCAGGCAGGCGCGCGGCAATATCCGGTGTCACGACCCCGTCTGGCGAAAGCGCGACGCGTAACAGCTGGTCCGGCCCTGCGGTTTCGCCGGTCGCCACGCACCGGCGCTCGCGCACCGGCTTGTCCCGGGATTTGCGTGCGCCTCGGCTCACTCTTCCTTGTCGCCCTCCTCAGCTTCACCGTCGCCAGCTTCTAAAAGCTCGGTCAGCGACACGCCTAGGCGCTCAGCTTCGGCTTCCAGATCTGACAGGTCGAGATCGCCCAGATCGGCTTCGCCTTCCGATTCAACAGCTTCGGCCTCTTCGCCGTCTTCACCGTCCTCGACCTCCGGCTCCAGGTCTGCCGCTTCAATCCAACCCGCTTCAACCCGGGCCTTCATGATCAGGTCTTCGGCAATCTGCGGGTCGACATCCAGACCGTCCAGAATGCCAGCTTCGCGGACACGCTCGCCGTCGCGGGTCTCATACCAGCCGCGCAGATCGTCTGGCGTCAGGCCGGCCACGTCTTCGACCGAGAAGATGTCATTCTCGCCAAAGCGAACCGCCATGGGCAGGTCGACGCCTTCCAGCTCCAGGACCGCATCTTCAACGCCGAGCTCTTTACGCTTGGCATCCTGTTCAGCGGCCTGTTTTTCCAGGAATTCGCGCGCGCGGGTCTGAATCTCAGTCGCTGTGTCGTCATCGAAGCCTTCGATGACCGCAATTTCGTCCAGCTCCACGAAGGCCAAGTCTTCCATGTCCGCGAAGCCCTCGGTGGCCAAGAGCTGAGCGATGACCTCGTCGACGTCCAGCGCTTCCATGAACAAGGCGGTGCGCTGGGCGAACTCTTTCTGGCGGCGTTCAGATTCTTCTTCCTCGGTGAGGATGTCGATCGCCCAGCCGGTCAATTGGCTCGCCAGGCGCACATTCTGACCGCGGCGGCCAATGGCAAGCGAGAGCTGCTCATCGGGCACGACCACCTCAATGCGCTCGGCTTCGTCATCCAGCACCACCTTGGCGACTTCAGCCGGCTGCAAGGCATTCACGATGAAGGTCGCCGGATCGGGATTCCACGGAATGATGTCGATCTTCTCGCCCGCCAGCTCGTTGACGACCGCTTGCACACGGCTGCCGCGCATACCCACACAGGCCCCAACCGGATCGATAGAGCTGTCGTTGGAGATCACGGCAATCTTCGCCCGGCTGCCCGGGTCACGCGCCACGCGCGGGATTTCGATAATACCTTCATAGACTTCCGGCACTTCCTGCGCGAACAGGGCGGCCATGAAGTCTGGATGCGCGCGCGACAGGAAGATTTGCGGGCCGCGCACTTCTTCACGCACGTCATAAATATAGGCGCGCACGCGATCGTTCAGCTGCAGGCTTTCGCGCGGAATACCATCGGAGCGGCGGATAATCCCTTCGGCTTTGCCCAGGTCGACAATGACATTGCCGTATTCGACGCGCTTGACGATGCCGTTGACGATTTCGCCCACGCGATCCTTGTACTCTTCGTACTGGCGGGCGCGCTCGGCTTCGCGAACCTTCTGGGTGATCACCTGTTTGGCGGTCTGAGACGCCACCCGGCCAAACTCGATCGGCGGCAGCTCTTCTTCGTAATAGGTGCCAATTTCCGCGTTCGGATCGGTCTTCTTCGCCTGCTCCAGCGTCAGCTGGTGGGTGTCGTTCTCCACCTCTTCGACCACGGTGATGCGGCTGGTCAGGCGCATTTCACCGGTCTTCGGATCAATATCACAATGGATATCGAGCTCTGCGCCATAGCGCGAGCGGGCGGCTTTCTGGATCGCTTCTTCAATGGCTTCCAGAACGATTGATTCATCAATCAGCTTTTCCTGGGCGACCGCCTTCGCGATCTGCAGGATTTCCAGCTTGTTGGCGCTGACCCCAATGGCCATGAGTGCGCTCCTTCTTGCTTTTAGCTTTCTGTACCGCCGCTCTGGTCGCCGCGCGCCTTCAGGCTCGCTGCGACCAGTTCGTCGGTCATCACCAGTTTGGCATCCGCGATCCAGTCAAACGGGATAAGGGCGGTGTCCTCCTCTCCCGTCAGATCGATCGCAACACTTTCGTCTTCGACCCCAGCCAGAACACCCCGGAAGCGCTTGCGCCCCTCCACCAGTCGGTCCAGCTCGAGCTTGGCTTCAAAACCTTCCCAGCGCTCAAAATGCGGCAGCGCGGTCAAAGGCCGGTCGATGCCCGGCGAGGACACTTCCAGATTATACTCGCCAGAGACCGGATCTTCTTCCTCAAACACGGCCGAGACTGCACGCGACAGCTTGGCGCAGTCTGCCACATCCATGCCGCCATCGCTGACGCGCTCGGCCATGATCTGAACCGTGGTTTTCTTGCCGCCCATCACCCGAATCCGCAACACCTCCAGCGCCATCGCATCTGCGACAGGCTCAACCAGCGCCAAAATGCGCTCGTCTTGAGGGGAGGCGGTTTGCAAGGGCATCTCCTGAGTCACCGGACGTCAGTGACGAAAAAAGCGGCCCGGGTTTCCGAGCCGCTCGACTGCGTCATCCGACGTATCGAACTTGTTGAAGCGGGGTATACGCCTCTCGCGACCAAAGCGCAAGACGCGAGCGCTGAAGGTGACCAGATGAACCGGTCACCCGCCCCCTCATCCCATGAGTTGTGGACCGATGGCCAGGACCGGGTGACTCAAATGCGGCGCAGCTAGACCTTCACAAAGTCCATAAAGACCGGCGCGATGTCGCCCAAATTCTTGGTCTGGTAGCGCGTGATGATGTGGTCATCGGGATTGTCGCGCCAGTCTGAAGCCCGCTGGCCGGTCCATTCAAGATCGGCTCGTCCAAGCAGGATCGGGAAGGCGTGATCGGCGTAAGAGCGCACATCGGTCGCCAAGCGCAAACGCCCGCCCGGCTTTAGAAGACGCGCCAGCTCTGCAGCGGTATCGGCTTGGATAAAGCGCCGCTTGGCGTGCCGTGCTTTGTGCCAGGGGTCGGGGAAAAGCAGGTAGATCTGGTCAAAGCTGGCATCGGGCATGCGCACGATCTCGTCGCGCGCATCCTCGCGCTTCACCCGAATATTGGTCAGGCCATGATCGTCAATCCCGGTCAGCGCCTTGGCAACGCCGTTCAGGAAGGGTTCGATCCCGACAAAGCCCGTGTCCGGGTGGCGCACCGCCTGACCGATCAGGTGTTCGGCAGCCCCAAAACCGATCTCCAGGACATGCCGGCCATAATCCGGCAGGAGCGCTTTAGGATCGATACCCCCCTCATCAGACCAGCTCAGGCGCGGCAGCATCTCGTCCACAGCGCGCTGCTGGCGTGCTGACAGCGCCTTTCCTTGGGACCGACCGAACAGGCGTTTGGCTTTGGGATGATCGCTCACGCGTATCAATCCTCGCGGTGTTAGGCCAGGCTCTTCAGATCACCCACGAGATCGGTTTTCTCCCAGGAGAAGCCCCCGTCCTCAGCGGGATTACGGCCGAAGTGGCCGTAAGCCGCCGTGCGCGCATAGATCGGACGGTTGAGGCCCAGATGGGTCCGGATGCCGCGCGGGGACAGATTGACCATTTCTGGAAGCTTGGTTTCCAGAACCGCCTCATCAATCTCGCCCGTACCATGCGTATCCACATAAACGGACAGGGGTTTGGCCACACCGATCGCATAGGACAGCTGAATGGTGCATTTCCTCGCCAGGCCCGATGCAACGACATTCTTCGCCAGATAGCGTGAGATATAGGCTGCCGAGCGGTCCACCTTGGTCGGGTCTTTGCCGGAGAAGGCACCGCCACCATGGGGCGCGGCACCGCCATATGTGTCCACAATGATCTTCCGGCCCGTGAGGCCCGCATCCCCGTCCGGCCCACCAATGACGAAATTGCCCGTCGGGTTGACGTAAAACTCGTCTTCAGGCGGCACCCAGCCATTGGGCAAAACACCGGCCACAATCGGGCGAACCAGCTCGCGCACCTTGTCCAGCTCAACGCCGGCCTTGTGCTGGGTCGACACCACCACGCTGGTGACCTCAACCGGGCGGCCATTCTCATAGCGTAACGTGACCTGAGATTTGGCGTCGGGCTCAAACTCCGGGCGCTCGCCCGACTTTCTCAGGCGCGCCATCTCTTTGAGGATTTGGTGGGAGTAAATGATCGGGGCGGGCATGAGCTCTGGCGTCTCATCACAGGCATAGCCGAACATGATGCCCTGGTCGCCCGCGCCCTCTTCAGTAAAAGAGCCAGACCCTTCATCCACACCCTGCGCAATATCAGCCGATTGCTCGTGCAGATAGTTGTGGAAGTGAGCGTTTTCCCAGTGAAACCCGTCCTGCTCATAGCCAATATCGCGCACAGCCTGGCGAGCGGCGTCTTCGATCTCAGCATTATCGATTTCACCGGCACACCGGACTTCACCCGCCAACACAATGCGGTTGGTTGTGGTCAGCGTTTCGCACGCGACGCGCGCGACCGGATCTTTGGACAAGAACAGGTCAACAATGGCGTCGGAGACCCGATCGCAGACTTTGTCCGGATGGCCTTCAGATACGCTTTCGCTGGTAAACAGATATGAGGTGCGGGCCAAAGGACTGAGCTCCATATAAAGACTGCTTTATATGGCTGGCTTAAAGCCCATTCACTGCGCTAAGGCAAGGCCTGTCGCTCAGAGGTCTCCCGACGCTGCGGCTTCAGCTTCCTCAGCGGCGAGCGTGCGGACCAATTCCAGAATACGGCGGCGAACCTTTGCATCACTAATGCGTGCAAAGGCCTGGGCCAAAGCGACACCATCGGCAGACTGAATGAAGTCATCCACGATTGGGGTTTGATCGCCTTCGGAAAAGCCCGGAACCGCCATGGCATCAGAGACACCATCATAGAAAAACGACACCGGCACATCGAGAACGCGGGCCAGGATAAACAAGCGGCCAGCGCCCACCCGGTTCGTCCCGCGCTCGTATTTTTGAACCTGTTGGAAGGTGACACCAAGCTCTTCGCCAAGCTTCTCCTGGCTCATGTTCAAAAGCTGGCGGCGCAGGCGGATACGAGATCCGACATGACGATCGACAGCATTTGGCCCACGAGGGTTAGGTTGGCTGGTCATGGCTTAAGCACCTTCTTATTGAGCACTCAGCGCCGATAGTGGCATGAATGACAAATCAATTCTTTGCAACACCCGGTCGCAATGACAACCGTGTTAACACTTGAGCAGCGCGAGGCAATATCTGCGCCAATCCAGCAAAGAATACAAATATAATTGGCCAGAAGGCGTGCCCATGCTGCCTGAACAAAGTCGGGCCCGCATCCGCAATCAAAGCAAGATCAAGGACTTGACTTTCTTCAGTGCTCGCAATGTGCACGACTCGACCGTGAGGGTCAATAAGGCCGGACATACCAGCTGTAGCTGAGCGGACCAAAGGTAATCCTTGCTCAATACTGCGGTAGGCGGCCTGATTAAGCAGCTGAGAAGGCCCGGCTGAATGTCCAAACCAACTATCATTTGAAATATTTAGGAGCCATTCAGGACGAGTATTCGTGCCAGAGGCGTATTCTGAAAAGATGACCTCGTAGCAGATCAGAGGCGCAAAAGGTGGAATATCGCCCAGGGTAAGGGTTTGCGGGCCCGGGCCCGGATCAAATCCGATCCCATATTGAGACAAAGTCTCCAGACCAAAGGGTCGCGTGAACGCCGCCAGCGTGTTGGCTTCTCCAAATGGGACAAGCTTGGCTTTGTCATAGCGCGCCTCAACGAGAAGCGTATCGTCTTGAACCTTTAAGGCGTGCAGGGCGTTAAAATAGGCGCGCGGCGTCCGATCCAGCGCCCATTCCACATGGGGGGCACCGGCCACAAGGCGCGTGTTTAAGGGCAGCGCTTCGCGAATGCGCGCAAGTAAGGCGGGCTCATTGAGCAGATAGGCTGGGACCGACCCTTCTGGCCAGATGACCAGATCGACTTCATCCAGGCCGGTCTGGGTCGTCAGCGCAAGATATTCGTCGAGAATTTCATCACGGAATTCAGGGCGTAGATCGGTTTGGGCCCGGTCGAGCTGGACAACCCGCAACTGGACGCCAGTCTCGACACTCTCAGCGTCAGCCAAGCGGGTTGCGCCCCAAGCCCAACCCGCGCCCAGGACAAGACCGGATATCATGATCGGATAGGCGCGGACCCGGGCCGCCCCGCGACCTAACAACGCCGCCGGGGAGGCAAAGGCATAAAGGGTCAAGGCCG
This sequence comes from Oceanicaulis sp., assembly GCA_028280165.1. Taxonomy (GTDB): domain Bacteria; phylum Pseudomonadota; class Alphaproteobacteria; order Caulobacterales; family Maricaulaceae; genus Oceanicaulis. The sequence goes on along the minus strand of JANQMI010000177.1, from coordinate 24,099 downwards.
AAAGCCCCAGAGCCCCGATCAGGCTGGCGAGCTGGCTCATCGGCGCTCCGGCGACGAAGACATGGCCGGGTAGATTCCAGGGAAAGCCCGATAAAACCCCCGACCGCAGAGCCTCAACAGCCAGAAAAATGAGCGCAAAGGCGGCAATACGGGCCGACCCTCGCGGCCTCAACCTCACATAGGCCACCCCCGCCACGCCCCAAAACAGGGCCAAACCGCCTGGCAGGAGTGTCAACGGAGCCCAAATCAACCAGGCATGGTCCTGGGCACTGACAAGGAAAGCATTGGCAACCCAAAACGTGCCGGCCAGAAAATATCCAGCCGCAAAGGCCCAGGCGCGGGCAAATCCCGCCCTGAGCGGGCGCGAGCGATGACGCGCGTCATCCAGCGTCAGCACCAGAACGATCAATCCGAAGATCAAGGCCGGTTGGACATGATAAGGCGCATGGGCCAGCGCGCTGAACGCCCCGGTCAGAGCCAGGAATGCGAGCAGAGGCAGACCGGAAAGGGCGCGTAGGCGGACTCTGAGCCGGCGGGCATGGCGACCGGCTCGGCGCAGGTCAAATGCGCGTGCATTCACGAGGGCGCACGATCTGCGGAGGATGACAAGTCCGCACCGGGATTTGTCACCGCGCGCACCCTCACCCGCTTAATCCGCCGGGGATCAGAGTCCAGAACCTCAAACTCAAACCCGGACGGATGAGGCAGGACTTCACCGCGTTCAGGGACCCGGCCAGCAATGCGGAAGATCAAGCCACCAAGAGTGTCCACATCGGCCTCTTCTTCATCGGTAGCGATTTCTGCGCCAATCACCTCTTCCAGATCCGTGATCTCAGCCCGGGCATTGGCCTCCCAACAGCCCGGTTGCTTGGCGCGGATCATGGGTCCATCGGCCTCATCGTGCTCGTCTTCGATATCCCCAACGATCGGTTCCAGCAGGTCTTCCAAAGTCACCAGGCCGTCGGTTCCACCGAATTCATCCACGACCAAAGCCATGTGCTGGCGGCGCGACTGCATCTTCAAAAGAAGGTCGATGGCTTTCATGGAGGCGGGGACGTAAAGCAGCGGCCGGCGGATCGCTTCAAGGATTCGCGCTTCACCCCAATCAGCGTCGCCCGCCTGCTCGGCATAGCGCGACAGATGACCGACCATATCCTTGATGTGCGCCACCCCAACCGGATCATCCAGCGTTTCGCGGAAGACCGGCAAGCGCGAATGGCCAGCCTCACTGAAGGCCTTGGCCAGCTCGTTCAATGGCGTCTCGATTTCCACGGCGACAATGTCGGCCCGCGGAACCATGACGTCCTCGACCTTTTGGGTCTGAAACTCCTGAACATTCAGGATAAACGCCCCACCCACGGCTTCATGGGGTGCGGGGGCAGCTGGGAGCTCGTCTGCACCGGTCTGTGGTCCAGAAAAGGCGCGTTTGATTTGCGACAGCAAACTTCGCGACGATGGGTCTTCGCTCATGGCTCCGTTCTGACGTTATAGGGATCAGCGATCCCAACCTCGGCCAAAGCTGCGCGTTCCAGCGCTTCCATGGCCTCGGCGGCGTCCTCCTCAATATGATCCAGTCCATTCAAATGCAGAATGCCGTGCAACACCAGATGCACAGTGTGATCGACGAGACTCTTGCCATCGCGCTGGGCTTCGGCGGCGCAGGTTTCAAACGCCAGCGCCACGTCGCCAGGATAGCCTTCGGCCTCGGGAGCCGGAAAGGACAACACATTGGTTGGCTTGTCCTTACCCCGGAATTTCGCGTTCAGCCCCTGCACGGTGGCGTCATCGGTCAGCATCACGACGGCGGTCCCCGCGCGCGGGGTGTCGAGCTTGGCGAGCCCCGCGGCGACACCGGCTTCACAATGCTCGGCCAGATTTGTCACGTCTGACCAGGCGTCGTGCTCAATCACAATGTCGAGATGAGGCCCGGTGTCACTCACCGCTCTTGCCTTCCCGCTTTGCATCGTCGCGCTCATAGGCATCGACAATACGCGCCACCAGACCGTGGCGCACCACATCTGCGCGCCCGAAGCGATGTACCGCGATGCGCTCCTCATCGGACAGAATGGACAGGGCGTGCGGCAGGCCGGACGGCTCGCCGCGGCGCAAATCGGTCTGGGTCGGATCGCCCGTGACGGCCATGCGTGAGCCCTCACCCAAGCGGGTCAGCACCATGCGCATTTGCGGCACGGTCGCGTTCTGCGCTTCATCGACGATGACAAAGGCCCGGTTGAGCGTCCGGCCGCGCATAAAGGCCAGCGGCGCGACTTCGATCCGGCCCTCTTCGCGCATCTTTTCGGACACGCGCTGACCCAGGCTGTCGCGCAGCGCATCCCAGATCGGCAGCAGATAAGGATCGATCTTCTCGGTCAGGTCGCCCGGCAAGAAGCCCAGGCGCTCGCCAGCTTCGACCGCCGGGCGGGTAATGATCAGACGATCGACCGCGCCCAGCGCCAGCTGGGACGCCCCATAGGCCACCGCGAGCAGTGTCTTGCCGGTGCCGGCCGGGCCGACCCCGAAGACCATGTCATAGGACTTATCGTCCTTCAGCGCGCGCACATAGGCCTTCTGGCCATCGGTACGGGCTGAAAAGCTGGTGCCCCGGGGCACGCGGATCACACTGTCGATCGCTTCGCCGGCATCGTCTTCAGCCATCAAGCAAGCCGCGCGTGCGTCAGCGGGCTCGATCGGCAGGCCTTCGCCTGCCCGGCCGTAGAGCGCGTTGATCACCCGGCGCGCTTCGCGGCGCGCGGTAGCGTCCGCAGCGGTCACGACGACGGTCCCGCCGCCGGGCGCTTCCAGTTTCACGTCGAGCTCAGCTTCGATGAGCGTAAAGTTTTCGTGGCCGGCCCCGGCGACAATGCGGATCAGATCCCCATCATCAAAATGGAGCGTCTCGGACGGCTCCCGGCGGGTGCGGCGCGGTTTGGCTGAACGACTCACGCGACGCGGGTCTCCTGTGGGACAAGGCGGCCGGCCAGCGCGTTTCGGCTCGCGCCGGTGATCTCGACCTCGACGATCTGACCGATCAGCTCCAGCGGAGCCTCGCAGTGCACCGCCTGGAGATAGGGGCTACGTCCGTTGAGCTGGCCCGGGTTGCGGCCTTCGCGCTCGAACAGCACCGGCAAGGTCTTGCCGATCATCGACTGATTGAAGGCTTGCTGCTGCTCGCTGAGCAGCGCCTGCAAACGCGCCAGGCGCTCGGTCTTCACCGCCTCGTCGACCTGACCATGCATGGCCGCGCCTGGCGTGCCAGGGCGGCGGGAATACTTGAACGAGAAGCAGGAGGCGTAGTTGACCCGGCGCACCAGCTCCATCGTGTCTTCAAAGTCGGCGTCGCTTTCACCCGGGAAGCCAACAATCATATCGCCGGAGATCGCAATGTCCGGGCGCACTTCGCGCAGCCGGTCGATGATCGCGATATACTCTGCCGCCGTGTGCTTGCGATTCATGGACTTCAATATGCCATCCGAGCCCGCCTGAACCGGCAGGTGGAAGTAGGGCATCAGCTTGGGCTCATCGGCGAAGGTCTGGATCAACTCTTCATCCATGTCCTTAGGGTGCGAGGTGGTAAAGCGGATCCGCTCAATCCCGCCGATCAACGCCAAATGGCGGACCAGGCGGCCGAGGCCCCAAGTCCCACCGGCTTCATCGCCGGAGGGTGCCTCGCCGTGATAAGCGTTGACGTTCTGGCCCAGCAGGGTGACCTCGCGAATGCCTTTGGCGGCCAGCGCGCGGACCTCTGCCACAACCTGATCGACCGGGCGCGACCATTCAGCCCCGCGCGTGTAGGGCACAACACAGAAGGTGCAGAATTTGTCACAGCCTTCCTGGACGGTGACGAAGGCGGAGAAACCATCGATCTGGCGCTCCGGCGTGGCCAGCACGTCGAATTTGTCTTCAACCTCGAACTCGGTATCGAGCGCTTCTCCGGTGCCGCGGTGCACCTCGGCAATCAGTTCGGGCAGCTTGTGATAGGTCTGTGGCCCGACCACCAGATCAACCACCGGGGCGCGCCGCTTGATCTCGGCACCTTCGGCCTGGGCCACACAGCCAGCCACCGTGATCGTCATGGACGAGCCGTCGGCCTCTTTCGCCTCTTTCAGCGGGCGCAGCCGGCCGAGCTCTGAATAGACTTTTTCGGCGGCTTTCTCACGGATATGGCAGGTGTTCAGGATCACCAGATCCGAGCCCTCAGGCGCATCCGCAGGCTCATAGCCCAGCGGGCCGAGCAGATCACGCATACGCTCTGAATCGTACACATTCATCTGGCAGCCATAGGTCTTGATGAAGACACGCTTCTTGTCGCTGTCGCTCACCGGTGCAGCGCTCAGTGCAGACGCAGTCTCAGCTGCCTCTTCAGACATTTCAGGGGCCGCGGTCTTGGTCGGCCGATGATTAATGAGTTCCATGCAGCGCTATATGCGTCGATCAGCCTGTGCTGACAAGCGTTCAGCGGAGTCAGGATAGCGCGAACGCCTACTCGCCATCCTTGATCTTCACGCCGTAAAGCTCCAGCCGGTGGTCGACGAGCTTATAGCCCAGGCGCTTGGCGATCTTTTCCTGCAGCTCTTCGATTTCCTCGTCGAAGAACTCAATCACATCACCGGAATTCATATCGATCAGGTGGTCATGGTGATCGTCCTGCGCTTCTTCATAGCGCGAGCGGCCATCGCGGAAGTCATGGCGTTCGATAATGCCGGCGTCTTCAAACAGGCGCACAGTCCGGTACACCGTGGCGAGTGAGATGCGGCTATCGACGGACGAAGCGCGGCGGTGCAGTTCTTCGGCATCGGGATGATCATCGGCCAGGGACAGCACGCGCGCGATGACCCGGCGCTGCTCAGTCATGCGCAAACCTTTTTCGACGCAGAGCTTTTCGATGCGATCGGGCATGGGGCGTCCTTCGTGCAAGGCCAACAGGGTTAATGTGATAGCCGCGCCTGCGGCAGGATGTCCATACATGAACAGCGGCTACAGCCGGCGCGCCATCACGCGGGCATCGCTCCCATCGCGGTAATAAGCGGTCCGACGCCCCACTTCGATATAGCCTGAACGATCATACAGCTTGATGGCGGGCGTATTGGTTTCGGACACGTCCAAAATCATCCGCCTTGCCCCCGCCAGGCGCGCAGCGTTTTCGCTGGCCGTGAGCAGCTGGCCGCCGAGACCGCTGCGGCGCGAAGCCTTGGCGATGGCAATCGTCAGGATTTCGCACTCCCCGGCAATGGTGCGGATCAGAGCCAGGCCCACCGGCACGCGGTCAGCCTCCAGGATCAGGCCCACCACGCCCGACGAGGCCAGCAGGCGCTTGAAATCGGCCTCTGGCCAGGGGGCACCGAAGCATTGCGCGTGCAGCTGAGCAAACAGCGAGGCGGCTTCTGCCCCATATTCGGTGATCGAGACCAGAGGGCTCATGACCGGGCCGGCTTGGCATCTGGGGGGCGGGCGTAGATCGGGGCGGGCGGTGGCGCGTCAGCCGGCGCTTGCCGTGTCAGCGACACGAGGGCGGCCAAAGGCGGGGCCGGATCAAAGGGTGGGCCGTCGATCGCTTCGGCCCCGGAGCCGGTGACGATAGGGTGCGCAATGGCAGCGGCAGTGGTCTGCGCGGCGCTTAGGGGACCGCGCTCGGTGGGGGCTTGCGTTTCACCGGGCGCGAACACGCTCCAAAGATAATCCCCGCGTTTGGCGTCATGGATGGCCAAGACGGTGCGGTCAGCGTCGGGGCAGGCCCTGAGGGCCAAAGCCGGCAGCAGGCCCACGCCCACCGCCTGCGCGCCCGTCGACAGCGCGAGGCCGCGCGCAAAGGCGACGCCGACCCGTGTGCCCGCAAAGCTGCCCGGGCCGGTGTTGACGCCAATGCGGGCAAGCTCTGGTGCCGCAAGGCCGGCCTCGGTCAGCAAGCCCTCAACCATCGGGGCCAGGACTTCCGCATGACCCCGCCCGATCTCCGCGCCCGCTTCGTGCAACCGACCGGCGACGTCCAGCGCTGCGGCGCACCAGGGACCGACCGTATCGATGACAAGAAGGGGCTGGGTCATGATGTCAGTGCCAGATCCGTTCGGCCTGCCCACCCCGGCCCTGCCGAAAAGGAGAGGGCGGGGCGATCGCGCTTAGTCGAGAATCTTCGCGCCATCATCAAAGGCAAGCTTCGGCAAGCGTGGGAAGAGTTTCTCGGTGGTGCCATAGCCCAGATTGACCAGGAAGTTGGAACGCCAGCTGCCCATCTGCGAGTCCGCCTTAAAGAAGGTCTCGTCGACACCATCTTTGTCAAACCCGCTCATCGCGCCGCAATCGAGCCCCAGTGCCCGGGCGGCCAGGATCAGATAAGCGCCCTGAAGCGAGCCATTGCGGAAGCCGTTTTCGAACCGCGCTTCATCGGAGGCAAACCAGTCCTTAGCTTCGGGGTTATGCGGGAAGAGGGTCGGGATCTTCTCGTGGAAATTCCAGTCCCAGGCGACCACGACCGTCACTGGCGCTGTAACGGTTTTTTCGACATTGGGTTCAATCAGGTGCGGCACCAGCTTCTTCTGGCTTTCGCCTTTCAAGAACAGGAAGCGCGCCGGGCTCTGATTGGCGCTGGTCGGTCCATATTGCAGCAGCTCATAAAGCGCACGCAGCGTGGTGTCGGAGATGTCTTTGTCTTCCCAGGAATAGAAAGTCCGAGCCCCGCGAAAGAGCTGATCCAGCGCCTGATCGGACAAAATGGAGTGACGATCGTCGAGCGCCAGCGGTGCACCGGTATCGGCCATGGGGGAAAGCTCCTTGAGCGGGATATAAAGATTGTGAAGAAACCTAGTGTGCGATTGGCGCTTCAGCCAGCGCCTTAAAGCACTGCCTCCACAGCCGTCACTTCAGGTACGTAATGCTTCAGCAAATTCTCGATGCCGTGCTTCAACGTGGCGGTCGATGACGGACAGCCGGCGCAGGCCCCGCGCATATGCAGGCGCACGACGCCGGATTGATCGTCATAGTCATGGAATGTGATGTCTCCGCCATCACGCGCCACCGCCGGCCGGACCCGGGTGTCGATGACATCGATGATCTCTTTAACGATGCATTCGGCCTCGCCGTCATAGGCCGCATGCCCGTCCGTTTCGGCCGCTTCGAACAAGGGGCTGTCGGACTCAAGGGCATCGGCAATCGCGCCCAGTACCGCAGGCCGAATATGGATCCACTCCACGCCTTCAGCCTTAGTCACCGACACGAAATCCGCGCCGGCAAATACCCGGACGACCCCTTCCACCGCAAACAAATCCCGCGCCAGGGGCGAGCCTTCGGCCTCTTCAGGGGTGGCGAACTCGCGCGGTGTGTCTGGCGCGACGTCTCGACCTGGCAGGAATTTCAGCGTGTCCGGGTTCGGGGTAGGTTCGGTCTGGATGAACATGGCAGTATCCGAGTGTGACAGTGGGGTATTGATCCACCCACAGGTGGACTGTGCGCGGTCAATACGCAAGGGCCTGAGCGCTAAATCTAGGCGGTGACCGCGGTCAGGCGAGGGCTTTGATCGCGTCTTTTGACAAACCGCCTGGCACGACGGTGACCGGAATTCGCCGGCCGGCAAACAGGCCCTTGCCACTCGCCAGAGCCTCCACAAGCGGGCCCGGATCCTCGCCATGGGGCCTCGCCCCCAGGACCAGAATGGCAATGTCGTCGTCGGCCTCGAGCAAATCGCACAGGGCTTTGACGAGATCATCCTCTTTCAGGTGAAGCTCGGGGCGGACTTCCATCACGCCTTCAACATCTTCAGCCAGGCTCTCCACCGCGGCTTCGGCAGCCTCCATCGCTTCGGCGCGCATGGCATTGCCAACGCCCAGCCAGTGCTCGAACCCGCCTTCCATCGTCGCCACGCCGAGGATAGCCACACTGCCTCCGGTCTTGCGTGCCCGGCGTGCGGCGAAGTATGCCGCAGTTCGGCTTTCATCTGAGCCGTCGGCGATCACCAGAAATTTTCGCGCGGTCGTCATACAGATGAAGCTGACCTGTTTCAGCCCCATCGGGCAAGCGCTTTATGATCGCCGGAGAGCCAGTGATGGACGACAAACCCTTGGCCCATATGGCCGATCAGCGCAATCCGCTACAACCGGCGCAAACCCTGACGCTGTATGCGGACAGGCTGGAAAGCTGGACCGAGGACCGTTTGGTGCGCCGAATCGCGCTTTCGGACGTCACCCAGGTCAGGCTGGCCGTGGAGATGGCCGGTTCGCAAAGCCAGGTGGTCTGCCGGGTCACGGGCCCGGCCGGTGACATCGTCTTTGGCAGCCGCCGGGCCCAAAAGGGCGGGTTCGACGATAATGTGGTGGCGTTTCAAACCCTCATGGTGGCGCTCCATGAAGCCTTACGTCCGCGATTTGATCAGCTGAGTTTTGTGGAGGGTCAGTCCATGGGCTTTAAGCTGATCATGGCCGGGCTGGGGGTCACCATGGCCGCCATCGCACTGGCCTTCATGGGATGGTTCGCCCTGGTGGAAGAAAGCGCCTTGCTCACCGTGGCCGGTTTCCCCTTCTTGGTGATCGGAGGCTATCTGGCCTGGATGTTCCGGCCGACAGCCCCGCTCCACTACGATCCGGAAAAGCTGATTGAGCGGTTTTCAGGCGGCGTTGGGACCTAGCCGCACCCCGCGTCATGCCCACGCAGGTGCGGACCTAGGGTTGGCAAAGCGCGGAATTCAATGGCTCTGGGTTCCCGCTTTCGCGGGAATGACGAAGGAGAGGTGTCTATAAAACAACTTTCTCTTCCCCGGCGAAGGCCGGGGCCCAGAGCCGTCAAGCGCAGCATCTTGTGATCCCTGGGTCCCGACCTGCGTCGGGAAAGAGAGGTAGGGAGGTGCAGGAGCCAGCCAGACAGCCCTCACAGCTTGCGCTTGAGGGCCTCGACAAACACCGTGCCCATATCCGGGCCCTGTTCGGGGTAGAAATAGGGCTCAATCACTTCCAGCTCCATGACGGCCAGCTTGCCGTCCAGGCCGCGGGCCATGTCGATGCGCGCGTAGAGCAGGTCTTCTTCACCAGTGATCGCTTCAGCCGCATGCAGCACCTGAAGCGCGACGGCGCGTTCTTCCTGTGAGGGCTCCCAGACCGCTTCGGTTGCCCCATAGATGGATTGGACGCGGTAGTCCCCCGATTTCGGCTTTTTCACGAGGCCATGGGAGATCTGGCCGCCAAACACCATCAGCGAGTATTCACCTTCGACCGGAATGCTCGGCAGGAATGGCTGGAGCATTGCGGCGGCGGGCGGCAGCTGATCGGACGCCGGAAGCGGCTCTCCCTTTTTGATCCGCGCCTGACGCCACGCCCCGGCACCAACCTGGGGCTTCACGACGATTTCATCGCTGCCAAAGACGTCAAACGCTTCACCAATGGCGTCAGGGGTGGCGGCGTCCCGCCAGAGTGTGGGCACAGACGGGGCTCCGGCCTCGTCAAGCTGGCGCAGATAGGCCTTTTCGATATTCCAGCGTACGACCGCCGGCGGATTGAGCACGGGAGCCTTGGTATTCAGGCTATCCAGGGTGTCCAGGAAAAGCTGTTGCTTGGGCGGATAGTCCCACACCGTTCCGATCATGAAGGCGTCAAACGCGTCCTGATCGAAGGCTTGATCCCAAATACAGCTGACCAGGTCGATGCCGGCGGCCTCGCAGGCGCGCGACAGAGCGCCAAATTCCAGATCATATTCAAACCAGTCTTCGCGTGCGCCGGTCCGCCCCTTCATCATATCGGCGGAGGTAAGAAAGCAGACGCGCGGGCGAGCAGGCATGGTCAGGCTCCATCAGATCAGGGCCTGCGAGATAGCCCGAAGATCAGAGCTTGTGAACGGGGCTTGTGAATGGGGGCGTGAGACCCGGCCTTTGTGAATCCCGCCTTGTGAAGCAGGCTGCGGCGCGCTAACTCCCGCCTTCCCTTTCCTTTCCGACCTGTTTGAGACTCTTCCATGACTGAAATTCGCTACGACGTGCTGGGCGTTGGCAACGCCATTGTGGACGTGCTCGCCCGCGTCGACGAGGCCTTCATCGCAGACCATGGCCTGGCCAAAGATGCGATGCTGCTGATCGACGAGTTGCGCGCCGAAGAGCTGTATGCGGCCTTTCCACCGGGCGAAGAGATATCCGGCGGGTCGGCCGCCAACACGCTGGCCGGCGTGGCCAGCCTGGGCGCGCGCGGGGCTTATATTGGAAAAGTCGCCAAAGACCAGCTGGGCGAGGTCTTTGCCCACGATTTGCGCGCGGCAGGCGTTCACTACGACACGGCCCCGCTGGAAGGCGGTCCGGCGACAGCGCGTTGCCTGATTGCCGTTCCGCCGGATGCGCGCCGGGCGATGAATACCTTCCTGGGGGCCTCGGCTCTGATTGCCGACAGCGATATCGACCCCGAGCTGGTCAAGGCGTCGACCGTGACTTTCCTGGAAGGGTATCTGTTTGACCGCCCCGAAGCGAAGACCGCCTTTGTGCGGGCCGCCGAGATCGCCCAGGCCAATGATCGGCGTGTGGCCCTGACCTTGTCGGATGTTTTTTGTGTGGAGCGCCACCGCGACAGCTTCCGCCAATTGGTGAAGAACCATATTGATGTGCTGCTCGCCAACGAAGCTGAATTGAAGTCGCTCTATCAGGTGGAGACCTTCGAAGAGGCCCTGGCTGCGGTCCGCGCAGAAACGCGCGTCGCCGCTGTCACCCGGTCCGAGAAAGGCGCGGTCATCGTCTCAGGCGACTATGAAGCCAGCGTGCCAGCCGGCGATGTGGCCAAAGTCGAAGACACCACCGGAGCTGGCGATCTGTTTGCCGCCGGCTTCCTGTCGGCCTATGCGCGCGGCATGGATCTGGAAAGCTGTGGCAAGCTCGGCGTGATCGCGGCCAGCGAAATCATCTCCCATATCGGCGCGCGTCCACAAACCGAGCTCAAGGCGTTGGCCGCCAGCCAGGGCGTGGTGCTCACCGAGGCCTAGATCGCAAGATCGCGATCCGAGCGCCCGCGACACGCGCAGCGAGAGTGTGGCTATGGCAGATCCACTTCAGATCAGAGCGGCGCGCGACACCGATCGCCCGGGTGTTGTCGCGTTTCTGGCCCAGCTCCAGGCCCATGAAGTGGCGCTGCATGATACGCGTAAACCAGCCGATCACGATCTGTGCGCGCACTATGTCTCTGACTTCAGCGCACGCGCGGCTGACCAGGGTGGGGCCATGCTGGTGACCCTGGTGGATGGCCAGCTTGTCGGGTTCATCTGCTTTTGGGTGGAGATCAGTGCATCGACCCTGGAAACAGAGGCGTCCAATCGGTGCGGCTATATCAGCGACCTCTTCGTTGCTGAGGATCATAGAGGCCAGGGCGTTGGCCAACGCCTGCTGGACGCAGCGAAAGCCCATTTTGGCAAAGACCCCTCGGTGACGCGCTTGCGCATTTGTACGCTGGCCAACAACGCGCTCGCGGTCTCGGCCTATGAGCGCGCGGGGTTTAAGCCCTACGAAACCACCTACGAGATCACGCTGCCCGGACCCCGCCCGAAACCGTCTTGAACATCGGCCAGCGCCGCCCGTTCAGCGCCGTCGCAACCGGCTTGGAAACGCCCCAGAGACGTTGCGAAAGGTTCGCGCAGGGCTTTAACCGGATTTTCAGTGTGTCGCCTTTAGGGTCACCGATGAACCTCTGCGCACACCCGGTGCGCGACACGGATTTTCGGGGGCCCCATGGCGCCGATCAGGCACGCATTCGCGCGGGTCATGCGCTCATTGGTGATGAAATTCACCCTGCTCTGCGGCATCATTCTGGTCGCGGCCACGGCCGTGCTCATGGGGATCGAGTTTCAGCTCAAACGCGCCGATAATAGTGCAGCGGCCCTGCGCCATGCCGAGCTGATCACCGAGCTCTTTGCCTCTAATTCGTCCGCTTATGTCCGCGTGCGCAATGATGCGCGACTCGCCTCTGTGGTGGACCAGTTCGCAGCCCGCGACGATGTCACCGCGGTCTACGCCGCAGACGTGAACCGCCGGGTTCTGGCCACAACGGGACCAGCTGACGTTGCAGTGGGCGACCGGGCGGCCGATCACCTGGTCCAGTCTGCCCTGGGCGCAGTCGATACCCGCATCGAGACCATTGGCGAAATCATCCGGGTCGCCGAACCGGTTTTCCATGAGGGCCGCCTGGTCGGTGCCGTGGTTGCAACCGTACCGCTGAGCGCGGTGGCCGAGCCGGCCAGTGCCATCATGACCCGCCAATTCCTGATGGCTCTGGGGGCCTTGGTGGTCTTCTTGCCGCTGGTGGCTTTCTTAATCGCAAAGGCGCTGGCTCCGGTTCGCAGCTTGACCGAAGCCGCCCGCCTGGCCAGCTCCCGCAAGCTCGATCTGCGTATTGATGTTCAAACCGGCGATGAGCTGGAAGTCCTGGCCAACGCCTTTAACCGCATGTTTGCGCGCCTGGACGCCAGTGTGAAACGCGTCCACCGCCTGGCCTATGTGGACATGATCACCGAGCTGCCCAATCGGGAGCGCTTTAGAAAAGAGCTCGAGCAGGTGGCCCGCGATGCGGCGGAGCATAATTGCGAAGGGGCCCTGCTCTTCTTAGATCTGGATCGCTTTAAGCGGGTCAACGACTCGCTGGGCATTGGCGAAGGCGATCGCCTGCTGGAAGCGGTGGGCCGCCGCCTGCGCGAAGCTGCGCGGGCTTGGGATCTGGCCAATGGCGACACCAGCGCCGGCCCCTCCATGGTAGCGCGCCTGGGCGGGGATGAATTTACCATCCTGATGCCGCGGCTGCGCGATGCGTCCGACGCCGCGCGCCTGGCCCGCCGGGTGATTGATGCGGTGCGCCGGCCGTTTGAAATTTCCGGCCACCAGGTCTTCCTGGGATTGTCAGTTGGCGCTGCGGTTTTTCCGCGCGATGGCGCCGATCCGGAAACGCTTTTGCGCCATGCCGACCTGGCCATGGCCGCAGCCAAGCGCGACGGGGGCAATGCCTGTCAATTCTTCGAAAGCTCGATGAACCAGAGCGCCTTTGAGCGCCTGGTCCTGGAAAACGAGTTGCGCGAGGCGGTGCGCGAAGACCAGCTGGTGGTCTTCTACCAGCCTAAGGTGGGCATGGTGGACGGCGCGCTGTCCGGCGCTGAAGCGCTGGTGCGCTGGCAACATCCGACCGCCGGCCTGTTGTCTCCGGGGGCCTTTATTCAGGCCGCGGAAGAATGCGGCCTGATCGGTGAGATTGGCGATTGGGTCCTGCGCCGGGCGTGTAAGGAAGCCGCCGGCCTGATGCTGAAGGGCCATAGCGTTCCCGTGGCCGTGAATGTCTCGGCCATGCAGTTTGAAAGCGAGACCTTCGCAGACACCGTGCTCGACGCGCTGCAGGAATCCGGGCTCCCCCCCGAAATGCTGGAGTTGGAGCTCACCGAATCCACCGCCATGCGCGATCCCGAGCGGGTCATCAAACAGATCGAACCGCTGCGCGAAATGGGCGTGACCTTCGCCATCGATGATTTCGGCACCGGCCATTCCAGCCTGTCCTATCTGACGCGCATGCCGTTTGACGTCTTTAAAATCGACCAGACCTTTGTGCGCGATATGAGCAATGATGATCACGCCCGTGTCGTGGTGGAGACCATTCTGGCGCTGGCCAAGTCGCTGAAGCTGAAAACGGTGGCTGAAGGCGTCGAGACCGCTGAGCAATATGCCCAGCTGCGCGGCCTGGGGGCGACGCTGGCCCAGGGCTATCTCTTCGGACGGCCCATGCCGATGGACGAGCTGGAGCGCTTTGCGGAACCCGAAAGCGGAAGCTCGGTCGGCTAGCCCTCCGAGCCCCCAAGCGCTAAGCCCTTGAGGCGCGTGTCCAATTTGTCGCAAATCCGAGTGAGCGCGATAAAAATATCACACGCAAATCCTTTCACGAATTTAATTGAACAAAGTGCCAAGCTTGTGGCACAAATGCACTTGCAGCCCACGGGCTGCTCCTGAGCTTCATGCGCCGTCCCCCCGCGGCGGCTCGGGATCGCACTGCGCTGAAGACCCCCAACTTCGGCGCGCGGCGTGTGCTCACACCCCGGAGCGCGCGTTGACAGAGCGGCGCCCGGCAGAACGCACCCCTCCCTGCCGGGCGCCCATACTGGCCTCTGATTTCGTTTCCGATGCAGTTTGCCGCGTGCGATACCGCCCAAGGCGGGCTAAGTATGGGATTATGACTTTCTACCAGAATCCAGAGGCGTCAGGGGGCCTGGACGGCACCGAAGACGAGATCGCGCGGTTACTCGACGAAATTCCTTTGCTTTACAAAGCGAAGGCGTTTGCCGAGTCGATCAATGACCCCGCCTATTTCTCCCGCCTGGGCGAACCGCTCGACCCCCGCGAGCAGGCGCTGGCGCGCGCCTATCTGGACGGGCTGGGCTTTCCGGACGCCGATGCGGCCTCGCTGGCCGACTGGTCAGACGCGGTCGCGGCGGCTGAAACCCTCGATCGCGATCCCATGGCCTGGGAAGCCGAAGAGATGCTGCGCACCGGCCTGGTGGACCAGGTGCTGGAGCGGCTGGATCAACAGGCCCTTGAAGCGGCCCTGGCTCTGATCGCGTCGAAGATCGGAGATGCCGCCCGTGACGCTGCCGAGGCCAGCGCCGCGCTGGATGACGTCTATGACGAAACGGTGGTCAACGCCGCGGCCGGGGGTTTGGTCCAAGCGGCCAATGGGGCGGCCCTGGTGATCCTGGCCGAAGCCGAGGACGATGAGCCGACCCATCCTTTCCTGGCTCGCTGGCGGCTTTATGTGCGCGGGCGCTGGCCGGTGGGCGTGGCGGGCTCAACCTACAACATCCTTTAGATCAGAGAGACGGACCAGCATGGGCGCGCTCACCATTGCGACTTGGAATATCAACTCGATCCGCATGCGCCATCCGCTGGTGGCCCAGTGGGCTGAAGACGCCAATCCCGATGTGATCTGCTTGCAGGAGATTAAATGCCTGCCCGATCAATTCCCCCGCGCGGCGTTCGAAGAGATGGGCTATCCCCATATCGCTATTGTGGGTCAGAAGGGCATGCATGGTGTCGCGATCGCATCGAAACTGCCCCTCGAAGAGCTGGAAAACGACGCGCTCTGCCCGCGCGGTGAGGCCCGGTTTCAGCGTGTGAAGATCGATGGCGTAGAGATCCAGAATTTCTACATCCCCGCCGGCGGCGATGAGCCGGACCCCGACACCAATCCGCGCTTTAAACACAAGCTGGACTTCCTGGACACGCTGGAAGGCTATGCCGCCAGCCGGGCCAAGGACGGCTCAGACATTGTACTCGTCGGCGATCTGAATATCGCGCCACGCGAACATGATGTGTGGTCCCACAAGCAATTGCTGAAAGTCGTCTCCCACACGCCGGTGGAAACCGAAGCCCTGGACCGGGTGCGCGATGCAGGCCAGTTCATCGATGTCGCCCGCGCGCTGATCGAGGAGCCGGAAAAAATCTTCACCTGGTGGAGCTATCGAAACCGGGACTGGAAGAAATCCAATCGAGGGCGGCGGCTGGACCATATCTGGGTCTCGCCCACCCTCGAAAGCGCCGCTCTCACTGGCGGCCGCGACACCTTCCGCGTGTGGGACTACACCAGAAGCTGGGAAAAACCGTCCGACCATGCCCCGGTGACGCTGGAGTTGCGCGACTAGGGTGAGGGGCCGCTGGAGGCCGCATGACCGGCACACCATATTTCCCTTACGTTTTTGAAGCCGAACTTGAGAGATTTGGCGTCGGGAAAGACCGGGTCATTGGGTACACCGTGATCATGGTCCCCGATGACATCCGCGCGCGGCTGCCCCTGGCGAAACATCCGCGCTTGCGGGTTGAGGGGGAGATTGCCGACATGCCGGTGGAGAATGCATTCATGCCCACAGGTGACGGCCGGCACTATGTGATCGTCGCACCCGCCGTTCTAAAGGGCAGCGGAGCCAAGCTCGGCGACCCGGTCGAAATGCGCTTTCGCATTGCAGATCAGGACCATGTCGATGTGCCTGTTGAGCTGAACGATGCGGTCCGTGCGTCAGACGCCGCAACCCGGCTTTGGGAGGCGCTGACACCGGGCAAAAAGCGGATGCTGGCCCAACATGTGCGCGCCGCCAAAACAGCCCCGACGCGAACCAAACGCGTTCAAGAGGCGATGGCCGCGCTGCTCAATCATGGCGCTGACCTTCGCGCCTGGCGCAAGGCCGTCAAGGCCAAGGCCTAGGTTCCACGCCGATACAGCTTCGCCCGCGAACGCCAAACCCGCTCCACCGCCGCCCCCAAGTCGCGCCGCGCGCGAGGATTCGTCCGCGCAAGACTAGGTGCCCGCCCCATCCATGAGTGAGCGCTCACTCACGAATGGTCGTCTGCGACGGGATCTGGCGGCGTCATTAGGACCAGGCTTATGCGGGGTTAGAGACGGCGCGGTATAAGCCCTTTGACGTTGAACGGGGGCGGCAGAGCCCTGAGTTGTGGACGCCGAACCCTGAGCCCCCGATCCAGAACGCCAGGCCTAGAGCTCCTGGCCATGAACGCCAAGCCTCGAACTATGGGTCTTGAGATCTGGGCTTGAACTCCGGGCCTGAAGCTCTACGCCTGAAGCTCAGGGCCCAGACCTCCGGCCACCCCGGCCTGATCCCTAAACCTCGCACCCCGATCGTCACGTCGGCAGAAGCAGAGACCCGCCTAAGTGAGTGAGCGTTCACTCACTGGCTTGCATGGATTGCTGGAGGCGGTCGGCAGGTCGCCAAGCCTCGTGCGCTGAGCCACTTCGACCTGGGACGGGCGCTCTGAAACCAAAGCTCCAAACACAGAGCCTTAAGCGCCAAAAAACACCCCTCCGGCGATCCAGCCTCCCCGCTCAACGCTCTAGTTTTCATCCGCGAACGGATAGGAGCCAACCTCAAAGTAAGTGAGCGCTCACTCACAAAGGTCGGTCTGTACCCATTCGGGCCGTGCCCGTTTGGATGTGGGCGTTGCCGCATTGGCAATATGCATCCTTAAATGGCTTTGCCCCCTGCGTGGGGGTCCACGGGGGGCTGAGCGCGCGCGCCAGAGCGCTTGGCGAGACCCATTGGGATTGAAGGTCAAGCCCTGAACTCTCAACCCTGAACGGTAGACTGCGCTCAAGACTTGAGCCTTGAACCCTGAAGCCGCATTTCCCGCCCCACACCCCAAGGCGCAGACCTCAAAGCTCGGAAAAGCTCTCAGCAAGGCTTTCATGAGTGAGCGCTCACCCACCAAGGTCGAGCTGCGCCCTGTTTTGGCCCCACGCCCGCTATTTTGCCGGCCTCGCCCTATGCCGCCTTGAGTGACCGCAACCCGCCTTCGAGAAGGCTCCAGGGGAGGGCTGAAGCGTCGATCACAGAGCGCTTGGTGAAGGACCACTGGGATTGAGACCTGAGCCCCAAACACTCAGCCTTCGGCCATGACTCCATTCCCGCACGCCCGGAGCACAGAGCTCAAGGTTCTAAGAAGGCCCCACGCAAAGCAGGGTGAGTGAGCGCTCACTCACAAAGGTCGGCCTGTGTCTCGTTCGAACTGTGTCTCGTTCGGCCTGTGCCCGTTTGGGTGTGGGCGTTGCCGCACTGGCAACATGCCGCGTTGAGTGACCGCCACACGCCTGCGTCGAGGCCCCAAGTGAGGGCTGAACACGCCCGCTCCAGAGCGCAGGACGACACCAATCGGGTTGGGCACCGAGCCTTGAACATTGAACCTCGAACCCTAGTCTCGGGCCCCAAACTTGAGCCTTGAACCCTAGTCCCGCACGCCCAACCCCAATTCCACACCGCCCCAAGGCACAGAGCTCAAGGCTCCCAAAAGGCTCACGACAAGGCTCTTATGAGTGAACGCTCACTCACCCGGATGGGTCTGGGACCTGTTATGGCAGCGCGTTAAAACTGGGCCGGTGCTGACGCCCGCGCCAACGGCACTGGAGTGAACGCTCATTCGTGATCGCCGTCCGTGGCGGGGTGGTGTCGCGCCATCCGTCCAATCGAGGCCAGAGCTGAAGGTCGCAGGCGGGGTGTTGAGGGAGGGCTCACCCCGACATGACGGTGGTCACGCTTAAAGGCCCTGCAGGTC
The DNA here is from genome assembly GCA_028280165.1 of Oceanicaulis sp. Taxonomy (GTDB): domain Bacteria; phylum Pseudomonadota; class Alphaproteobacteria; order Caulobacterales; family Maricaulaceae; genus Oceanicaulis. The sequence goes on along the minus strand of JANQMI010000177.1, from coordinate 6,071 downwards.
AGCGGGGCGGAGCGGGATTGGAGGCCGAGCGCAATCACCTCGCTGAAATCCGAGCGGGCGTCCCTGCGGGCTAGCGCGAGACCCGCTCCACCGCCTCCACCAACCGCGCCAGATCCGCCTCGCCCGATAACCGGTGATCGCCGGATTTGGTCAGCGTGATCGTGATGTCCGGACTATCCAACGCATCCACCGTGCGCATCGCATGGGTCCAGGGCACATCCGGATCGGCATAACCCTGGATAATTTCGATGGGGCAGGTTACCGGGATGGGCGCGTTCAGGATCGACCATTGGCGGCCATCTTCGATCAGGGCTTTGGTGATCGGATAGGGATCGCCATAAGCGCTGGGGGCCATCCAGACGCCGTCGGTGTCAATGGCTTCGCGAATATGCAACGGAAATTGCTCCCACATCAGGGCTTCGGTGAAATCCGCTGCAGGGGCGATCAGCACAAGGGCTTGGACGCGGTCTGGCCGGTCCATCGCGGCCAGAAGCGCCATCCATCCGCCCATGGATGAGCCTACCAGCACGAGCGGGCCGTCGGTGAGCTGGTCCAGCGCGGCGAGCGTATCGTCGCGCCAGCGGGTGATGGTGGCGTCCGCCCAGTCCCCGCTGGATTGGCCATGGCCAAAATAGTCAAAGCGCAGGAAGGACCGCCCCGCGTCCCGCGCCCAGGCATCGAGATGCATGGCTTTGGTGCCCGTCATGTCGGAGCGAAAGCCGCCCAGAAAGACCACGGTCGGGCCCTCACCGGCGTGTTTCACATAGGCGATTTGGTGGCCGTCCCCGCGGTCTAGACGCTGTATCTCAGACATTGGGCAGTCCTTTCGCGTTGGCTCGGCGGCGTCAGAGCGGTATGTGACGGGCTTTAGAGCTTGCGGCAAGCCCCGCGAGTGCCCAGGTAGAGCGCCAAGTGAATATCCTCCAAGTCATCCCAGAGCTGAACGCCGGCGGCGCGGAACGGACCACAATCGAAGTGGCCGAAGCGATTATTGCATCCGGCGGCCGGGCCCTGGTGGCCAGCCGAGGCGGACGCTTGGAGGCGGATCTCAAGGCGGTGGGCGGTGAGCTGGTGCGCCTGGATATGAAGACGAAGAACCCGGTGTCGATCTGGATGAATGCTGGGCGGCTGGCCGGGACTGCGCGCCGTGAGGGCATCGACATCATCCACGCCCGGTCCCGTGCGCCAGCGTGGAGTGCAAAATGGGCGGCCCGGCGTGCGGGCGTGCACTATGTGACGACCTATCATGGCACCTATAACGCCAAATCGTCGCTGAAACGGCGCTATAATGCGGTGATGGCGGCCGGTGAGCGGGTGATCGCCAATTCTAAGTTCATTGCCAACCATGTGCGCGCTGAGCATGGCGTCGGTGCAGACCGCCTGCGGGTGATCCCACGCGGCGTTGATCTATCACTGATGGACCCGACTGGGGTGACGGATGAGGCGGTGGCCGCCTTGCGCGACAGCTGGGGCGCGCGCGACGCCGATCGCATCATCCTATTGCCGGCCCGCCTGACCCGATGGAAGGGCCAAGCCTTTTTCCTTGAGGTGCTGGCCGCGTTTGAGGGCAAGGATCGCTGCGTGCTGGTCTGCTTAGGCGATGCCCAGGGGCGCACCGACTATGTCGATGAGCTGACGTCTACAGCGGAAGCGAACGGTATCCGCCTTGCCCTGCCTGGCCATGCGCGCGACATGGCGAGCGCCTACGCCGCAGCGGACGTGGTGGTTTGCCCCTCGCTCGACCCGGAAGCCTTTGGGCGGACTGCGGCTGAGGCCCAGGCCATGGGCCGTCCGGTTATCGCCAGCCGGCATGGCGGCGCGATGGAGGTCGTCGCGCCGGACATCGCCGGTTGGCTGGCCGAGCCGGGCCAGGTTGAGCCATGGCGCGACGCCTTGGGTCAGGCCCTGGATCTGGAGCCCAGCGCCGCCACCGCTATGGCAAAAGCGTCACGGGCTCGCATTGCAGCGCAGTTCTCGACCCAATCGCTTCAAGCCGCCACCTTGCGGGTTTATCGCGAGCTAATAGAGTAGCGCCATGGCGATGAGCGAACCGCAAAAAGAACAGATTCTGATCCTGCACGATGGCGGCCTGGCCGAGGTTGTGCGGATGCTCGCTGGTGCGCGCGCCATCCGGGAGCATCACCGCAAAGCGCGCATCACGCTGCTGTGCGGTGAGGAGTTCGAGAAACTGCTCAAACACTGCCCCTATTTCGATGCGGTCGAGGCGGAACTGGCCGCCACGGCCAAGCAGGGGTTTTTCGATCGCTTGAAAGCGGCGCGCAATTCGCGCTTCGACCTCATCTATGATCTGGGCGCCGGCCAGGCGGGCAAGAAAATCCGCAACGCGGCGCGCTTTGCCAAAGGCGGCTGGGTCGATGCGGCCCCCGGCGCGCTTGAAGACGGCCACCCGCTCGATCAGATGGCCGGCAAGCTGGCTGCGGCCGGTCTGAAAGGCCCCGCTGAAGTGCGCCTGGGCGAAGCCGAACCGCCCGATCTCGACTGGGTAGACTTTGTGGCCAAGCGCTCGCGCACGCTCGACCCGGCCTATTTCGGGCTGCATGGCAAGTTCGCGCTGTTTGCGCCGGCGGGCGATGACAGCTCACCCCCGCTGCGCTGGCCCAAGGAACGCTGGGCCTCGCTGGCCCATGATTTGATCGAACAGGATGTGGAGCCGGTGGTCATTGGCGGGCCCACGACGCGCGAGCTGGGGCGCTATGTGGCCCAGATGGTGCCCGGTGCCCGCGACCTGACCGGGCGCGCCGATCTGGTTCAGCTGGCAGGCCTTGGCCGACAGGCCAGTTTTGCCTTTGGCGAGGATGTGCCTTTGCTCCACCTGCTGGTGGCCGCCGGGGCCCCTGCGGTTCAGTTTAACGCCGGCGAGCGCGCGCCAGTGGAGACCGCGCCGCGCGGCCGTTTGCCCACCGTGATGATGTTCGCCCCGACCCTGGCTCAGATCAGCGCCCCCGAAGCGGTGCAGGCCATGCGCTGTGCGGGCGGCTTTGAGCATAACGCCCATGCGGCGTGAGATGCTTGATCTTACAACCCTGATCGCGATATTCGCTGTTTCCCTGCGCAAGGATGAGGTATCCTTGTCGCTTCAATTGACCTGCAGTCACCATGGAGAAGACGCATAGCTCGACGTCCGCACGCCGCGCCGCCGCCCAAGAAGGAAGGCCCGCGAATTAATAGAGAAATCCGGACCGCCCGGGTTCTCCTCATCGATGAAGAGGGTGAAAAACAGGGCATTATGCCCGTTGAAGCCGCGCTAGAAGCTGCCGAGGAAGCGGGGCTGGACCTTGTGGAAGTGTCCCCCAACGCTGATCCGCCTGTCTGTAAGATTATCGATTACGGCAAGCTGAAATATCAGGAACAGAAGAAAAAAGCCGAAGCGCGCAAGAAGCAGAAAACCCAGGACGTCAAAGAAATTAAGATGCGTCCGAACATCGACGTGCACGATTATCAGGTGAAAACCAAAGCCATGACCCGCTTCTTTGAAGACGGCGACAAGGTGAAGGTGACCCTGCGCTTCCGCGGCCGTGAAATGGCCCACCAGAGCCGCGGCATGGACGTCATGCAGCGCGTGAAGGCCGACTTTGACGAAGTGGCCAAGGTGGAGCTCGAGCCCAAGCTCGAAGGCCGCCAGATGATTATGGTGATGGCACCGCGCTAGTCATTCGCCTGCGCAAGCATCGACATTAGACAAGCCCCGCCCCGCATTTGCGCTGGCGGGGTTTTTCTTGCGCGGCGTGCGCTTGCATTGCGATACCCCCATAAATAATGCGTCATTGCGCCCCAGTTTCGCCTTACCGCAAGGTATCGTTGGAATTTGAGGAACGAAGGACGTAAGCTCGCCTCAGGGATTGATTTTATTCTCAGGCCTTTCCGGCGGCGTGCCGCTGGAGCGCCCGATCATCAATAGGGGACACAGATGAAAACACTTTCTTATCTCACAGCCGGACTCTGTGCGCTTGCCGCCGGATCGGCTGCGACCGCGCAGGATTATACCGAAGCGCCAGCTTTTGGCTCGATCACGCTAGAAGCCGGCTTTATTCCCGATCCGCAGGTGCGCACGCTGACCGCAGGCGGCTCGATCCGGGCTGAGACCCGGTTTTCAAGCTGCCGGGGCTCGATCGCCAATGCGCCCGATTTCTCGGTCTATTACACCGCTGGCAGTGGCTTTCCGCTGATTTTCAGCGTGGATTCCGATAGCGACACGACCCTGGTCATCAATGGACCCGACACCAGCTGGTATTGCGACGATGATGGCGCAGCGGAGCCTTTGAACCCGTTGGTGCGGTTTGATAATCCGCAATCGGGCCGTTACGACGTCTGGGTTGGGACCTATTCGTCAGGCGCAGGCGTTCCGGCCACCCTGTTCATCTCCGAAATCGGCGAACACACCCGCGCCGGCCAGGGCCTGGGCGGATATGCGGTGCGCTCGGGCGTCGATATCAGCCTACCCGCCCGGTATGGCAATGTGGATCTGTATGGCGGCTATCTGCCGGACCCGCACCAGATTTCGGTGATGGCGGGGGGATCGATCAGCGCCAATAGCGCCATCAGCTCCGGCGATTACTGCAATGGCTACATTACCGCCGAGCCGACCCTGCAGCTGAATTATTCGGGGTCCAGCGACCTGCATATCTACACCTCCGGGTCGGCCGATACGACGCTGGCGATCAATGATCCGAACGGGAATTGGCGCTGCAATGATGATGCCGATGGCACCGATGCCGGGATCAGCTTCCCGCCGGGCACCAGCGGGATCTACGACATTTATGTCGGGACGTATTCACAAGGCAGCCAAGGCACCACGCTACGCATTTCCGAAATCGCGCTCGGCCACGGCCCGAGCGGGAAGTAAGCCTTGACCGACCTCCGGGCCGCAAGGCTGTGGCCCGGCACATTGAATGCCCGGTTTGAACGGGACTGACACCTTTTGGGGAAGGAGACCCACATGCTTCGACGACTTGCTGCGAGCACTATGATTGCTGGACTGACTGCCGGAGCGGCAGTTGCACAGGACTTCTCGCTGCCGCCCACCTATGGCTCAACCAGCTTGAATTCCGGTTTTACCAATGATCCCCGCACGGTGAATCTGAGCTCAGGGGGCAGCATTGATGCCTCCGGTTTGGGCGGGGGCTGCCGCGGTTACGTGGCCAGTGCACCGGACTATCGGGTGAATTATTCGGCTGGCTCGACTTTCCCGCTGATCTTCTCGGTGAATTCCGACAGCGACACCACATTGGTGATCAACGGCCCAGACGGGCGCTGGTATTGCGATGACGACAGCGGCAATGGCCTGAACCCGTCTTACCGCTTCTCTAATCCAGGCTCTGGCCAGTACGACATCTGGGTGGGCACCTATGCCAGCGCCAGCCTGCAGTCGGCGACTTTGTATATTTCTGAAGTCACCAGCCAGTAGACGGTCTGAATCACGGCGTGCACCGGCCGCTCACACATGTCCTACGAATAAGGAGCCACTCCATGCGGATTTTGCTCGCTGCAGGCCTATGGGCCGCGATGTCCTCGACGGCTTTCGGCCAAAGCTTTGAAGGTCCGCCGGCCTATGGCGATGTGACTTGGTCGCCGGGCGAACGTCCGGCTAGCCTGGTCGTCCTGGCGGCCGGGGCCATGCCAGCCTCCTGGCTGTCCAGCGGATGCAGCGGCTATATCAGTCCCGCGCCCAGTGCGCGTCTTATTCTGGGCGAGGCCGGCACGGTCTCCATGGCCGCCGGTGCCGATGAAGACCTGACCCTTGTGGTCCGCGGCCCGGACGGCCGCATACGCTGCAATGATGATGGGGCGGACGGCAATAATCCCGGCCTGACCCTGAGCGATGCGGCCGCAGGAGCCTATGAGATCTGGGTGGGCAGTTATTCGCCCGGGGTGGGTCACCCCACAACGGTGCTGCATATCGCCGACGCGTTTATTACCGATAACCCGTTCAGCGTTCAGCCCGATCCGGGCCTGCAAGCGGGCCAATCTGTGCGCCTGACCGCAGGGTTTGATGACGATCCGCGCCGCTATGCGGTGCAAGCGGGCGGTGAGGCCTCGCTGGACCCGCTTGG
>JANQMI010000144.1 GCA_028280165.1 Oceanicaulis sp. | reverse complement strand
ATCATGGTGATGGATCGGGCCAGCGACATCCGCCGCGCACTCGCCTTTGCCGAGGATTACCCGACCATCCGGATCATCATTGCGGGCGCTGCAGAAGCTCATCTGGTCGCCGACGCGCTGGCCGCTTCCAATGTGCCGGTGATTTATGATCCGATGCGCAATCTGCCCGACAGCTTTTCGACCCTGGCGTCCAGTACGGATGGGGCCTCGATCCTGCATGCTGCCGGCGTTCAGACCGCCTATACCACGATGGGATCAGATCTCTACTTCAATCCGCGCCTATTGCCTCAGCATGCCGGAATTGCCGTGGCTCATGGGGCGAATTGGGCCGATGCCTTCCGCTCCATCACGCTAACGCCGGCGGAAATCTTCGGCGTCGGGGATCAATATGGTGCGCTGGCCGCAGGCTATGTTGGCGACGTCGTCGTCTGGGATGGCGATCCGCTGGAAGTCATGAGTGCGCCCTCCACTGTGATCATCGCGGGTGAGGTTCAAAGCCTGGAGACCCGCCAGACCCGTCTGCGCGACCGGTATGCGACGCTGGCGGAGGAAGGCGTCCATGCTTATCGCCACTGACGATCACGGGTAAACCCGCAACATCGGGATCTGAATCCCGCTCTGAATGGCCGGCCGCGTTGACAGCGCGCGCCGGCCACTTATGTTCCGCGCCACGTACGGAGCGCCCAAACGCGGCGCATCGGGCCTGGCGAACGCGCCAGTGCCGCAAAAGATCGTCCAGAGGCGCATGACGTTTAACGACCTGGGGCTCAGCCCAAATCTTCTCTCGGCTATTGCTGATGCCGGCTATGACACCCCGACACCGATCCAGGCCGGGGCCATACCCATCGCCCTGACAGGCAAGGATGTTCTGGGCATTGCTCAGACCGGGACCGGCAAGACCGCAAGCTTTACCCTGCCCATGATTGAGCGCCTGTCACGCGGCCGCGCCCGCGCGCGCATGCCACGCTCGCTCATCCTGGCCCCGACGCGGGAGCTTGCCGCTCAGGTTGCAGAGAATTTCGAGACCTACACCAAGAATCATAAGCTCAGCATGGCGCTGCTGATTGGTGGCGTATCGTTCGAGCCTCAGAAGAAAATCCTCGACCAGGGCGCAGATGTCCTCATCGCAACGCCCGGACGCCTGCTTGACCATTTCGAGCGCGGGGGTCTGCTGCTGACCGGTGTAGAAATCCTGGTGATCGATGAAGCCGACCGTATGCTGGACATGGGCTTCATTCCCGATATCGAGCGTATCCTGAAGCTATTGCCGCCCCGGCGTCAGACCCTGTTCTTCTCCGCCACCATGCCGCCGGAAATCCAGCGCCTGGTCGATACCTTCCTGCGTGATCCAGAACGGGTTGAAGTCGCCCGCCCCGCCCAAACGGCTGATACGATTACCCAATACATCCTGAAGACCACCGATGGTCAGCCGAAGACGAAGCGGGCTGCCCTGCGCGCTGCGATCAATCGAGACAGCGTGAAGAACGGCATCATCTTCTGCAACCGCAAGCGCGATGTGGACATCGTGGCCCGCTCGCTGCAACGCCACGGCCTGTCCGCCGCTCCGATCCATGGCGATCTTGATCAAGCCCAGCGCATGAAGACGCTCGCGGAGTTTAAGTCCGGCGAGCTTCGGCTCTTGGTGGCCTCGGACGTGGCCGCCCGCGGGCTGGATATCCCAGCGGTCAGCCACGTTTTCAATGTCGATATCCCACGCAATGCCGACGACTATGTGCACCGCATTGGCCGCACCGGCCGGGCCGGCATGACCGGAGAAGCGGTCACACTTGTGACGCCGGAAGACAAGAAAGCCCTGGCCGCAGTGGTCAAGCTGATCGGACGTGAGCCCGATAGCCTGGAGCTGGACTCCGTCCGTCCGGTAGAGACCGCTGAAGAAACGCCAGGCGAAGACAAAAAACCGCGCGCTCGGCGTGGAGGCCGCAAACGTACCAGCACCAAGACCGCGCCCATGTCTGAAGACACGGCTACGGCCTCTGCCGACGCACCGGTCGAGCCGGTCAGTGAGGTGAGCGAAGATACGCCGAAGCCGAGACGGCGACGCTCGAAGAAGGATAGTGGGGACGCTGCACCGGCACCGCGTGGGTTTGGTGATCACGTGCCGGAATTCCTGCTCCGATCGGCTCTATAATCCCATTTTTCTTGGCGTTGTTTACCTGTTCTTTCCATTCATGTGGCCAAATTGGGTCATATGAAACGACGGTCGCATGACCGCAGCACATCAGGGGCAGCAGGTGAACGGCAGACTTCAATCCGAGGAAGGCATCGACCTGGCGCGCAAAGCGCTGGACCTCATGGCCTCCCACTCCGTGGCACCGACCGCACATCACTATGCAGTCTTTACCGCGTATGTCGCTGATTCTAATGCAGAATTAAGCGCGGAACTCAAGCCTCATATTGATGCTGGCGGACCGATCGCCGACGATATCCTCGAAGATGTCTACGACCGCTTCTTCACCTTCAAACGCATCCAGGACGCTGTCATGGATGTTGGCGGTGCGATGAGTCGCGAACTTGGCGCTGTGGTTAAGACCCTTGAAGCCGCTGAGCGTGATACGGCCGCCTATGGTGAAGCCCTTGCCGGTGCCTCAGGCAAGCTTGATGACACCACCGACAGTGCTGGCGTTAAGCAGATGGTGGAAGGCCTTGTGGCGGCCACTGCCCGCATGCAGCGGCGCTCTCGTGAGCTTGAAAAGCGGCTGCAAGAAACCTCGCAGGAAGTCGATCAGCTCCGCACGAATCTGGAGAAGGTTCGCGAAGAAGCCATGACGGATGCCCTCACCGGCATCGCCAACCGCAAACGCTTCGACGAATCCATGCGCAAGGCGCGGCGCGATTCGGACCTAAAGGGTGAAGCCTTCTCGCTCATCCTGTGTGATATCGACCACTTTAAGCGGTTCAACGACACCTGGGGCCACCAGACCGGGGACCAGATCATCCGCTTCGTGGCGGCCTGCCTGTCGCGCTTCTCGAAAGATTCCCATGTGGTGGCGCGTTATGGCGGCGAGGAATTTGCCGTCGTCCTGCCCGGCACCAGCCAGCCGGATGCCATGCTGATTGCCGAAAAAGTACGCTCAACGGTGGAGAGCAAGCGCTTGCTTCGCAAGTCCACCAATGAGGATTTGGGCAATATCACCGTTTCCCTCGGCGTTTCACAATTCCGCACCGGCGAAAGCGTGGAATGCTTGATCGAGCGTTGTGACACCAATCTGTATAAGTCAAAACAGACCGGCCGGAACAAGGTTACGGTCGATGGAGCCACCGGGGCACGGTCAGCCGCCTAGAGTGCGCCGCGACAGTTTCGGAAAATCGATCTAGCATCGCCCCCGTTAGGCTTTAGCGGGGGCGTTTTCATGGCGGACGGCAAGCTACACGGCGAAGCTAATTTCGAGTGGCGCGGCGCAGATGTCTCGCGGCTGGAAAACCTGTCGGACATTGTTTTTGCGCTGGTGATCACGCTGGCTGCCGCGCAGAGCGTCCCCACAAGTTTTGACGAGCTCACAGGGCTTTGGCGCGAGGCCATTTCACTGGCGGCCTGTTTTGCCACTCTGGTGACGATCTGGCGTACGCATCATGTCTTTTTCAGACGCTATGATTTGCAGGATGGCACGACGCTCACACTCAACTCGGTATTGCTGCTGCTGATCCTAGTCTACATCTATCCCCTTAAATTCATGACCGATTTCATCGTCGACTATTTCACCGGCGTTTACCCGGGTGACGCCGTAGTCGAGGTATTGACGATTTCGCAGGTCAGCTGGCTTTACGTGATTTATGGCTGCTTCTTTGCGGGTGTGTATGGCGTATTCGCGCTGCTTTACCGCCACGCGCTCACCCGGGCTGACGATATCGGGCTATCAAAACGCGAGCGCGCTTATACCCAGTTTGAAATCGAATTCGGGATCGGCGTTGTCGGCTTAACGGGCCTGATCATCGCTCTGGCCTTCATCCTGCCAGACACCATCTCACCCTTTATGGGAACCCTATTCGGATTCATGGGGACTATTGCGTGGGTGTGCGGCAAGCGCGCGGAGGCGCGCGCGACAGCCTAGCCCTCAGAGGGTGGCGCGGTGCGCTGGAAGCTTTCCCGGTCAAACCAGCGCTGGGCAAACGCGCCCAGGTCTGGCCAACGGCCACGCCAGTCAAGGTCTGCATAGCGCAG
>JANQMI010000124.1 GCA_028280165.1 Oceanicaulis sp. | reverse complement strand
ATGGGGCCTACATTAGCAGACCTTTAGCCCAGCGTCTCGGCAAAGGCTTCAAGCGAGGCTTGATCAACCAGTGCGATGCCTTCAGCTTCGCGGATATGACGCTTCATCATCGTCACGAGGACTTTTGCGCCCGCTTCAGCAAATCGAGTGACACCCTGGCCGTACATCCAGTCAACACTTTCGCGCCAGCGCACCTTACCGGTCACCTGCTCAACCAGCTGAGCGCGGATCACGTCAGGATCATTCACCGCTTCAGCTGAGACATTATTCACCAGTGGCACCGCAGGGGCTGCGATGGTTGCTTCAGCCAGGGCCTCCGCCATGGCTTCGGCGGCCGGCTGCATCAACGGGCAGTGGAAGGGGGCTGAAACCGGCAAGGCCATGGCTTTACGAACGCCATTCTCCTTGGCCGCCGCCAGCGCCGCGTCTACCGCGGCCATTGCCCCTGAGATCACGATTTGCCCCGGCGCGTTGTCGTTGGCGATCGCCACGACGCCTTGGCTGGAGCCGGCCGCCACAGCCGCTTCGGCCTGGGCCTGATCGGCACCCAGCAGCGCGGCCATGGCACCCTCACCGGCGGCCACAGCCTTCTGCATGGCCTGACCGCGCAGCTTTAGAAGCTTGGCGGTGCGCGACAGGCTCAGCGAGCCTGCAGCGCAAAGCGCGGAGTATTCACCCAGGCTGTGGCCAGCCACGAATTGAGCCGCGGTGACATCGACCCCAAATTCGGTCTTCAGAACCCGCATGGTGGCGATGGAGTTGGCCATGATGGCGGGTTGAGCGTTTTCGGTGAGCGTCAGCGCATCGGCCGGACCTTCGGCCATGATGGCGGACAGTTTCTGGCCCAGCGCCTCATCGACTTCTTCGAAAACCTCACGGGCAACGGCGAAATCGGCGGCCAAGGCCTGGCCCATACCAACGGCCTGGCTGCCCTGGCCGGGAAAGGTGAATGCAAGCGCCATACGGCGTCCTCCCTTGCAAAGCGTGTATTTGCGCGGGTGTTAGACCGTGAGGGGCGGTGGTGGCAAGGCCAAGCCGATTGAACAGCGAATGCGTTCACAGCCCAAGACTAAACCACATGGTTGACTTTTAGCGCGCCGCCAGCATAGTAAACCACATGGTTGAGTATAAATCCGATTTCGATGAGTTGTTCCGGGCGCTGGCTGATCCAACCCGCCGCGCCATGCTGTCTCAGCTGGCGGGCGGAGCGACCTCGGTCAGTGCGCTGGCCGAACCCCATGAGATGAGCCTCGCGGGGGCATCCAAGCATGTGAAGGTGCTCGAAGATGTGGGTCTGGTCCGCCGCGAGAAGGTGGGCCGGAGCCAGGTCTGCAGCCTGATCCCTGAGCCCCTTCATGAAGCCGAGCATTGGCTCTCCCAGCGCGTGGCGTTTTGGACCCACAGCCTGGATAAGCTCGAAAACGCCCTGAAGGCTGATCTGGAGGACACCACAGATGACTGAGCATACCCAATTGACCGCACCGGCCCGTCTTGAGGTGGTGCGCACCCTGCCGGGCACGATTGAGCGCGTCTGGGATTTCCTCACACAGTCCGACCTGAGGGCGAAATGGCTGTGCGCGGGTGACGTCGAACCCTGGGTTGGCGGCAAGATCACCTTCGCCTTTGACCATCGCCGGCTGTCAGACCAGCCTGCGCCAGACAAATACAAGGACCAGGAAGTGGTCACCTTTGAAGGCAAAGTGCTGATATATGACCGCCCCCACACCCTGGCGTTCAGCTGGCCGGAACAGGACGGCGCAGGCACAAAGGTGACCATGACGCTGGAAGCTGTCGATGGCGGCGTTCGCCTGCACCTCATCCACGAAAACCTGACCAAGCCCGAGCATCGAGACGGGGCCGCCGCCGGTTGGCATGTGCACCTGGACCTGTTGGACGACGTCTTGGGCGGTCGCCCGGTTCGAGATTTCTGGGCGCACTATATGCCGATGGAGGACGCCTATCGGAAGCGCTTCAAGGAAAAGCCGTTTTAATCCAACGCCCTTGGCACCCGCGGCACCCCCATCGGGCATTCCAGCGCCCCGCGATCCCAGTCGCCAAGCGCGGCTGCCGCGTCATAAGTGGTCTGCAGAAACTCCAGCAGCGCCGCCTCAGGGTCCGGCGCAGTGCGAACCGCTTCATAGGGCAATACGAATTCACCCAAAGCCTCATGCCAATAGGCGGCCTGCGGACCGACCTTGGCCTCTTTGTAAACCGCCGGCGACGGATAGGCATAAGCGTAGAAGGCCGCTTCATCGACCCCGCCGCCCCCAGCCCAGAATCCGGCTGAGCTGACTTCATGGGAATAGGCTTCGCGCGTGACCGCGTCGGGTAGCGACGGGAAACCGCCGGGGTGAAGCGGCGCAGCGCGGCCGGAGAAGCGCGTCACGGCCAGATCCAGGCTGCCCCAAAACAGGTGGACCGGGCTGGATTTACCCAGATAACCGGAGCGGAACTTCTCGAACACCGGTGCAATGCTGGCCAGCGCCCGGAAGAAGTCATGGGCCACCAAAGGATCATACGCGCCTGGCTCCACCTGCTCCTGAAACGGGACCGCATCGGGCACTTCATTCGGCGCACCATGCATCTCCACCGCCCCGCAATGGGGCTCGATGGCCAGATTGAAGCGGCGGTGGAATTCCGCCACGCTCATGGGCTCCAGCTTGAAGCCTGTGCGTTCGCCATGGGTGGAGAGCACCTCCAGGCGATGGTCAATAAAGTCGAAGATCACCTCGTGGCCGCAGTCCGAGCCGGGGATCAGGCCTGTGGTTAAACCTCGCGCGTTCACATACAGCGTGGCGTGCCAGGAATGGTTGATCCAAGGCGACAAGGCCATCCGCAGCTTGCCGACAATCTGGGTCCACATATGGATGCTCGCGCCGGTGGCTTGCCAGCGCGTGAAGGGAATATCTGGCCAGTGCGTCATGATAGGGCTCCGTTTCGTCACAGCCACAGACTAAGTCGTCGGTGTGACAGCATAAACCGGAGCTCCGGAAAGCACGTTTATCCCGCTGGGATGTAATCGGCTCAGGACGGAAAGCGTAGCCCCACCAGGTCTTCACTCTTCGACCAAAGCTCAGCGGCCACATCCTCTTTGAGCGCACGACCGGCAATCTTTGCATCGCCAACCGGGCCCCCGGCATCTTGCCAGCCGGTTGGGCCATAATAGCCGCCAGGCTGCGCCTCATCGCCGGCCGCGGCCAGCACCGTCGGGATCGCGCCTTTTTCTGCCGGCTGCGCCATCAACGCATTGGTGAATTTGTAGATGAAGTTCCAAAACCCGGTGGGGCCGGTCGATTGTAGCGCGGTGCCCGAATAGCCCGGATGGCAAGCGATAGAGCGGGCCGGCGACCCTTTGGCAGTGAGCCGTCGCTGCAGCTCCAGCGCAAACATCAGATTGGCCAGCTTGCTCTGCCCGTACGCCTTGGTCGGCGTATAGCCGGTCTCCAACATCAAATCGTCGAGGAAAATCTCGCCGAACTTGTGGGCAATACTCGATACCGTCACGACGCGGCCTGAAGCCGCTTCAACCCGGTCCAGCAAAAGGCCGGTCCACAAAAAATGGCCCAGATGATTGCTGCCAAGCTGCAGCTCAAAGCCGTCCTCAGTTTTCATCTGAGGGGTTTGCATGATGCCGGCATTGTTGATCAGCCCATCAATCTTTTCGTGGCTGGCCCTCACCTCGTCGGCTGCGCGCTTGATCGAGGCCAGGCTGGCCAGATCCAGAATGACGATACCGGGTTCTGATCCGGTTTCAGTCTTCACGCGCGCAGCAGCCACAGCCGCCTTGTCCGGATTTCGGCAAGCCAGCGTCACCGCACCACCAGCCTTGGCCAGCAAGATGGCCGCTTCCAGCCCGATCCCGGAATTGCCTCCGGTGATGATATAGCGGCGTCCTTCAAGGGACGGCAATTGGTCCGGGGTCCAGTTGGTCACAGTCTGGGCTTGATCAGCCATGGCGGTGCTCCGTAGCGTGGAGAGGAATTGCGGTTTTGTCGAAATTGACAATATCGACCCATTTTGTCAAGTTGGTTTCATGAGCATGGATCAAAACGCCAGCGCGATCATCGCGGTCTTCGCCCACTATGGCTTTCGAAAGACCGCCATGGAGGACGTGGCCAAGGCCGCGGGAAAGTCCCGCCAGGCGCTCTATAATCGCTTTGGATCCAAGGACGCGGTGTTCTTGCTGGTGACAGCTTGGGGCTTCGCCTTGGATGTCCAGGTTATTTATAAAAACAAGATTCGTATCGGAATATAAAGTATAGGTATATAAGTCGCTTGTATGAATAAATTATCCGGTATTTTAATCTGGGATCTTTAAAAAAATGGCTACTTAAAGCTTGGCTTAAAAATGGCTACTTACTTGGCTTAAAAATGGCTACTTACTTACTCCGCCCTATAGTACCCTGCTGGTGACAGCTTGGGGCTTCGCCTTGGATGTCCAGGTTATTTATAAAAACAA
>JANQMI010000120.1 GCA_028280165.1 Oceanicaulis sp. | reverse complement strand
CATCGAAAATCTCGTATTCATCAGAGACAACGACAGAGCGCATCACCGTTTCGAACTCAGCATCGACACGCACGAATTGATAGCATTCACCGGCTTGTGCGTCCGGCAAGTGAACTGGAGCTTGAACCGGATGAGCCGTCTGCCCCAGAGCAAAGCCGCCCAGGAGCACGGAGGCTCCCACCGAAGTTAGAAAGATGTTTCGAACCATTATTTCCCCCCAATGGTTTCGTGCGGTGGCTGCATCACCACAATGCGAGCCCGCCGCTGTCAGTACAAAATCCCCTCAGACCCGCGACTGAAATGGTCCGAACACGTCACCTGTGAGAGGCCTGGTAAGGCCTGACAGCGCTAATCCAAACCTTTGCCCCAAAGCCTGTTTTGGCCAGAGCGTCTGGACACAGATGCGGTGTTCGAAAAAAAGCGTGCGCTTCAACCCCTCAAGTCACGTTTCGTTAACGGCACTGTGCATGAGGGTCAGTGCGTAATCAAGCGAGAAGCGTCCGGCGGCCGGTGAAGACAGGGCCGTATCATCGGTTCACGGGTCGTTTTTAGGGCTGCAGTCCCGGAGCGTTTTTCTACTTCCTAGCGTAAAACATTGCTGCTAGGCGTTGAATGCATATTCTTTAATGTGGCCTTTTAGATGATTGATTCTTCCAACCTTCACCGTGTTGCGATTATCACCGGCGGTGCCAGCGGTATTGGCTTGGCAACCGCAGAGCTCCTGCTTGAGCAAGGGGCCTCAGTCGTGAGCGCCGATGTGTTGAGCGCAGCGGGACAGGCTTGGGCGCGGGACCATGATCGGGCTCGCTTCATTGAAACAGATATGACGAGTGAGACTCAGGTCGCCGAGCTGGTTGCGGCGGTCATGGACGAGTTCGGGCATATTGATCTGTTATTCAATAATGCCGGCGGGGCCCAGCCCGATCCCGGCCTGTCCGGTTTCGATCGGTCCGGCCTGGACCAGGCCATCCATCAAAATCTTCTGACCGCCGGTCTGGGCATCAAACACGTGGTGCCTCACATGATCGCGCGCGGGCAGGGATGTATCATCAATACCGCCTCGATTGCTGCGACCCATCCGTCCATGGGCTCGATTGCGTATTCGAGCGCGAAGGCCGCCCTGGTCCAGATGACTCGAACCGCCGCCGCAAGACTGGCCCGGCACAATGTCAGGGTGAATTGTGTCGTACCGGGCATCATTCCAACCGGGTTTTTGGGGTGGCAGGGTTTTGCTTGCTCGGCTTGCTTGGGGTTTTGAAATACCTGTCTGGTCCTGCCTCGGATCTGGAACGGATCATCCTGCCGCTTGGGATGTCGATACTGTGTGTTCAACAGGTTGCGATCCTTTTAGCTCTTGTTCGCGATGAGACACGTCTTCCCGATGCCTTATCCTATGCGCGTCACAGCCTTTTCCTGCCTCAGCTTTTCGCCGGCCCGATCGTGCTGCCGTCGGCCTGGACCGAGCCACCCCAGTCAGAAGCTTTGTGGGACGACTATCTCGCGCGCGGGGTTGGTGCCTTTGCTCTGGGTCTGGCGAAGGCGGCGATCCTGGGTGAGGAGGCCTTCCGTTTCGCCCAACCTTTCCTGACGGAAGCGTCGTTCACCTCGCTGACGATCGTCCCGGCGCTGCTTTTCCTGTTGGGCATGGCTCTTACCGCCTATTTCTTCGTCAGCGGCTTTTGCGACATGGCGTTTGGGATTGGCCTGATGATCGGAATCAAATTGCCGGCCCATGTCGACGCGCCGTTCAGGCCCGGTGCTGCCGATAAGATTTGGTCCCATTGGAGCATCACGCTTCACACCGCGCTGCGTGACGCAGCCCTGCCTCGGACGCAGGCCGGGCCGTTCAGATGGCGAGTTTCGGTGACCATCGGGCTGATTTTGGCGCTCAGCCTGCTCTGGCATGGCGATGCTCACACCGTTGTCGGTGTGACCGCTGTTGTTGGCTTGGCAGGCGTTTTCTGGGGTGCCGCCATACGGCTGCCATCGGCGCTGCGCATCATCGTGCGCGCCCTAAGCGTTGGTGGTGCCGCAGTCTTGACGCTCAGCCTGCTGACGATCGGAGCGGTGCAGCCCTGGCTCACCGCGCTGTCCGGACTGACCAGCGGTGAGCTTGGGTTGCGCGATGTCTTTGTTCATGAGGGGCAGGCAGCGTGGCAGCTATTCCTCCTTGGGGTCGCGCTTGTCGTGTTACCTTTTGAACCTTCGGCCCACGCGCTTTTTGATCCTGACGCTGATCCAAGCAAGCGCCGTGTCTTCCGGTGGACCATCCCGGCTTGGTCGCTCTCGCCGATCTGGATCAGCGGGGTCTTGGCGCTCTTGGTCTTAGGAATCTGGCGCGCCGGAACCCTGCGCGAGTCCATCTATTTTGGATTTTGAGCCTGGGATGCGCAGGCGATGAACCTAGCGCTCAGTCATCGCCTCGGTGCGGGAGGAACAGAGGGACGCGTTCTTACCCAGTCATTAGGTTGGATGCGACAATAATCCTTGAGTTTTCCCGGTTTGGCCGATTGTGAGTATTGCAGGGAAATCGCTTTAAGATTGACCCCTTGTGGGAGCACTATCTGCGAGACTCTAAAAACAATTTGAGCTATTCATCGTGAGTATAGGTTTGTATATTCATTGTTGTTTCAAGGAGCAAAAAGGGGGTCTTGATGCTTGGCTTGAATTATGGGGCGTTGGCCCTTGGTGCGGCGTTGGTCATGCTGAGTGCGCCAGCCGTCGCACAAAACTCACCGGACACAGGTGAAGGCGCCCAGCCCGAAGGAGTTGATGAAGCGACCGCGACTCAAGAGATCGAGGCACAACCCGACCCGGCCGCTCAGTTTGCGCCCTATAGTGTCGCGACCGAGACTATTGAACTTAGAGCCAGAGGCTTGTTGCGCCGCACGATTGAGGCGGGCGAATTCGCGTATTCGGCGCGCCAATCGACACAGCGGACTCGGCTTTTTGGGCGCACGCGCTCCACGGTGCGGATCAACTACACCTTCACCGATGGAAATGAGGCGCGTGATGTGACCGGACAGTGCATCTTGCGCACCGAAGGAACGTCCATCGCCAATTACGACTTGTCCAGCGAAACGCTTCAGCTTTACGCCTGCGTGGCTGAGGCTCCTGAAGGCAATGATATTGCGTTGGAGGTTGCTCTTCCGCCGTTTGCGGCAAGCGGTGCGAGCTTTGGCGGGTTTTCCGTCTCCTTCAACACAGAAGATACCGAAGAGCAGCGCCGGATCTTAAGCGCTGACATGGTGTTTGACGGGCAGTCCTTCCAGGCCAAGCCGACCGGTTTCCGCGACGCGGGGATGATGGGAGCGCGATCGGTAGAGGGCTATACCATTACCAAAGATGGCGCGTTGGTTGGACGCATTGATTTCGGACGCAATTCTCCAACCCAAGGCACGATTGTGGCCCCGATCTCTGAGGACGATAACCGAAGAGCTGTGCTCTATATGGCGCTGAATCTGATGGAGATGCCGGATCTGTTCGCCGAACGGGTGCGAGACGAAACCCTCGGACGCTAGCCGTCTGTGCCAAACCAGAAAGGTCTGGCGGAAGCGAAGGGATTCGAACCCTCGATACCCTTTTGAGGTATACTCCCTTAGCAGGGGAGCGCCTTCGACCACTCGGCCACGCTTCCATTTACCGGTGTAGCCGCGAAAGGCCTGCGCAATCAAGGCGTCTGGGCGTCCCAAGCTGCAGTTTGCACGGCTAAGCCTTTTCTGGCGCGAATGGCTCGCTTATGTGAACGGCTATGACCGAAGCCCTTCTTTCCGCCCTGAGCGCTGTGGCAGACCCTGCCAGTGGCAAACCGTTATCGCAATCAGGCCGTGTCGACGGCATTGATGTCAAAGAGGGCGTGGCGACGCTGATCTTGAAGCCGGGTGAAGAGGGTGAGGATATTGCAGCCCTGCGCGGGGCTATCGACGCCGTGCTCACCGCGCTGCCAGAGATTGATCGCACTCGAGTGATCATTGAAACCACGCTTGCGCGCGGCGCGAGCAAGGCCCAGCCGGCCGAGAGTCAGCCGCTCACCGCTCCAGCCCGCTTTGTCATTGCCGTGGCGTCGGGCAAAGGGGGCGTGGGCAAGTCGACGGTTGCAGCCAACCTGGCTGGAGCGTGCGCAAAAATGGGTCTGAAGACCGGTTTGATGGATGCTGATATCTACGGGCCAAGCGCCCCGCGCATCTTCGGTCTTACCGATGTGCCGGGCCTGAAGAAGGAAAAGGGCGGGATTGAGCCGCTGGAAGCCCACGGCGTGAAAATCATCTCCATGGGGTTTCTGGTTGGGGAGCGCGATCCCGTGGTTTGGCGTGCGCCCATGGTGACGGGCGCGATCCGGCAATTCCTGGGCGAGGTTAACTGGGGCGATCTGGATGTGTTGATCATCGACATGCCGCCCGGGACGGGCGACGTGCAGCTTGCTGTGGCGCAAGGGGCTCCGATCTCCGGCACGGTGATTGTCTCAACGCCGCAGAATCTAGCGCTTGATGATGCGAAGAAGGCCGCCGCCCTGTTCGATCGGACAGCGATCCCGATCCTCGGCGTCCTGGAGAATATGAGCTTCTTTATTTGCCCCAACTGCGGTGAAACGTCCGAGATTTTCGGGCGCGGCGGGGTCAGAGCCGAAGCCGATCTTATTGGCGCGCCTTTCCTGGGTGAGATTCCGCTGCATCCAGAGCTGCGCGAAGCCAGCGATGCGGGACGCCTTGTGGTCTCCGGCGAAGGCCCCGTGGCCAAAGCGTTTGAGCGGGCCGCCGATGCGATGCTGCATCAGGCCGCCGCCGCTCAGAGACCCGCACCCGAGATCGTATTCAGCGACTAAGCCTGCGCCAGCAGCCGCTCGCTGATCTCCCACAACCGTTCTGCGCCCTCATCGGAGCAGGCGTGCGCGTTTACGCCGATAAAGCGCGCATAGGGGCTGTCTGGATCGGTGGGCGCGGCAATGTCACAGTCTTCGCAATAAACCCCAGCCTTACCGTCTAGCTTGGATGAGGTTGCCGCCCAAAGCGTGGTGGAGCAGCCCTGTTCGGGTGTCTTAAACACCCCTTTGGCCTGTTCAGAGAGCTCGCCATCCTCACCCAGCCAACCCAAGGCAATCATTTCCTCCTGGGGAAGGTGGCGCTGAAGCGGCGTCATGATGCCGCCAGGATGCACGGAAAAGGCATGGCCACCAAAAGGCTTCATGCGCCGTGACAAGGCATTGGCAAACAGGGCGTTGGCGGTCTTGGCCTGGGCGTAGGCATCCCATTTTTGATACGGCGTGCGCTCAAACTGGATATCGTCCCAGAAGATGTCCGACCGCTTGTGGGCGGTGGAGGACAGCGCGACGACACGCGGAGCATCCGCCGCTTCAAGCAGGCCCATCAGGCCCTGGGTCAACGCAAAATGGCCCATATGATTGATGCCAAACTGGCTTTCCCAGCCAGGCCCAACCCTGGCTTCTGGGCAAGCCATAATGCCGGCGTTGTTAATCAGGAGATCAAGGGCGGTCAGGCTGTCGGTCACGGCATGGACAAAGCGGCGCACCGATGCCAAATCGCCCAGATCCATGGCGAGCGTGCTCACATCGCCATTAAGGTCGGCGAGTGTGTCGGCAGCCTTCTCGGGGGATCGTACGGGGATAATCACCTGAGCGCCTTGCGCGAGCAGGGCGCGAACCGTTTCAAGGCCAATGCCGCTATATCCGCCTGTCACGACCGCTGTTTTCCCCGAGAGATCAAGGCCTGAAACGACCTCCAGGCCCGAGCTTTTGGCGTGAAACCCGGATTGGGTGGGGACTTGATCTTCGACGGCCATTGAGCGCGCTCCTTCGATTGAATGAAGAAACGCTACAGCGCAATTATGGAACCGTCATCCCGGTCACAGAGACGCGCGTGTGGACCGCAGGGGCTTTATCGCGCTTGATCTACATCGACACGATTGGAACGAAGCCACCGAAAATCATGCGCTTGCCATCAAAGGGCATTTCGACTTTCTCCGGCTCCATGCGCGGATCGGCCATGATCTTCTCCCAGCCGGCATCGCGTGCGGCCTTGTCTGGCCATGTCATCCAGGAGAATACGACGGTTTCACCCTCTTTGAGCATCACCGCGCTTTTCATGGAATTGAGCTCGCCGTCTGGCACATCATCACCCCAGCACTCCACCATGGAAATCATGCCGTAGTCTTTAAAGATGTCCGCGCAATACAGGGCATGGTCGAAATAGGCCTGCTTCTTGTCGCTTGGAACGGGCAGCAGAAAGCCTTCCACATAGCTCATCTCATCCTCCCCAAGATCGTGGAAGACCGAGACTACCACACCACGAAGGGGGTGTCTTAAAGCGCGTCGATGGGGAGTTTGAGAAAGACGCGCCCCTGATCATCCGCGCCGGGGAGCTTTCCAGCACGGATATTGGTCTGGACCGAAGGCAGCATCAGCTTCGGCGTTCCCAGCTTGGCGTCACGGCCCGTCCGCATGGTCACGAAATCCTCCTCGCTGATCGCGCCGCCCACATGGATATTCGAACTGCGCTGCTCTGCCACGGTTGTCTCCCAAGCGAAGGCGGCGCGCCCTGGAGCCTTGTAGTCGTGGCACATGAACAGGCGTGTGTTGTCCGGTAGGGCAAAGATTTTCTGGATCGACCGGTAGAGGTCACGCGCACTACCGCCTGGGAAGTCGCACCGCGCGGTCCCAAAGTCCGGCATGAAGAGCGTATCGCCCACAAAGCCAGCATCGCCCAGGATGTAGGTCATGCAGGCGGGCGTATGACCGGGCGTGTGGATCGCCGTTCCGGTCAAATCACCGACTTGAAACGTCTCCCCGTCCGCCAGAAGGCGATCGAATTCCGCACCGGATCCGGAAATCTCGGCTTCCAGAGCATAAACCGGAGCAAACGCCTTCTGGGTTTCGCTGATGGCATCGCCAATCACGATGGGGCACTCAAACCGCTGCTTGAGCCAGGGGGCCGCAGAGATGTGGTCCGCGTGGACATGGGTCTCCAATATCATCACCGGCTCGAGGGCGTGGGCCTCGATTATGGCGATCAGTTTTTTCGCGCTGTCTTGGCCTGTGCGCCCGCTTGCCAGATCAAAATCCAGCACCGGATCGATAATCGCACAGCGCTGTGTGTTCGGGCAGGCAACCACATAGCTGATGGTGTTGCTCTGCGCGTCAAAAACCGCGTGAACTTCGGGCCGGACCATGGCGTTCATTCTGTTTCAGACCTACATGTAAAACAGGTGGATCACCCTAATAGGGCAGGAGAGACGAAATGGAAAACTGGACCTCGCAACAAACCGCAGATGCGCTGGACGCCGGCGAGATCATTCTCGTCGATGTGCGCGAGGCGGCAGAGTTTCATGAAGCCCGCATCCCTGGCGCGCTGCTGATGCCTTTGTCCACCTTTGACCCAGCCGCCCTGCCAGTGGGGCAGGGCCGCAAAGTGGTGCTGCATTGCAAAGCCGGCGGGCGCTCAGCCAAAGCCATCGAGATCGCGCAAGCGTCTGGTGTGAATGTCGACACCCATCTTGCTGGCGGGATTACCGAATGGATCGCTGAGGACCGACCGCATTTCCGGCTCGATCCAGCCACCGGCCATATGGTCCTTCACCGCTAGTCTGCGTCGGCCAAGGCTGTGCCGTAAAAGCGCGGCGCAAAACGGTTCATCCAGACCCATTTGCCGATCGCTTGGCTGGCGCGATCCAGCAGGCCCGCACGCAGGCGCGCGGGTCCAAGCTTGAAGGTGTCGAGCACGAGTGCGGCAGGACCGAACAGGGCCGTCTGAATGCCCCCGATGGCCATCCATAGCGCCACGCCATGCCACCGCTTTTGGTCTGCTGCGGTCTGGCTGGGTCCCTGACCAAACGCAAAGCTGCGCTTGAACAAGGCTTTGCGCGTGACACGGCTCGGGTCCACGTGTTCGTTGACCAAAGCCCCACTTGCCCACGCAAAGCGGCCGCCGCGGCGTTCTATTTCGGCAAACAGCAGATCGTCCTCGCCGCCAATATCATTGGTCAGGATGTCGAACACCGGCTCAGGCAAGCGGCAGGCCTGCCGATCCACCAGTGAGTTTCCGCAGCCCCAGGGCGCGTGGATCAGTCCGTCATCGAGCTCGGGGGTGCGCGCATAGAGCCGCTCTGCCCAGGCGAGGCTGACGGGATCATCAGCGGCCAGACCGGGTGCGGCCCGAACCGGACCAAACACCACGGCGGCACCGGTTTGCTCAGCCATGGCTAATAGTCCTGCCAGCCATCCCGGTTCGGCGGTTTCATCATCGTCCAGCTGGGCAATGCGATGGGCTCCAGTTGCGGCAAATCCGGCATTGCGGGCATTGGCGACCCCCGGCTCTGCTGCGTGAACATAGACAAGCGGGCAGGGCGCTTCGGCTTGAAGCCTTTCAACGGCTGAGCGGGCACCGGCTTCAGGCGAGTTGTCGGCCACTATGATTTCATCGGGCAGGGGCGTTTGCGCGAACACGCTTTCCAGGGCGGCGGTCAAGCCGGCATTGCGCCTGAAGGTGGGGATCAGGACCGCGACACTCATGCGTCAACGCGATCAAGCGCGCGGGCGATGGTGGCAACCTCGGCACCGCTTTCGGCGACCGCTTCACACACCGTTTCCAGAAATTGCGGGGTGCACCCCCACTCGCTTGGCGTTTCGCGGACATCATGGCCGTAGAAAAT
Organism: Oceanicaulis sp.; assembly: GCA_028280165.1. Lineage (GTDB taxonomy): Bacteria > Pseudomonadota > Alphaproteobacteria > Caulobacterales > Maricaulaceae > Oceanicaulis. Next base: position 613 of record JANQMI010000120.1, on the reverse strand, counting down.
TAGCCAGCCGGGATTGCGTTTAGCCTCCGCGACCCAGTCGAGCGCCCGTTTCAGGCCGGCTTCACCGCCGTCCAGCGGTACAGCCGTCAAAAGCGCGCGGTCGGCAATCCCGCGATTAATCCCGGGCTTCACCCCGCGCAGGGCGCGAAAGCGGGAGGTCAGGGCCTGTTTGGCCGCCAAGCTGGCTTCACCATAGGGAAAGGCAAAGGTTTCAAAGGGGGCTTCAAACCCGCAGGCATCCAGATAGGTGCGATTGCGATCAATTTCCGCTTCGACTTCGTCCAGGGGGGTGTGAGCTATGTCGATGTGAGAGAAGGTGTGGCACGCAATCTCGTGACCGTCGGCGTGTAGACGCTTCAGGTCCCCAATCTCATACATGCGGCCCAGATGGGTTTCGCCGCCCGCAAAGCTGCCGCCTGCAAAATACGTCCCGCGCCAACCGTGCTGCTCCAGGATTGCGGCACCGGCCTCTGCGGCGGATTTGGGAAAGTCATCAAAGCTGAAGCTCACCAAAGGGCGATCCAGCGCGACGCGCATCGCGATCTTACCAAGACGACGCGCGGCCTGACGCTTTAGCTTTCCGATAAGACCGCCGGAGGGGATGTAGGCCTGT
>JANQMI010000107.1 GCA_028280165.1 Oceanicaulis sp. | reverse complement strand
CGCGCGCCGGTCCGATGAAGCGTTCCAGGCGCGCTTGCGGGAAGCAGAAGAATTGACCAGCCGGGCGGCCAAAGCGGCAGAGGACGCGTCCGACGCCGTCCGTCGCCAGCTTGCTGATACGCTGGCAAGCGCCAATGACGAAACCCGACGGATAGAGACCCAGCTGACTGAGCTGCGTGCGAAGATGGATACAGCGCCAGAAGCAGCGCGCGAAAGCGTCGCCGCCATGGAACAGGTCATGCAGGATGGCCTGGATATGCTCAACCAATCCGCCGAAGAAGCCAGCCGTCAGGCCCGCGATATCGATGCGCAATTCCAGGCCCGGATCCGCCAGAATTACGAGCTCTTGTCTGACTTTATCCTGCGCATGGGCGGCGTGGCCGGGGGCCGCAAACCCATCGATCTGGGCATGAACGAACTGCCCGATCCGCTGTCCCGCCGCCGCGAGACCCGCGCTGAACCGGGCGAAAATCCCAATGCCATTCCAGCAGCGGACTCTCGCAAGACCCGCAAACGCGCCACGCCTGAGGCCCCCATTGAGGACGGGTCAAAATTGGAAACCGACCCGGCGACCGATGACGCCGTATCCGACGCGACCCAGACTGTCTCTGACGATCCAGACACCCAGGCCGATGAGGAGGACCGCCCGCGCCGCGAAGGCGGCTGGCGCTGGCGCGATCTACTGGCCACCATGGACCCGGAAGAGGATCAGGACGGCAACAAGCCCGGCGGAAAGCCGAAGTCCTGATCGACGCCTTTAGTTCTGCGTGGTGTCTGTGTCATCGGCAAGCTCGGAGCCCACAAGACCTGGTAGCGCCTCATCCATGCGTTCCGCTAAGTCTACGCTCAGGGCGACCACGCCATTGTAGAAGTCCGGATCGATGATGGAGAACTCGTCACTGGGCTGGTGATAGTGCTCATGGTCCTCGACACCCAGATACAGGAAGACCGCCCCCTGGCGATGGAAGGGCGCATGATCAGACATCAGCGTCCAGTCCTGTGACTGCCCACCTTCATCCTGAGGACGGTCATAGCCTGCGTTCAGCTCGATCGGGCTCTGCGCATCGACGGCCTCAATAATCGGCAAAAGCGCTGGGGTATGATAACTGCCTGAGGCCCAGATATCGCCGTCCGGGCTGTAACTAACCATGTCCAAGTTAAACGCCACGGCCACCGGTGGAGCCGCTGCTGGCGGGTTGGCAACATAGGCGCGTGCGCCATCAAGCCCGCCTTCTTCAGCATCAAAGGCGATGATCAGGATGTCGTGGGCTGGCGGGTTGGCCGTGAAGTGTTTTGCAATCGCCAAGATGGCTCCAACGCCAGAGGCATTGTCGTCCGCACCATTGAAAATCTCATTATTCTCGCCTGGGCCCACATGGTCGTAGTGAGCGGTCACCGCCATGGCCCGGCTGGAATCCGCACCGGCAATTCGGCCAACGAGATTATAACCCGTGAAGGACTGGCTCCCAGAATCTGGATTGCGGCGATCATTCAGACGCTCAAAGTCGAAGGCGTGCACAAAACTGTCGCCAACCGGTTCAAGACCGATGGATTCAAAGCGCTCAATCAGATAATCCCGCGCCATCGCATTGCCGTCGGTGCCAATCAGGCGGCCTGACATTACATCTGCACTGAGCACGCACACGTCGCGCAGTGCAGCAGACATCTCAGTCTGGAAACAGAATTCCGTCCCCGGGATAATCTCCGCACCACCTCCCGCGCGCGTGCTGGCGGTCACGCCATCAGCGACAACTGTCGGACTCTCCTCCCCACCGGACACGAGGGGTTCCGCCTCTGTGGCTGGCTGCGAACACGCCGCAAGCGCTAAAACGGAAACGGACGATAAAACAACGACACTGCGCATGAGGTGCGGCTCCATGGATGGCGATGGGCGGCGAACCGCTTATATTGCAATGTGTAGCGCGCAAAAGAGGATCCCGCCAATGCCCATGAAGGCTGACGACATTGCCACCTTGATCAAAGAGGGGATCGAAGACGCCGAGGTCGAGATTATCGATCTGGCGGGAGACGGCGACCATTATAAGGCGGTGGTCATTTCCCCTGTCTTTGCGGGCATGAGCCGGGTCAAGCAACACCAGCTGGTCTATGCCAGTCTGAAAGGCCGCATGGGCGGTGAGTTGCACGCCCTGGCGCTGGAAACCCGCGCGCCTGCGTGACAATCGACGTCTTGACGCCCCTGCTCTCGAACGCCATCTGATAGCCCAGAGTTTCGCACCACCTAAGGAATGCGCCATGACCGACGCCGCCACGCTCGATGCCATCAAGAAAGCCGTCACTGAAAACGATGTTGTCCTTTTCATGAAAGGCACGCCGACCTTCCCGCAATGCGGCTTCTCCTCGGTGGTCGCTCAGGTGCTCAACCATGTCGGCGTGGAATACGCCGCTGTAAACGTGCTGGAAGACCTGGACGTACGCGAAGGCATTAAGGCCTTTTCAGACTGGCCGACCATTCCCCAGCTTTATGTGAAAGGGGAGTTCGTCGGCGGCTGCGACATCGTCAAAGAAATGTTTGAAGCCGGCGAGCTGCAGCAGATGTTCAAAGACCAGGGCCTGGTCGAAGCGTGAGCCGGACCGTCCTCCAGCCCGGTCCTGATCACCCCATCACGCTTAAGCCGGGGGCCACGGTTCGCGTCGAGCTGGGTGGGACGGTAATCACAGAGGCCGCTGACGCTATTTTGCTCTCAGAAGCGCGCTATCCAGTGGTGGCTTATATCGATCCGGATGCTTTCGACGCGACGCGCCTGATTGCGTCCGACCGGCGCAGCTGGTGTCCCTATAAGGGCGAGGCGGATTATTTCAGCTGGGCGCTGGTGAATGGCGAGGTCGTCGAGGACGTGATCTGGCGCTATGCCGATCCGCATCCGGCCGTTGCCGGGATCAAAGGGCGTTTGGCCTTCTATACCAACCGCGCCACGGTGACGGCGCTCTAACCCCCACCCCCCTTGACCGTGGGGGAGAGGAATCAATCTGTGTCGGCGTCCGCCACCGCCTCCTTCAAGGCCTGTTTGAAGTCATCAGTGAGGGCACGCCAATCCAGGTCCATCAGGCCCGCCTGGAGCGCATACAGCGCATTGAGATTGGCTCCGTGAGCGGCGCGATAGCGTCGATACACCTCCACCGCGCCCAGCATTTCCAGATTACCGCGCGTTCTGACCCCCAGATGAGCCAGCCGATCTGCGCTCTTCGGGCCGATATTGCGAACGGTGTGGAGCGGGTCGGACGCGCTCACCGCTTAGCCGACCGGCGCGCCATCCGGCACAGTGCGGAAGGTATCGACCGGATTGGTCAAACCCAGGCGCGCACTGGCAGGCAGGCCAAGCTCATCACGGGTCCAGACCAGCTCCACGCCCTGGGGCAGGATGGCTTCGCAGGTGTCCGGAAAATAGCGCGTCAGCGTCACATCAAAGGCCCATCCGGCGCGGGGAGACCCCGTGGCCACGGCATCAAAACTGTCTTTATTGGTGCAGCCGTTGGAGAAGACCCGAACGACCAGGTCGCCTCCGGCATTTTGACGCCAGGCCAGAACCGGTTCGACCACCGCATAGCCGTCATCGACCGGTGGCTTTGGTGGGGTGTGCCCACAGGCTGTAAGGACAAGCGCTCCAAGCAATAGTCCTGCCCATCCCAGTCGCGTCATGTCGATCACCCCTCACCTCGTGACAGCATGCAGCTTAGCCGGGCTTAGCCGCATCGGGTAGCCCGGCGCGTGCCTGCGCCAAGAAATCCTCAAGCCTGCGCCCAGGTATAGGCTGGAACTGGCGCGGCGAAATCTCGATGCCCCGAATGCGATCGACCCGGAACACCCGAAAGTCCTCGCGCCGTTCACACCAGCTTGTGCAGGTCCACACCGGCCCCCAGCATTCAAGGCTGAGCGGCCATATCGAGCGGTCGCTTTGGGTCCCGCCCAAGGTTTCATACTGAATAGTCGTCACGCAGCTCTCGACAATCGCGTGACGTAAAGGCTCAAGCGCATCCAGATCGCGGGCCTTTGTCGACCGAGGGGCGCTCCACGGTCCTGATGAATCGGAGAGCCCGGCATTCGGCAGCGCCGCCTGTACCTTCCCAATCAAACTCTGCAGTGCCGTCGCGCTTGGCGTGTCTGCGAACCCGGCCACCAAAACCTCAGCCAGACGTAGAGCTTCCAACTCTTGGGCATTGAAGCTTAAGGGCGGCAACGTCACCGGACTGCGCAGCATATAGCCAACTCCGCGTTCGCCTTCTAAGTCGATGCCTGATGCGAAAAGCGTCTCGATGTCGCGATAAATGGTCCGCTCAGAAACCTCCAACCGGCGTGCGAGATCGGCCGCGCGGTGCACGCGGCCGTCCCGAATGATCTGAATGAGTTCAAAGAGCCGGTCGGTGCGCCGCATGCTCAGGCAGACTGCCTTTCCACAGCATGGCGCATGACAACTGTTTCGCCTGCGATCATGGGCATGGCCGCTTTACAATCCTGCGAGCTTCCAATGGCGGCAGCCGCCGCCTTCGCAGCCTCCATGGTCTCCCACTTCACCCAGTCGATAAAGCTGCCATCTTCAGCTTCCAGAAGCGTGCGGGAGAGGAATCCGGGCTGGGCGCTCGCAAATCGGCTGATGCCTTCAGACGCTTTCAGAAAGTCCTCGCGGCTATAGCCGTCAGCCAAAGCGAACGTCACACACTCAATTACGGGCTCGGTCATCGTCTGTCTCCATTGGTGATGATGCGATGGGAGCCGAAATACACAAGACCAACTGACACGGTCTGTCAGTTGGCGTGCCCGAGCTGCATCCCAAACGAAAAAGGCCCGCTGGAAACCAGCGGGCCTTGATCTTTGGCAAGTCGTCCTCGCGGTTACGAGGAGTAGAATTCGACCACCAGGTTCGGTTCCATCTTCACCGGGTACGGCACTTCGTTGAATTCCGGTGCGCGGGTGAAAGTGGCGGTCATGGCCTTTGGATCGAGATCGATATAGTCAGGCACGTCCCGCTCCGGGCTGCCCAGAGCTTCCAGAACCAGCGCCATGGAGCGCGAACGTTCGCGAACTTCGATCACGTCACCCGCTTTAACGCGGTAGGACGGGATGTTCACGCGCTTGCCGTTCACCTTCACGTGGCCGTGGTTGACGAACTGGCGCGCCGCAAACACGGTCGGCACGAATTTGGCGCGATATACGATCGCATCCAGACGGCTTTCCAGCAGCGCAATCAGGTTTTCAGCGGTGTTACCTTTACGGCGCTGAGCTTCCACATAGGTGCGCTTGAACTGCTTCTCGGTGATGTTGCCGTAATAGCCCTTCAGCTTCTGCTTGGCGCGCAGCTGCAGACCAAAGTCCGACAGCTTTCCGGCGCGGCGCTGGCCGTGCTGACCCGGGCCATAGGGGCGATTGTTGACCGGGGACTTGGAGCGGCCCCAGATGTTTTCACCCATACGGCGGTCAAGTTTATACTTCTGCGAATGACGCTTCGACATGGTTTTCCTATCTTCGACGCGGCCCGGCGAAACCCCTTCATTTCGCAATTAAAACGGCGGTTCACGCGTCGCCCGTTAGAGTGATACGAGCGGCCAGCGAAAGTCGCTGCCATAAGGGAAGCGCGGGTTATGGGCAAAGGGCGTCGAAGAGTCAATCAGGCAAGGTGGTTTGGGGCAGCGTAGCCAGAGGCATCATCGCTTCACTCTGGGCTCAATACATCACCAAAGGCGTCCACGAAGGCCCGGTGCCCCACAAGGCTCATCCGCGCAGCCACCTTGTTCTTGGCCTCTTCGACGCTGAGATCCCAATACTGGGCCAGGCGTTCAGCGTCGGCGTAGGTGAGCTCGGACTCGACCCAGGTGCAGGACCGCGCCTGGAAGGCGGAACGCACGGCCGTATCAACCGCATCTACAGCGTTGTGATCAAAGATCTTTTGTCCAGCTCTAAGCTTGGCAGCGGTGTAATCGAGGCCCCAGAACGCACTGAGCTTCATGGCATCACAATACCCAAAGCCGTTGGATTCAAAGGCCTGGAGATACTGCGCATTGTTCGGATCCGGTCCCAGCTCCTGGCCGAAGGGACGGTCAGACTGCACCTCTCCGGACTCCGCTGCGATATAGGTCGTACTCATAAACCGCTGATAGCCTTGCTCGGACATCTCCTGTGTGGCGCGCGCCTTCGCCTCAGCCACGCTGACGCCCCAATAGTTGGAGAGCACCTCCGCGCTAAAATAGCTCAGGCCCGTTTCCGCCCAGGCACAGCTGACAGTCTCAGCCGTCGAAGCGATGTCCGCGTCGAGAAGGTTAGCCCGACCGCTCATCAGCTTGTTTCCGATCACAGATTTGGCCCAATCAGGGTTAACGCCCCAAACCTCGGCGACCTTTTTGGCGTCACAATAGCCGTATCCGTTATGGCTAAAGGCGGTCAGCAGCGCATCCGTGCGCGCGCGATCTGCGAATCCGATATAGCCTCGGGCTTCTAGCGCAGGAGCAACGGCATCGATGAAATTCTTATTGCCCACCGCATTTAGCTGCTCGCCGATCAGGGCTTTGGCCTCGTTCACCTCAACGCCTTGATAGGCCGCAAAGGCCTGGTAGTCGCGATACCACAAGCTGGAATCAGTGAGCTCGCACCCCTCGCTAAATCCGACCGAGGCAATTTCGGCGTCCAATGACTCCAATGCTTGGGAGTCGTCTATGATCAGCGCTCTGCCAATTACGATCGCGGCCTCTTCCACGGTCATGCGCTCAATGCCGTAGGACTCTGGCTCGGTCCAATCGATTTGGGAGTCCCAATACCACGCATATTTGCGTGCATCGCAGCGGCTGTAAGTGCTCTGGTCAAAAGCGGCTCGGGACGCAGCACGCCGCGCATCATACTCCGCCTGCCGGGCTTCATAGTCGGTCGGTTGAATAGTTCCGCCCGACAAAGCGGACGTCGAAACCGAGGTCATCGCCTTGGCTTTGGTCCCGGTCAGACTGGTTGACACAAACAGACCTGCAAGTGCCACAGCACTCAAAATAGGCTTGTTCGACATTGTCACCCCCATGCGCAATGGTGACCGAGCGTAACAGCGCGGGCCATGTCCGGCCAGTTTTGCGTTTTGAACATGAGTGGCATGTGAACGACGACCCTGACCCAACCACGCCTTGGAAGAAAGGCTTTGAGATTGAACTGCTCGCTCCGCGCGGGCTAACGCGCCGCGACCTGGCCGCGCGAATTGCGGGGCGCGTGGGCGGGCGCGTAGAGCCATGCTTTTACCCGCAGTCGGAGCCGAGCCTGGTTCCTGACCTGCCTGTGTTCGAAAACCTGATCCTCGGGTTCGAGGTGTTGGACCAACGAGATGAGCGCATTGCGCTGCTGGTCGACGATCTCACCATCCGTGCGGATCTGGATCGCGAGGCGGCCCCAAAGCCGGGCTGGCTGCGCATCCTGAGCGATGAGGCGCGTTTGCTGTCCCTGGTCCAACAGAATTGCTCGGCGCAGGCACCCTTTGATCAGGTCTTGGCCCCACTCGCGGCCCTGTTCGGCACCGAAGTGGAGCAGCCGGACCCACAAGTCTGCAAAGTCAACGACGCTTCCGGGCGATCCATTGCCATGGCCACCACCCTGCCCGGGGAGCGCGAGCGCCCCTGCGAAATCATCACCGCCCCGATTCAGTCTGACGCGACTGCCGTGCTTGAGGCGCTGATGGCGGATGCTCAAGCCCTGGGGTTTACCGTTCCGGTTGAAGCTGCGCTGCATGTCCATTTCGACGGGGCCGCACTGTGCTCAGCACCGGTGCTGTCGCGCCTTCTGATCGCGCTTCACACCTATCGCGATCAATTGCGAGACCGAGTCAAAACCAATCCGGCCTGTGTCCGGCTCGGCGCGACCCACCCGGACATCATCACGCTTGTGGGATCAGACGCCTTTCGATC
>JANQMI010000049.1 GCA_028280165.1 Oceanicaulis sp. | reverse complement strand
CTGGGGGCACCCGCAGATGCCGAGCATGTGCGCCATCAATTTGAGGCCAAGGTCCCCGAAATCGAATCCAATGGCGAAGCCGAGGTTTTGCTGGCTGGCCGCCCCTTCACCATCAAGAAGCAATTCCTGGACGACATTGAAGGTCGACGGCTCGACACCATTGTGGGGTCGCTGAAAGCCGCGCTTCTGATCGCCCACGCCCCCACAGATGCGGTGGTCGGGATCGACAATGCGACCCGCCTCTTTGTGTCCGCCAAACACCCGAAGAGCTTTGTCAGCCTGGATGAGGCGGACCATCTGCTCAGCCGGCAGGCCGATGCTGAGCACGCCGCAGATGTGATTGGCACCTGGGCGGCACGCTATGCGCATACCCGCCATTTGCCCGAGCCGCCCAAGGTGGAGACCGCGGAGCGATCTGCGGTGGTCTCTGAGACCGGGCTGGGCAAATTTCACAGCCAGGTGCGCATGGGTGAGCATCTGGGCGTTGCCGATGAGCCGGTCAGCCTGGGCGGCGAGAATGGCGGACCCCACCCCTACCACCTCTTAAGCGCGTCTTTGGCGGCGTGTACCACCGCAACACTGCGGATGTATGCCGATTTCAAAGGCTATGAATTCGGGCGCATCTCCACCCGTGTGGAACATGAGCGGGTCGGTGAGGGGGACGACAAGCGCGACATCTTCCACCGCGAGATTTCCGTCGAAGCCGACGTCGATGAAGCGCTGTCGGAGAAGATTCTCGAGATCGCCAACAAGTGTCCGGTCCACCAAACGCTCGAGCGCAGCTCCGAAATCACCACGCGACGTGTATAAAATCTTCAAGCCCGCAAAGGGGTTGCCAATTTATTACGAAACTGTAGGGTTTTAGTAATATTGTGAAGAAGCGCACTCAGCCAAATCTCCCCCCATAGCCGGGGTCCAGACATGTTCCGGGCTTCGCACTGACACGATTGAAGGACCGTATGATCCAAATGACCCGATCTCTGCGTTTGCTTGCCACGACCGCTCTGATTGTTGCCGCGCCCTTGGCACCGGCCTTCGCTCAGCAGGAGGCACGCCAGTTTCAGTTCGGAGCGCCGGCCGATGCGCCTGCCAGCTTTGCTGACCTTATTGAAGCGGTGAGCCCGGCGGTGGTCTCGATCGAGGCGCGCAGCGCGGGGCAAGCCGGCCAGGAGTCAGATCTGTCTCAGGTTCCGCCCCAATTTCGCGAGTTTTTCGAACGCTTTGGGATGGGCCCGGACCAGCAGCCGCGTGAGCGGCGCTCCCAAGGGTCGGGCTTCTTCATTTCCGCTGACGGCTTCGTGGTGACCAATAACCACGTGATCGAAGGCGCAGAAGACATCACCGTCAATCTGATCGATGGCCGCCGGCTTGAGGCGGAAATCGTTGGAACCGACGCCGCTACCGATCTGGCGGTGCTGCGGGTGATGGAAGGCGACGCGTTTGATTTCGTCCAGCTTGACCGTGACCTGGATGTGCGTGTCGGTGACTGGGTCGTCGCGGTCGGCAACCCGTTCGGACTAGGCGGCACTGCGACCACAGGGATTATCTCCGCGACCGGGCGCACGGTCGGACCGGGTCAAGCCTATACCGATTTCATCCAGACCGATGCTGCGATCAATCGGGGCAATTCCGGCGGCCCGATGTTTGACCTCAATGGCCATGTGATCGGCGTGAACTCGGCGATCATCTCTCCGACCGGCGGCAATGTCGGCATTGGCTTCGCCATCCCCTCGGATCTGGCGGCCACCGTTGTGGATCAGCTGATCGAAGGCGGTGAGGTGCAACGCGGCTATCTCGGCGTGGAACCGGCTGAGCTCACTGACGATCTGAAAATGGCCATGGGCCTTGATGAAACCCTACAGGGTGTTCTGATCAATCAGGTGCTTCCCGGCACGCCGGCCGCGGCTGCGGGCCTGGAGAACGGCGATATCATTACCGAAGTCAATGGCGAGACGATTGACGGGGCCCGGGAGCTCACGCGCCGCGTGGGAGCCTTCATGCCCGGTGATGGTGTGCGCTTCTCGGTGATCCGCGACGAGGAAGCCTTTAGCCTGACGGTCGAGTTGGCCGAGCGTCCCGATCCGGGCGAAGAAGGCGCGGCACCATCGGTTCAGCCCGGCCAGATGCGCATGTTCGGCATGACGCTGGAAGAGCCCAGCGACCAGATGCGCGCTGAGCTGGGTCTGGGCGATCGCGGCCTGATGATTGTCCTGGTGGAACCCGGGTCCGAGGCTGCGGCGAAGGGCATGCGCGCGGGTGACGCCATTCTTGAGGCCGGAGGCCGGGATGTGGTGACGGCAACGGATTTTCGTGAAGCGGTTGAAGACGCTCAGGCACGCGACCGTAAGGCGCTGCTGGTCTTTGTCGCCTCGCGCGGCGGTCAACGCCGCTATGCCGCGCTTGAGATTGAAACCGAAGAGTAGACGCAACTTTCAATGAGCCGATCGCGGGAGGCGAAAGGCTCACCCATATGGGAGGGACGGACATGCGCGTACTGATCGTAGAGGACGACACTCACGTCGCCCGCAATATCGCAAAAATGCTCAGCGAAGCTGGTCATGTGGCCGACGTGGCCCATGACGGCGAAGATGGCCTGGCCATGGCGCGCGAAGGCGCGTTCGATGTCCTGATCGTGGACCGGATGATGCCGCGCCGCGATGGCCTGTCGATGATCTCGGAATTGCGGGCCGATGGGGATAAGACTCCGGCGCTGGTCCTGTCAGCGCTGGGAGAAGTGGATGACCGGGTCGAAGGCTTAAAGGCCGGCGGCGACGATTATCTGGTCAAACCCTATGCCCCGTCCGAATTGATGGCCCGGGTTGATGTATTGGCGCGCCGCCGGGACCCCGACGCGGTCAAGACCAAGCTGGAGGTTGGCGATCTGGAAATGGATCTTCTGGCGCGCACGGTGCACCGGGAAGGCGAAGCCATCCTGTTGCAGCCGCGCGAATTCCGCCTGCTGGAATTCCTGATGCGGCACTCTGGGCAAGTTGTGACCCGGACCATGCTGCTTGAAAAGGTGTGGGACTATCATTTTGACCCCCAGACCAATGTCATCGATGTGCACATCTCCCGGCTGCGGTCGAAAATCGACAAGCCTTATGAAGTGCAGATGCTCCACACCGTTCGCGGTGCCGGTTATCGTCTGTCTGCCTAGCCTTTGAACCGGCTGGCGCGCCGCAGGAGAGCGTGTGACCGATACCGCCAAGCCCGACGAAGGCTGGCAATTGCCAGCCTTCATGCGCACCACAGCTTTCCGCCTGACCTTGTTGTCGGCGGCGCTGTTTGCGCTGTCCAGCTTTGTCATCCTGACGCTGGTCTATACGTCCACGGCCGGTGCCGCTGCACGCCGGGCTGAAGCGGCCGTCAATGAAGAATTGGCCCGAATTGAAGCGCGTTATGAGGCCGGAGGCCCTCAGGCTGCGAACCGATACATCCTTCAGCGCTCGGTCGGCGGCGGAGAATTTCTCTACCTGCTGGTCAATGCCGAAGGCCGGCGGGTCTCTGGCAATATTTCCGGTCTTCCAGCGGCGACGCCGGATGAAGATGGTTGGGTCGTATTCACCTATGACCGGGCCCCGGTGGAAGGCGATCAAACGGCCGAGGAAGGCCGGGATGCCCGGGCGAGGATCCTGGAAGTCGACAGTGGCTATCGGCTTTTCGTTGGCGTCGACATGGAAGAGGAAAACCGCTTTGTCGGCGAGGCGCTCAATGCGGTTCTGATTGCGTCCGGTCTGGCACTGGGCCTCGGCATTGTCTCCGGTGCTGTGGTGAGCCGCCGATTTGCCAAGCGGCTTGAAGCCATCAATGCGGCCTCCAGACTGGTCAAGCGCGGCAAGCTGGACACCCGCGCGCCGCGGACATTCTCGGGTGACGACCTGGACGAATTATCGGGCAATTTCAACGCCATGCTGGATCGGGTCGAGCACCTGATGCAACGCATGCGGACCGCAGGCGACTCCATTGCCCATGATTTGCGCCTGCCGCTGACCCGGATGCGGGGGCGGCTGGAAGCCGCCCTTGTGGAAGCCGGGGACCTGGCGGCGCGCGAAGCGGCGTTGGCCCAAGCCATCGCCGATGTTGATGAGCTGATCAAAACCTTCAACGCCGTCCTATCGCTGTCCCGCCTGCAGGCAGG
>JANQMI010000046.1 GCA_028280165.1 Oceanicaulis sp. | reverse complement strand
GAAGTGGTGGATTTCAAGTCCATGAACTCTAAGAACGCGCGGAGCTAAGAATGGCTGAAGAAGCACGTTCCCTCGAAGACCTGAAGTCCGCTCTCCAGGACGCAGGCTCTGATGTTGTTGCCGAAGCCACCGAAGAGGTGGTTCTGGCTGAACCCAAAATCGACGAGCACGGCCGCGCCTATGCCACCGGCAAGCGTAAGAACGCCATCGCGCGCGTCTGGCTGAAGCCGGGTAACGGCAAGATCACGGTCAATGGCCGTGACCAGGAAGTCTATTTTGCGCGCCCTGTGCTGCGCATGGTGGTCGCCCAGCCGTTTGAAGCCGCTGAGCGGGTCGATCAGTATGATGTGATCTGCACGGTCAAGGGCGGTGGCCTGTCTGGCCAGGCTGGCGCTGTGCGCCACGGTATTTCTCGCGCGCTGACCTATTACGAACCCGCCCTGCGCGGTGTTCTGAAGGCCGGCGGCTTCCTGACCCGCGACTCGCGCGTCGTGGAACGCAAGAAGTACGGCCGCAAGAAGGCCCGCCGGAGCTTCCAGTTCTCCAAGCGCTAAGCTTCACTGGAGCTCAGGCTCAAAGATCAGCGGGCGGTCCTCAGGGCCGCCCGTTTTTCGTTGCCGCTTTGACCGTTTCGGCAATTGCGTCAAAAACCAGCCGAATTCGGCGATTGGTGTTCAGCTCGCGGTGGGTGACAAGCCAGGTCGGGATGTCGATCCGGAACTCATCGGTGAGCACAGCCTCTAGACCTGCGTCTTCTCCAACATCACGGGTCAGTACCGACAGCCCGACGCCCGCCTTGACCATGGCAATGATAACTTCACCGCTCGTCGTGTAGGTCTTCACGCTGGAAGCAGGCAGGGGCAAGCCGCGCTCGGTCAAGCCTTCAGAGACCTTTTCCGGCAGATCGAACCCGACAAAGTCGTGATGGTCCAGATCTGAAAGGCTTTGTGGGCGACCGCGCTGATCGAGATAAGCCGAGGCCGCGTACAGATGCACCGGACTCTCGTCCAGCAACCGGCCAATGAGATCCGGATCCTCGGGACGGCCGTGGCGTATCGCGATATCCGCTTCGCGCATCCGCAAATCCTGGACGGTATTCGATGCCACGACTTCAATGAGGATCCCGGGCGCTTGCTCACGGACCTTGGCCACCACTGTAGGCAGGTATTTGGCAGCAAAGACACTGGTAGCGGTAACCGTCACCAGGCCTTCGACCGCGCCGGACCGCCCCGTGGCCTCAAGGCTGAGCTGTGTGGCCGCACCGGCCATCGTGCGAACATGCTCGGCCAGGGCCAGGCCGGCCTCGGTGGGTTGGAGGCTACGGCGATTGCGTTCGAACAGGGTGATGCCTAGATCGGCTTCCAGCGCGCTGACCTGGCGCGACAATGTGGGTTGGGTGAGGTTGAGCTTGGTTGCGGCGGCCGAAAAGCTGCCTTCCTGCACGGTCGCCAGGAAAGCTTTGGCTTGGTTCCAGTCAAAATCGATCGCGGTCCAGTTAGTCATTTTCGTATACCAGAGATATATCTTTGGACGTTTATCGGTGATTTTTGCATAGGTATAAAGGGTCTAACACAAACCTCCCCAGTCAGGACCGCCGCCCATGACCTCCGCTGCATTCTGGAACAGCAAAGCCGACACGTATTTTGAGCAACCGATCAAATTTCCCAAGCTCTATGAGAAGAAGCTGGAGCTCACGCGGCGCTTCATGCAGCCGACAGATCGCATTTTCGAGTTTGGGTGCGGAACCGGCGGCACGGCGATTTCGCATTCCGGCTCCGTTAAAGAGGTCGTGGCGACCGATATTTCTGATCGCATGATTGAAATCGGCCAGCGCGAGGCTGAAAAGGCCGGCGTGTCCAATGTGCAGTTTGAGGTCACAAGCATTGAGGACTATCGCCCGAGCGAGCCCTTCGACATGGTGTTGGGGCTGAGCATTCTGCACCTCATCAAAGACCGGCCAGCCGCCATTCAAAAAGCCTTCGACCTGCTAAAACCCGGCGGTTATTTCGTCAGCGGGACTGTGTGCCTCGGCGATCGCCACAACTGGCTGCGTCTCGTCATTCCATTCATGCAGCTTTTTGGGGCCGCGCCTTATGTGGCCTTCTTGAAGGAGACCGATCTGGTGCAGGAGCTGGAAAGCAGCGGGTTCGAAATCGTCGAGCGGCTCCGCCCAGACAAATATGTCGCGCCCTTTCTGATCTGCCGTAAGCCCTTAGCTTAAGGCGTCCAGCACAAGGATGAGGGCGGTTTCAACGCTGGCCTGGCGGACCCCAGAGCGCCCCCCATGCTCAAACAGGTGTTGAACCAGGCGTGTCTGGCCGCCGGTCCTGGCCACCGCAAACCAGACCAGCCCTACCGGCTTGTCAGCGCTACCGCCGCCCGGACCGGCAATCCCGGTGATCGACACCGCAATCTGAGCCTGGCTGCGGGCCAGCGCGCCTTCGGCCATCTCCTGCGCCGTCTCCTTCGACACCGCGCCAAATGCCTCCAGCGTGGCGTCTGCGACCCCTAACATCTCGCGCTTGGCGTCATTGGTGTAGGTCACAAAGCCACGGTCCACGACATCGGACGAGCCGGGAATGTCGGTCAGCGCCGCAGACACCAGCCCTCCGGTGCAGCTTTCTGCGGTCACGACCATCACGCTCGCGGCGCGGGCCCGGTCGAGCACCTGACGGGCGAGGGCGTCATGATCCCCCATCAGACCGCCCCGTCGATCTGACAGGTTACGACGGCTTCGGCGGCTAGGCCTTCGCCCCGGCCGGTGAAGCCGAGCTTCTCTGTCGTTGTCGCTTTGATATTCACACGGCTCGGAGCGAGCCCGAGGATGTCAGCGACCTTTTCCTTCATCGCCATCTTATGCGGACCGATTTTTGGGCGCTCACAGATCAGCGTGACATCGCAATGGACCGGGCGCGCCCCAGCCTGCGCAGCGATCGCAACAGCGTGTGCAAGAAACATCGTGCTGTCGGCCCCTTTCCACTGGGGGTCGGAGGGCGGAAAGTGGTCGCCGATATCGCCAAGGGCGGCGGCCCCAAGCAGGGCGTCGGTGATGGCATGCAGGCCCGCATCCGCATCGGAATGACCAATCAGCTGAAGCGGGCATTCAATCCGCACGCCACACAAATTCACCCCATCGCCCGCCGCCAATCGGTGCACGTCATACCCCATCCCCGTGACGTAAAAAGGCTGGGCCGGCGTCGGGGCCAAAAGCCTCTCGGCGCGGTCAAAGTCTTCCGGCCATGTCAGCTTGAAATTCTGTTCTTCACCGTCAACCAGGACGACCGGGAGGCCATGGGCCCGGGCCAGGGAGACCTCGTCAGGAAAGTCCTCACCGGGGTGAGTCTCAAACGCGGCGAGCAGCGATTTCGTTTTGAAAG
>JANQMI010000038.1 GCA_028280165.1 Oceanicaulis sp. | reverse complement strand
AGTGAAGAGTTCGATGACCTTGTCGCAGATTAAAAATGAAACGGCCTATCCTATTGCATAGCCGTTTCCATCCACAGCCGTATCAACCCCGTGTCGGGTCAAGTCAGAATTCGAAAGCATCCGATCTTCAAGCCTTCGGCAGTTCGGCGCATTGCACACGGTATTGCTGATATTCGACACGCCATCGATAATCCCGCCTGACGAGATTTGGAGCGCGCCTTGATTTCACCTGCCCCCGTCGCGGCTTTGTCGCTAGTGCTGGCCAGCGAAGCTGTCGCCCCAAGCGCGGATCAGACCTGCACGCTTGCTCCAGAACGGTCGGCCATCGTGATGAACCAGACCGGATTTGAGCGCTTCGGACCCAAATTCGCGGTCTTGCGCACGGAAACTGAAGCCGCCCAGATTTGGCGGCTCCTGGATACCGAGGGAGCCCTGGTTGAAACGGGGCAGACCAGGCCCGCCGGGTTCGACGCCAGTGCGGGCGAAAGCGTGCACCACATTGATTTCTCAGAGGCCACGCCGGTCGGTGACGGCTTTCGGATTGAGGCCTGCGGAGCCCAGTCACGGGCCTTCCCGATCGGCTCCCCATCCTATGCCGGACTTGCCGAGGACAGTCTTCGATACTTCTACCGCAATCGCCTTGGTATTGATTTGAAACCAGAATTCGCCGGCACTCCATGGGCGCGCGCCGGCGGCTTTATGACCTCACGCGCGACATGTTTTTCTGGCGAGGATTTGACCGGCACGACCTGGCCCGGTTGCGGCTACACGCTGGATACCAGCGGGGGATGGGCCGATGCTGGCGATTATGGCCAATATGTCGTCAATGGCGGTGTTTCGGTCTGGACCCTCCACTATGTATTTGAACGGTTCCAATCCCGCGGCGAGCTGGAAGGACTGGATTGGGATGGCGCGCGCGTGGCCCTGCCGAACAGCCGCGACGGCATCAGTGAAATCCTCTTAGAGGCGCGCTGGCAGCTGGAGTTTATGCTCGGCCTTCAAGTGCCCGACGGGGCCCGCGTGTGGGTGGACACAGCGCCGGCCAGTGACGACCGCTCCAATCCGACCGAGATCGATGGATCCGGACTGGTCCATCACAAGCTCCACGAACGCGCCTGGCTGCCTTTGCCGCTTCTGCCGGAGAACGCCAATGAGCCGCGCCATCTCCATCCGCCCTCGACCGCAGCGACACTCAATCTTGCGGCGGTAGCGGCCCAGTGTAGCCGGGTTTGGCGTGAGCTGGATCCAGACTTCGCCGATCGCTGCCTGGCAGGGTCGGAGCGTGCCTTCGAAGCGGCGCTGCGTCATCCGGCGCTCTATGCCCGCAACCTGTTTGACGGGGGCGGTGCCTATGGCGACATCAATGTCACCGACGAGTTTTACTGGGCGGCGACGGAGCTCTACCTGGCAACCGGTGAGGCGCACTATCGCGAGCTGGCCGATCAATACCGTGCCGGCATGTCCCACTGGCGGCCGATCTTCTGGGCCAGCATGGAGCTGCTGGCGGAGTTATCCGCACAGCTCCACCCCGACAAAGAGGCGACGCACGACCACGCGGTGAGGGTCATTCTGGACACTGCACAGGATTATCAGGCCCAAATGGAGGACACTGGGTATCGCTATCCCCTCCCCCCGTCTGACATTACCTGGGGGTCCAATGCGGGTGTCCTGAACCGGGGCCTGATTCTCGCCGCCGCGCATGATGTGGACCCTGAACAAGGCTTCCGAGACGGCGTCGTCAATGCGATGGATTATCTGCTGGGACGCAATCCCCTCGATCAAAGCTATGTGGCAGGCTATGGCGCACGCGCCATGCGCCATCCTCACCATCGCTTCTGGGCAGAAGGCGCAGATCCCGATTTCCCACCGGCTCCACCAGGGGCGCTCTCCGGCGGGCCGAATTTTCAGATCATGACCGATTCCATCGCCCGTGACATGCAAGGTCAGTGCGCGCCCCAAACCTGCTGGGTCGATCATGTGGATGCGTTCACCATGAACGAGGTTGCGATCAACTGGAACGCGCCGCTGTTTGCGATCGCCGCTTATCTGGAAGCAACGCAAGAGCGGCAAGACTAGGTCACCACCTGCGTTGACGCGGTTCTCAGCTTGCGGTGTTCTAGCGCCCAAAATGGGGAGGGCTAGAGGATGCCACGACGCGGGTCATCGATATTTTCCGTTTCAATAATCGCGCTGACCGCGTGGACTGGATTGGCCGCCTGCCAGCCCGAAATGACTGACACGGACGAGGATGCTGTGGAACCGGTTTTCGTGGACCTGCCCTTGGAGGCAACAGCCCGGCCCGAAATCTGGCCTGCCATTGCGCCGCTCCCGCTGGACCCGGAGGTTGAGGCGCGCATCGATTCCATCCTCGCTCGGATGACGGTCGAACAGAAGGTCGGCCAGACCATCCAGGCCGACAGCGGCGCAGTGACCGCCGACGAGGTCCGCGACTACCGCCTCGGCTCTGTGCTCAGTGGGGGTAATTCAGCGCCCGGACCTTTGCCCTATGCCGACGCGCAGACCTGGCTGGACGCCGCCGACGCCTATTTCAACGCCTCGTTGGACTCCGAAGGCGTGGACATCGCGATTCCAATCATCTGGGGCATTGATGCGGTGCATGGCCACGCCAATCTGCGTGGCGCGGTGATCTTCCCTCATAATATCGGCTTGGGAGCGGCCAATAATCCCGATCTTATCGAGGAGATTTATCGGATCACCGCGCGCGAATTGTCAGTTTCAGGCCACGACTGGACCTTTGCCCCCACACTTGCCGTTCCCCGCGACGATCGCTGGGGCCGCACCTATGAAGGCTTCTCCGAAGACCCGGACATTGTCCGGGCCTATGGCGAGCGCATCGTTTGGGGTCTGCAGGGGCGGCCTGGCACTGAGGACTTCATGGCCACAGGCCGCGTGATCTCAAGCGCGAAACACTTCCTGGCCGATGGTGGCACGGTCGATGGCCGCGACCAGGGCAATGCGCTGATCAGTGAAGAAGAGCTCAGAGACATCCATGCCCAGGGCTATTACACTGCCATTCCGGCCGGCGTTCAGACCGTCATGGTCTCCTTTTCGGGCTGGAATGATGTGCGCATGCATGGAAATCAGAGTCTGGTCACGGACGTTTTAAAGGACCGGATGGGCTTTACCGGCTTTGTGGTTGGCGACTGGAATGGCCATGGCCTGGTCCGCGGCTGTACGGCCACCGATTGTCCGGAAAGCTTTAATGCGGGCGTCGACATGTATATGGCCCCCGGCAGCTGGCGGGAGCTGTATTACAGCACGCTGGACCATGTGCGTGCGGGCCGGATTTCGATGGACCGTCTGGATGACGCGGTGCGCCGCATCCTGCGCGTGAAGATCCAGTCAGGGCTGTTTGAGCAGGTCGCGCCGAGCCAGCGCCCGCTGGCCAATGATATGAGTGTTCTTGCCGCGCCGGAACACCGCGCCACTGCACGTCAGGCCGTACGCGAATCCCTCGTCCTTCTGAAGAACGAGAATAATCTCCTGCCGCTCGATGCTGGCCTAAGGGTGATGGTCGTGGGCGATGGAGCCGCATCAATCGGTAAGGCCGCGGGCGGCTGGACCCTGTCCTGGCAGGGCGGGACCCATCATCCAAACTCCGAATTCCCAGCCGGGCAGAGCATTCTGGCTGGAATTGAAGAGGCCGTGCGCGCTGCCGGTGGTACCGTGGTCTTCGACCCCACCGGCCAGGCGACAGACCAAGCCGACATCGTGATCGCGGTTTATGGCGAGGACCCCTATGCAGAATTCCAAGGCGACCGCGACCATCTCGACTTCATCTCCACAGGCTTTGATACTGAGCGGCTAGATGCATTCCGCCAAGCCGGCATCCCGGTGGTCAGCGTGTTCCTGTCCGGTCGCCCGATGTGGACGAATCCGGAGATCAACGCCTCAGACGCCTTTATCGCAGCCTGGCTGCCCGGCACAGAGGGGGGCGGTATCGCGGACATGCTGTTCCGCACCGAGCCGGAGTTTGAGTTTACCGGACGGCTGTCCTTCTCCTGGCCAGCCACCGCGGTCGGCGGCGGACCGAACCGAGGCGATCCCGAAGTCGAGGCGCTGTTCGAGTACGGCTATGGTCTGAGCTATGGCGATAGCGTCAGCGTCGGTGAGCTGTCCGAAGTGTCGGGCTTGTCCGAAGAAGACCTCACCCCCGGGGGTGC
>JANQMI010000011.1 GCA_028280165.1 Oceanicaulis sp. | reverse complement strand
CAGCTCGGTTAAGAAGACCACGATCAGCGCCAGGATCAGCACGGTGAGGGGTAAAGGCAGCGCCGCCACCCATTCCAGGTGCGAGCCGATCCACTGAGCCAGGCCGGTGGCCTGAATGGCGGCGGCCAGCGATAGCCCACCGCCGAACAGGATGATCACCGCCCAGGGCAAGCGTTCGACGGTTTTCCAGTCCATCAGGGCCTGGCCCTTATTGCTGGCCCCTCCGGCGGGGATCAGGAACATGGCCACGGCCCCCATCATGGCGATCTGAGCATTGCCCAGCGCCACGGTGATGGGCAGGTCAAGCGCAGTGCTGACCCAGGCGAGCAAGGGGTTCCAGCCAAACACCATCTCAGGATCGGGATGGCCAATCAGGAAGCCGGGCAGCTCACGGCCCATCCAAAGCAGCGCGACGGTTCCGAAAGCCATCGCGACACGCAGCTCCGCCGAGGTCATCCGGCCCAGTTTACGGCGCTGTTCGAGCACCACCTGATGGCCGGCTTGGCTGGGCGCATGGCCGGCAACTTTGAACACCCAGCGCGTCAGGATCAGCCACATGGCTGGGATGATCAGCACAGCCGCCGGGACCCCGATCGCCATCCATTGGGGAAAGCTGATAATGGTGGAGAACTGCTCCTCCACAAAGCCCATGGCAATCAGATTGGTGGGTGTGCCCACCGGGGTCATGAGCCCGCCCACCGACGCCGAATAGGCCACCGCCAGCGCCAGGGCCGGGGCGAACACCTTCATGTCGAGGCCTTCATCGGCAACCGCTTGGGCCACTTTCAGCGCGATCGGGATCATCATCAGCGTGGTGGCCGTGTTGGAAATCCACATGGACAGGATCGCGCTGGCCGTCATGAAGCCTAAAATCATCAAGGCCGGGCGAGAGCCAAAGGCGACCACCACATTAAGCGCAATGCGGGCGTGAAGATTCCAGCGCTCAATGGCCAGCGCGACGATGAAGCCGCCGAGCAGCAGCATGACAATCGGGCTGGCATAGGGGCGCGCGGTGTCGCCCATGCCCAGAATGCCGAAGAGCGGGAAGAGCGCCAGCGGGATCAGAGCCGTCGCGGCAATCGGGATCGCTTCGGTGGCCCACCAGCTCGCCATTAGCAAAGCCAGCGAGGCCAGAAGCCAGGCTTCACGATCCAGGCCCTCGGGAACCGGGAAGAGTTGAAGGCCCACAGCCAGCACAATCCCCGTGATCAGGCCGATTGTCTTTGATCGCGGCTGCGCGCTGGCGGTCTCGCTCATGGTCGCTCTCCCCTGTTGGCCCGGGAGTTAAGCGAGGTTTGGGAAAGGGGGCAATGACAGGGGTTCGGCGAACGCCCTTCAAACGGCTAGAGACCATCGAGCGCTGGAGCTTCCCCCCACCCGGCCCTGCGGGCCACCCTCCCCACCAGGGGGAGGGACGCGAGCAAGAATTCTTATGAAGATGTTTTGGACACCACTTTTTCCCTCCCCTTGATGGGGAGGGTGTCCGGGAACCGGACGGGTGGGGTGGAGATCACAGAGCGCCGGGGCTTAACTATCCGCCGGCCCCCAGCTCTTTCCCAAACTTGATTTGGGATCCATGGATCATCGCACGGCGCGCGTATGGGCCCCAGCTTTCGCTGGGGAAGAGAGCTTTGAGGGGCCGTAACGCTGCGAAGTCAAAATCGGCCTTGCGCCGGGATGACGACGATCGTCCAGGACCTGCCCATGATGGGGTGGAGATCACAGAGCGCCGAGGCTTAACTATCCGCCGGTCCGCCCTTGAGCACAAAGCGGCGGTCGCAATACAGGCAATCCACGAAACCGTCCGAGCCGATATCGTAAAACACCCGCGGATGACCCAGGGCACCGCCGCCGCCATCACACATCACGCGCTTGGTTTCCACAAAGAGGACTTCAGGCGGCGGAAAGCTGGTGGTGGTGGGTTTGGTGGGGGAGGTCATGAGCGTTGGATATCTGTCAGGGGCGAAAGCGTTGCTTCGTCGAGTACGTGGGCTGATGGCTTTGGTCAAGACGGTGCGCCGCCAAAAGAAAGCGCGGCCAGGAGCTGGAGCGCCTGTCCAAGGGTGAAGGCCACAAGTCCGGCTCCGAAAATCGCGCGCTCTCGGCCAAGCTGATCAATGACGGTCTGGCTGACCGCATTCTCACCTTTGGACTTCAGCTGGTCCAGCCGGGCCGCCCGGTCGGCGTCCAGGGTGTCGGGCGCGGCTGTGTCGGGGGGGCGCTCGAAATGCTCCTGGGCTGCAAAAACCATGAGCCGGTCGCGATTGCGGCCATAACACAGATAGGGGACCGCCATCAGCAGCCCGCCAAGAAAGCTGAAAACCAGGCCAAACAACGTCATCGCTTGGGCTCTTTGCGCACTGCCGGATTGATCGCCACGCCAGCTCCCCAGTCAGGCTTTGCTGCCGCCGCTTTGACCTTTTCAACCAGCGTCTCCAGCGCGAAGAGGTGACCGGAAGCCGCCCGTCGCAGGGCCATGCGTTGAGTATTGTAAGCAGGGTCCCCATGACCGCCCATTTCGGTTTCGTTCAGCATGACAATGAGCTCAGCCAGGCGACTGGCCTGCTGAACATTATCCTGCGACCAAGCCGCAAGGTCCTGGCCCACCCAATGGCCGAATTGCCCGGTTTCTGGATTGATCCCAACCCCGACGCCATACGCTTGTGGGGGCGTGCGTAGAACACCCGCGTCAACCTCTGGCTCCGGTGTAAGAGCTTGGCCGTGCGCGGCTGTCATCGCCTCTGCCAGTCCCGAAGGCCAGGCAAATCCGCATGCCAAACACATGCGTTTCATCAGCGCATAGGATGGCCCGTGGCCCTTATCGGCATTGATCAGGTGAGAGATGCGGCTTTGCTTCACGCCCAGACGGTCCGCCAATTCGGCTTGCGTGAACCCGATGCCGGCATCGGGCCGGCGGGCATTTTTCATCCAGTACTCAATTGCATCCGCGGCTTCCAGAACCGCTGTACGGGTTTCAAACCCCCGCGCGACATCCTTGTCCCCGGCGATGGTCGCATCGACGTCGATGACGGTTTCCCGATCGGATGGCCCAGCAGGTGCGGTGCGAATGGAGGGTTTGCGGGTCTCGGCCATGAGCGTGAGCCTCAGAGCTATGAAATTCGGGGCTGTGAAATTCGGGCGCGCGCGATGGCTTCCAGTCCATCGCGCTGACTACGGTGTTGAAGGGCCAGCACGGTAAATCGGGGCGTTTTCGATCTCTGCCGGTCGTGCACCACAAGGTCATGATCATCGATCTCAAAGACGAGTAATCCTCCAGTCCATTGCCAGGAAACGCCCTTAACCGGCCGGTCACTTAGGTGGGCGGCTTTCAGGTCTGCGAGCGCTTCGCCCCAGGCCAGGCGGCGCGCTTTGTTCGTCAGCGCGGCCTCCAGCTCTGAAAGCGCGTCATAATCCTGTCCTTTGACCGCCGAGAGACACACTATATAATGAATTCCTTATAAATTGCAAAACTCTTGAAATTTGATAGTCAAATTCGGGCCGCCTGCCGGGATAGAATCGACGTGACCTTACCTGATTATGCACTAGAAGCGCACAACCTGAAGAAGACTTATCCGGGCAAGGGCAACAGCCCAGCCAAAGAGGCGTTGAAGGGCGTCGATTTGTCTGTGCCGCGCGGGTCTATCTTTGGCCTCCTGGGTCCCAACGGAGCGGGTAAGTCCACCTTCATCAATGTGTTTGCAGGGCTGGTGAAGAAATCAGCCGGAACCGGGCGCATCTGGGGGGTCGATATCGATGAAGACCCGCGAAAGGCGCGGGCCGGGATTGGCGTCGTGCCCCAGGAAATCAATATGGACGTGTTCTTCACGCCCTATGAAACGCTGGAGCTGATGGCCGGTTTTTACGGCGTCCCGAAATCCGAACGCCGCACCGATGAAGTGCTGGAAGCCGTGGGCCTGACCGATAAGCGCGATGCCTATGTGCGCCAATTGTCGGGCGGTATGAAGCGCCGGCTTCTGGTGGCCAAGGCCCTGGTCCATTCCCCGCCCGTGCTGGTGCTGGACGAGCCCACCGCCGGGGTGGATATCGAATTGCGCCGCCAGCTCTGGGACTATGTGGTGGAGCTCAACAATCAGGGCGTCACCATCGTGCTCACCACCCATTATCTGGAAGAGGCCCAGGAGCTGTGCGACCAGATCGCCATCGTCAATCACGGCGAGGTCGTGGCCTGCGAAGACAAGGCGACGCTGCTCAAGCGGCTGGATTCCAAAACTCTGGTGATTGACCCGGTTGATCCGCTGATGGCGGTGCCCGCCGGTTTTGAGGGCGATGACGCTGTCATCCGCGACGATGGGTCGTTGGCCATCACCTATAAATATGGGCAAGCCTCCGTCGCGCGCTTGATCGAGACCTATAATGCGTCCGGGGCGCGGATTGCGGACCTGCGCACCGAAGAACCGGATTTGGAAGATGTCTTCCTGGCCTTGACCTATCAGGCTGATGCAGAGGCTCAAGCCGCGCGATAATCGCCCCTGACTTGCCATAATGGCGGTTTAGGCTTTGGTCATGACACGCTTTTTCGCCCGGCTTTTTGCCATCCTCCTGTCGGTCTCGATCTTCGTGATCGGCGCGGCCTTCCTGGCCCAGATTGAACCGATCAGCGGCGGGGGCTGGATCGTATTGGGGCTGGTCGGGCTCGCCGTTTTGGGCGGTCCCGTGCTGGTTTATTTCTTTGTCATGAGCCAGGTGAAGTCGAGCCCGCTGCCCAATGAAGGCGAGGGCGCAGGCTTGGCCATGGGCGCGGCCATCGACACGGCCCGACGCCGGGACGGCGACGGTGATTTTGACGACGACGGTCTGGGGTTCGACTAGGCGTAAAAATTATCGTTGGAGGCCGAGGGCGCACCTTGCGCCGCCGCCATCAGGATCGCACCAAGCCCTTCTTCGAGCTGCTGATATCCAGAAAGTTCCGCCGGCTTTGTCAGCTGGCACGCGATATTGGGATAGGGCAGGGTCTCGCGCGAACTGGAAAAAATAATCACCGGCAGGCGCGCCAGACTCTCATAGGCGACCATCCAGTCCATCAACTCGCGGCCACTGCCATCGGCCAGCTGCAGATCCAGAATAATGCAGGCCGGGCGTTCGGCCTGAGCGAAGGCTCCGCTTGCGCTCAAAAAGGCTTGAGCGGCTTTCACCGACGCAACCGTGTGCACAGTGATTGAGCTGCGGAAGCGTTTCAGACTCTGGCGCGTAAGATGCTGGTCAGCCTCGTCATCTTCCACCAGGAGGACAGGAAGGGGCTCCGTGAATCCCATAAGGCAGCATAAGGTGCGACACCCTGTCGCGCAATGACCGTATTCTCCGCACGGATTTGCGGAGGTCGTTGTCTTTCTGCTGTATGAAATGTTGTACATACACAACATTTATATTGTCGAGTGCGCTATGCCTCGCGTAGGCAGAGGGTCAGCCGAAAGGAGCCCGCCATGCCTGCAGCCGCCAATCCGACCACCTCCAGCCTTTGGGCTGGGCGTCTCTTCACCACGCTGATTTTCGCTTTGGGATTGGCCGCGCTGATCGACGCCGCGCTGGGTGTGCCCGGCGATTGGGCGGGGCGTTTGCTGATTGCCGCGGGCCTGATCTACTCGGCCGGGGCGCTCATTCTGTATCTGCGCGGCGACTACATTCTGCGCCTGTTTGGCTGCGCCTGGCCTTTCCTCCTGCCGAAGGTCGATGAAATGCAACAGGCGCAGCGCCAACGCGCCTTTGCGGCGACCTATGCGGTGTTTGTCGGCGTGTTTTCCTTCTATGTTGGCCTACAGATCGGCGCGGCCCTCATGCAGACCCAACGCGGTGATGAGGTCACGGCGCTTTTAAACACCGATCCGGTGGTTCAGCTCATCAGCCTGGTCATCGTATTGTTGATCCTGACGCTTACGCCGCAAGCCTATCTGGCCTGGACGCTCAAACCCCTCGACGACGAGGATGCGTAAATGAGCGTGAAAATCTACAACCGCATTCCGCTTCTGCGCGCGGAACGCAGCCTGTCGCGCAAGGCGCTCGCTGAAGCCTTGAGCGTAAACTACCAGACCATCGGCTATCTGGAGCGCGGCGACTACAACCCCTCGCTGGAGCTGGCGCTAAAGCTGTCCGCCTATTTCGAAGTGCCCGTGGAACAGATCTTCTCCCTGGAGCCTTTCCCTTCCCTGTTCGGATCGTCCTCGTAAGCCTCGCCGATCCAGCCCCCTGACCTATCGGCTCACCCATGACGCGGCCCACGCGACCTGATAGCGTCGCGGTTATTGGGCGAGGAGATATGGGCTGATGACGATATCGGTGTTTGCGCGCGCAGCGATGGGTGTTTTAGCGGCCATGGTGTGGTTGATCACCGCGTCGGCGTCCGCCCAGGATGAGCCAACCTTCGCCAGCCTGACCGAAGACACCGAGCGTCGTGAAGGCGTTTTCGACCTCTATGTCGATGATGAGGCCGGTGCGATCTATGCCGCGTTCCCCGCGTCGGATGCGACCGTCCTGGGCCGCTATATCTATACCGCGCGCTTGACCGCTGGCCTGGGCTCGAACCCGGTGGGGCTGGATCGCGGCTTTGGCATTGGCGGGCAGGTGCTGCGCGTGGAGCGCGTGGGACATCGCGTGCACTTCATTTTTGAAAATCATGATTTCCGTGCGATTGGCGCAGGCGATGATGAAGCGCTGGCGACCCGGCAATCCTTCGCTGAATCGGTGATTTGGGCGGGTGATATCGCCGCAACGGCGCAGGACGGGCAGGTCCTGGTCGACCTGTCCAGCTTCCTGGTGACGGACCGGATCAATGTCATTGGCCGGTTGCGCGGGGCGGGCGAAGGCAGTTTTTCCGTCGATGCCGGACGCAGTGCGGCGCTCACCGAGGCCGCTTTCGCCTTCCCGCGCAATGTGGAAATCGATGCGCGTCTGACCCTGTCGACCTCTGATCCCGGCCGCGAGGTTCGCTCCGTCACACCCGATCCGCGTTCTGTGAGCTTGGTTCAGCACCACTCCTTCGTGGCGCTGCCTGAGCCAGGCTATGTGCCGCGGCGGTCTGATATTCGCGCCGGCGGATTTGAAGCCAGCTTCCGCAACACCGCCGCGCCCCTGAATGAACCCATGCGCGGGGGCTATGCGGTGCGCCATCGCTTGGAGCGGATGGATCCGGACGCGGACTTCGGTCCCGTGGTGGAGCCGATTGTCTTTTATGTCGACCGTGGCGCGCCTGAGCCGGTCCGGTCCGCCTTGATCGAAGGCGCGCAATGGTGGGCGGAGGCCTTCGAAGCAGCGGGCTTTGATGACGCTTACCGCGTTGAGCTTTTGCCCGAAGGGGCCCATCCTTTGGACGTGCGCTATAACACAATCCAGTGGGTGCACCGCGAAACCCGCGGCTGGTCTTATGGGGCCTCGGTCACCGATCCGCGCACTGGTGAGCTGATCAAAGGCGCGGTGATCCTGGGCAGCCAGCGTGTGCGCCAGGACCGCATGATTTT
>JANQMI010000003.1 GCA_028280165.1 Oceanicaulis sp. | reverse complement strand
ACGGCGACGGCTACGGCGACGGCGACGGCGACGGCGACGGCTACGGCTACGGCTACGGCGACGGCGACGGCTACGGCAATGGCGACGGCAACGGCGGCGGCGGCGGCGGCGGCTACGGCTACGGCTACGGCGACGGCGACGGCTACGGCAACGGCGGCGGCGGCGGCGGCGGCGGGGGCGGCGGCGGCGGCTGAGCCCCTATTCCCCAAAGCCGTGATCCTCCCTGACACGGCGTTAACTGCCGGGCGGTCTGACACCGTCTCTCCGTCCGGCGTCTTCTTATGAGGTTTGAGATGAGCCTGACAATTAACGATCTTGGGATCACTCAAGATGAAATTATCGACCGCGTCGTTGAACGGATCACTTCGGACGTCATGCGATCTAGAGTGTCGGACGAATATGGCGACGCTCGCGAAGTCCCGACGCCTTTTGCGCAGGCAATTGAAAAGAAGCTGGTCGCCAGCATTGACGAAGCCGTTGAAAAGGTCGCGCTCAAGCATGTCGTTCCGAATGTGGGCGAAGTGGTGGAAAACCACTGCCTTCAGCGGACCAATGAGTGGGGCGAAAAACGCGGCGAGCCCGTCACCTTCACGCAATATCTGGTCGCCCGCGCCGAAAGCTATCTGGCTGAGCCTGTAGATTTCAACGGACAAACAAAGAGCGAATACGGCACCCACCGGTCAGGCTGGCGCGGCACGAGTACGCGCGTTGTCTCCTTGATCGAGAAGCACCTGCACTACCGCATTAAGGAAGCGATGGAAGAGGCGCTTAAGTCGGCCAACAGCTCCATCACTGGCGGCATTGAGAAGGCCGTCAAGGTCAAGCTCTCAGAGGTTGCTAGCAAGCTCAAGATCGACGTGAAAACCAAATGAGTATCGCGCCCACCCAACCCCTTCCCCTTGGAGACTGATATGAGCGCAGAGACCGCAACACTTCCCGCTGAGACGTCAACAGCTCAGGCACCCGCTCAGGCCCAACAGCCTGCAGGCGTGCTGGATGTCATCGAACGGATCGCCCTCAATCCCGACGCCCCGCTGGATCGCGTTGAAGCGCTCTTGCGGATGCGGGCGGAGGAAGAAGACCGGCAGCGCCGCCTGGCCCGTGAAGACGCAGAAGCCGAGGCTAAGCGGGCCTTCCTCGACGCTCTTGCGGAAGTCCAGTCAGAGATTGGCACGATCCATCGGACACAGAAGAACAACCACACGAACTCCATGTTCGCAGACCTGGCCGATATTGACCGCGAGACCCGACCGATCCTGGCCAAGCACGGCTTCTCCACCACGGCTCAGGCGCTCCCTAGCGAGCGGGATGACCATATCCGTATGCGGTTGGTTCTCGGCCACCGGGAGGGGCACGAGAACGTCTATGAAGATGAATTCCCCATCGATGCGGCGGGGGCGAAGGGTGGCACGAACAAGACCGCCATCCAGGCCAAGGGCAGCACTCAAACGTATGCCCGCCGCTATCTGATAGCCAGCGCCCTAAACCTGTCTTTTGCGGATGACAATGACGGGAACAGGGCTGCGCAGGCCGGTGAAGCGATTAACAGCGATCAGGTCGGGCACATCAAGCGGTGGCTGGTGCAGATCGGGGGCGATGAAGCCCAGTTCGCCGAGCTTCTTGGTGTTGGTCGCGTCGAGGACATTCCCGCCGCGCAATACAACGCGGCTAAGACCATCATTCGGGCTAAGGCCGATCAAGAGGGCGTTGAGATATGAGCGCCCAGATTCACAATATCGAACAGGGCACCCCAGAGTGGCGGGCGCTCCGCGCGGGTGTGCCGACCGCAAGCAGCTTCTCTAAAATCATGGCCAAGGGCCAGGGAAAGGTGCGCCGCGACTATCTGCTAAAGCTGGCTGGTGAGGTGCTGACCGGCGAGCCCGCCGAGTCCTACTCCAACGCCGCCATGGAGCGCGGCCATGAGATGGAACCACAAGCGCGCGCCAACTACGCCTTTATCCGAGGCGTGGACCCGGTAGAGGTCGGTTTCGTTACAAATGGCCGGTTTGGCTGCTCCCCTGACGCGTTGATAGGGTATGACGGCGGGTTGGAGATTAAATCCACCGCGCCACACATCCTGATCGATATCACGCTGCGCGACCGGGTGCCCCCCGAACATAAGGCCCAAATCCAGGGCGGTATGTGGGTGTGTGAGCGCGGGTGGTGGGACTTTGTGGCCTTCTGGCCGGGCCTTGCCCCCTACGTCACTCGCATCCCCCGCGATGATGAATACATCAAAGAGCTGGAGACCGAAGCTAACCGCTTCATCGCCGAGCTGGATGAGATTGTCGGGACGATGCGGGACCGGATGGAGGTCGCTGCATGAGCCAGCCCGACCGCCGCTCCCTTCCCCTCAAATCCCTGTCCGATATCGACAAGGGCATTCAGGGCATCAAAGCGCTGCGCAACCGCTTGAATGAGGGTTGGACTCTGGTCCTCACCCGCAAGCGCCGCGACAAGCAAAACAACCTGATGTGGATGTGGCTCACCATCATCTCCAACAAGCTCGAATGGCATGGCCAGTATTGGACGCCTGAGCAGTGGAAGGACAACCTCATGCACGCCTACAAGGGCGGGTGCTTCATGCCCGGCATTGAGGGCGGCATGGTCCCCATCGGCAACAGCTCCTCCGCCATGGGCGTGAAAGAGTTCGCTGAGTTCCTTGACTGCATCCACGCTCTTGCCGCGCGCGAGGGTATCGAACTTCCCAATCCAGAGGAAAGGAAAGCGGCATGACCCTCCCGACCCCTCGCTGGGCGATACACGACAGCTTTGAAAGTGCGTTTGGATACGCGGCACCAGTAGCGGGTCTCGGAGGCTGGTGGGCCGTGCCAGACGATCCAGAGCGTGACGGGTCAAGCGTCGGTCCCGAGCCAACCCTAACCGACCTGCTGGGCACCCTAGCCGCCCTCGCCTCCACTAAGGGAGGGTGAGATGAAAGCCGATCAACACGCGCGTGAGATTTGGGGCGAGGCCTATGCCGATATCCCCAAGAGCGTCTTCGCCACGCTGGCCTGGCATCTGGCCAACCGCGCGAGCGATACACCCGACCTGCCTGGAGCTGCGCGCAAAGAGTTCTTCGATGAGCTTACCGCGCTGACGCTCAACGGGATCATTCCAGGCCCTCAATACAAACGCGTCTGCAAGGCTCTGCCCGATGCACAGGAGCAACCCCATGACTGATACACAGAGAGTGGAAGAGGCGAGCAAGCGCTTTCCCATTGGGACACCGGTGCGGTTTTTCCCAGTTATCTGCGATGCCCGCGATCTGGAAAACTTTGAAGACGCCGAAGTGCGGAGCGAACCTTGGGCGATGGGCGGCCAAATCGTCGTGAAGATTACAGGCCGAGCCGGTGGCGTTTCGGTGCAGCATTTGACGCCCCTGCCCACACCCACCCAAGCCCCTGATAGCGATGTGCGGGAGAAGGTGGCTCGAAGCATCTACTTCTTCCATGTCGAAGTGCATGGATTCCCTAACGGCCTACCGACGTTTGATGAGCTACCAGAAACCGAGCGAAACATCTGGCTTCAGAACGCTGACGCCGTCCTCTCCGTCATCCCTAAGGCCACGCTGCCAGAGGTGAGTGAGGGCGGAGACACTCTAGAAAAACTGACCGCCCCGGAGTCCGGGTGGTGGGCTGGAATCATTGACGAGCACTACTCCATAGGCCCCTTCTCTTCCCGCGAGGAAGCCATTGAAGAAGCCGCTCGGAACGAGCTGGGCTATCAGGATGCCGAAGACGGTGATGATGGCGATGACGAGCCACGCCCGCAGCTGCTGTTCAACGTAGCCTTCTGCACGACCAAGCCGCTGAAGCTGTCGACCTTCTTTGACGCCAAAGACTGGCTAGAAGACCGGGAGGAGGCCGCAGCGTTTGACTATATTGGGGAGGGCGGCGACGAACTTTTCGTTTGCTCTCAGGAACAGGCCACTGATCTGCAGGCCCGTGTCCGCTCGGCAATTGATCAATGGCAGGCGCACCACGAACTTTCGTTTAGGCCCTGGATCTTCGACGAGGTCTCCAAATCCGAGGACCTCGCCCTCCCTGTCGCTCTAGACCAACCGGTAGAGGGGGATGGGTGATGGGGTGGGGAGCTGCACACGCCTACTACGAAGAGAATAGCGACTGGCTGGACAGCGTTGAGGATGCCTATGACACCCTCTACCCGCGCCGGACACAGAAGCAGACCAACCCCAAGAAATGGAAATGGGGCTGCCACCTCTGCGGCAAGAAGACGACCCGCGAGCACGCGCTGCGGGACCACCTGCGGGACAAGCATGGATGGTCACCTGAGCAGATCGAAGCAGAGGTC
This sequence comes from Oceanicaulis sp., assembly GCA_028280165.1. Taxonomy (GTDB): domain Bacteria; phylum Pseudomonadota; class Alphaproteobacteria; order Caulobacterales; family Maricaulaceae; genus Oceanicaulis. Next base: position 6,973 of record JANQMI010000003.1, on the reverse strand, counting down.
GCCATGCGCAAGAAGCACAAGCGTCACGTCGATAAACCGGTATCCGGTGAGGGGGATGGGTGATGGCTACGCTTACGAGAGAGGAGCGATTGTGGGTGCGCCGCCTACAGCGAGCGCTTGATTCCTGCCCCTCTGACCGCATCGGCTTTGCGACCATCGGCGATGCCTACCTCTCATTGCACGACCGAACCAAAGAGGATGCCATCCACGCGACAATGGATCGCGAGGGCTGCGACTTCGATCCGGCTGTGCAGGTTCACGACGCTGATTTCGGTGAAACCCTGAGATTCCCATCCCTGGTCCATTCGGTGGCCGGATGACAACCCATTTCCTTAAGGAGCGCCCGCAATGACAAGTGAAGTGAGAGACCCGCATACCCAGCTGAAGTCCCTGATCATGGACTACGCAGAGGCGTATGACGAAGGGCGCGATCCTGACCCTGATGAGTACGCACGTCGCGCCCTCTCCCTCATACAGCAGGGCACCGGGTGGAGGGGGATGGATGACCCGGCGCTCGAACGCATCAAGCGAGACGGGACTTGGATCCTGGTTGTCTGGGACGGCAAGACCACTGTTGCTAGCTATGTCGACAACACCAACACCACTGTGTCGTGGGAAGGATGGTCGGTCCCCAGCTTGTTTCCGCGACCGCGTGCGGCGGAGCCTGAGAAATGGCTCCCCCTCCCTGACCCCACCACGGGCTTTGCAGAGGCCGCCGAACCCGTTGCTTACATGCGCGATGCACAGCCCGATGCTGAAGACCCCGCCTATGTGGTTTGCGCTAAGGGCGATCCCGGCTGCTTCCCGGTCTACACCGGCTTTGCAGAGGGTGTGGGGGTGACGGAGGAGGCCCTGACGTTCACCGACTTCGAAGATCTAGCAACCCACCTGGGGCGCATGGCCTCGACCGGCACAACCGGCAGCCTTGAAGAGTGGCAGGCATTTATCGCTGCATTGAATGATGCGCTCAACAATGACGCTCTCGCGAACGCCAAGCCCGTCAGCGAGATAGAGCGGGAAACACTCTCAAGTATTGAAAGGTGGTTGCTGGATGAAACCACGATTGAGCGCTGCGGAGACCAAGTCAGCGGTGTTCGCAGGCACATCCGTGAATCAATCGAACGGTATCGCTCCCACATCAATACGGAAGGGGAATGAGATGACGCAGGAACAAGCCGTCGCTTTCATTCAGGCTCAGACGGTGTGCGCCTTGGCAGAAATTGAAGCGATGAAGGCCACGAACCGTCTGCGCCAAGCTCAGGGACTCTCAGATGCCTACGGCGAGGCAGACTTCTTTGCCGTGCCGGAGAAGCACCAAATCGCGCACAACCAAGTCGTTTTGCTTTTTAGAGGGGCGAACGATGGCTGATCACAATTCGTGGCCTGGCGGCTATCCCCACGCGATGTCGCAATGCGCGCACGAGCGCTGGAACGAGGGCAATCACCCCGGCACGCGGCAGCTTTGCTCCTTGTGTGATGAGCCCACAGGCCGATGCGAAGAAGATGAACTTGTCACCGACACGGGCGCGGGGCCGTTTTGCGAGGAATGCTGGCAGGTTTGTGGAGGCCACCCATGACTAAAGCTGATGAGACTGTGGAACGGGTGATCAGCAAGGTTCATCCCGTCATCTTCCCTGTTGAGCAACAGTGCGTGAAGCAACAGGCCAAGAATCGCCAGTATACGCAGCGCATTGTTCGCGCGGTCCTCCAAGCACTAGAGGAGGGGTAGATGGGTAAGATACAGGAAGCAACGAGGCTGGCCGAAAAGCTGGTGCGCGGCAGCATTCTAGAGCAGGCGGCCGCGCGCTTCATCGCACAGGTCGTGGAGCATATCTACGAAGAAGAAATCGGACCCAGAGACGCGCGCGTTCGCGAGCTGGAGCAAAGACTTGCCGAGCTTGAGTACGCTTCTCGCTGGACGCTCAACTTGATTGACGCGGCGGGCCTCCACAACCTTTCAAACGGTGTTCAGGTTGGGCCCACGGCGTGGTTCGTCAAGGCGAGCGACGCCACGCGCGCGTTGCGAGAGGCGCTACCCACCACCACCAAGGAGCCCCAAGAGTGACAGCGCGCGCCTTCACCCAAGCTCAGATCGAACGCGCCGTGGCTGGCTCCCAGCGCGCAGGTCTAACGGTGAGCGGCGTTAAGGTTGAGCCAGATGGCTCGATCGTCATACTAACTGGCGGCGTTACAGCGCCCCAAAAGGACAATACCAGCAAGCTCAAGCCGAAGCCCTGGCCCAAAGAAGACTGATGAAAGTTGAGTTCCCTGGCCTGCTTGAAGAGCCCATGCCGTCCGGCAACGTGCGGTATCGCGTGCGGGTGGAGGGCAATAAGGCAAAGCGGATCAAGCTCAACGTCACGCCCGCCCATCCAGATTTCCAAAAGTACTATGAAGCCGCACGGCAGGGTATTGAACTGCCTCCGCCAGACGACAAAGAGAGGGTCATCGAAAGGTCGGTGGCCTGGCTTGTGGACCTCTACCTGAAGCACTGCGAGCATCTGGTGGAAGCTGGGCTTATGTCTCCCAAAACCGAGAGAAAGAAGTCTGCCGCGCTTAGGAAAGTGCGGGAGGAATACGGCGAGATGGACATGAACATCCCTCGCTCAGAAACCATCAAGATGCGGGATGCGCGTATTGCGACGCCCGCCGCCGCTGATGACCTCGTGAAGCACATCAGCACCATGTACACCTGGGCCGTCGAGACGAATAAATGCGAGGTGAACCCTGCGCAGGGGATAGGCAAGATCGATCCAGGAAAAGGGGGTGCAGATGCGTGGTCAATTGAGGACCTGAACAAGTATCGAGCCTTCCACCAACCAGGGACCACGGCGCACCTCGCCCTGACCATGCTCATGTTTACTGCTGGCCGGATCGGAGACATGCGCCTCCTGGGCCGTCACAATGAATCCGTGCGTGATGGTATCCGCTGGCTCAGCTGGCAACCGGAAAAGAAGGGATCAAAATACGTCTCGATCCCAATGCTTGAGCCGCTGTTTAGAGCAACCAGATCGGTCAAGGTCCTGGGCCCGACATACCTCCTGACGGCCTATGGTAAGCCCTACTCAGGCGGTGACAGCCTTAGCGCTCGCTTCATATCCTGGTGTGACCAGGCCGGTCTCAAGGGTCGATCCGCCCACGGCATTCGGAAAGCTGCCGGGAACCTGCTCGCCCAGTCTGGCGCAACCCAACACCAGATCATGGCCATACATGGCCACGCCGAGGCGCAGACTTCGGAGATTTACACGCGTGATGTGGCCCGCTCGAAGATGGCTGCCGACGCCATCGCGGGCTTGAATGATATCGCTGAAACGTGGGACACCCCAAATATAAGGCGTTGAAACATATAGGGGTGGTATAGGGTCCACGTGGGACACCCCACCATTGAAATCATTAGGAAATCTCGGCTTTTATAGTCCCTCAGCCGGCACCATTTTTCCTGGTCCTCAAGCCCGTCCGGGCTTTCGGGCGCGATGTCAGCCCCCTCAGGCTTAATCGACCGCTCGAGACCATCGCTAAGCTCTTGCAAAGCCATGCGAACGATGTCCTCCCCAGCTTGCGGAGAGATGTCGGCGAAGCCGACGGAGGGGACCAGCGACGGTTCGAGACTGGTCCTCAAGCCCGTACTATCGTCCTGATTCTCAATCCGGTATCGCCTAGCCCCTACCCCTCACCTGGACCCCATCGGTGATCCGGTCGGAGGGGTACAGCACCAGAGTCTCGCCGGGTTCCAGCCCGCTTAGAATCTGAGCGTTGATGCCGTTGCTGCGACCGAGTTCTACGATGCGCAGGCGGGCCCGTCCGCGCTCCTCGACGAAGCAGGCCCAGCCGTCCGGCGTCCGGAACAGGGCAGCGACGGGCACGATGATCTCATTATTGCCCCGCCAGATCTCAATGCGCGGTTCCACGCGGAAGCCATGACCCAGGCTCGTCCAGTCCTGCGGCGGGTCAACAAGATCCAGGACCACATTGACCCGTTGCTCCTCCACACCCAGCGCAGAAATCTTCAGAAATCCAGTCGGTTCGATAAGGCGAACCCGCGCATTGAGGGAACCTTGCCCGCCCCAGGCTTCAATGGTGGCCGCCGCGCCCTCAGAGATTCGCACCGCATCGGTGGATAGGAGTTCGGCGACGATTTCGAGATCGCGCGGATCGCCCAGTTCCAGGATTGGGGCTCCGGGCAACAGCACGGTTTCACTTTCCTGGAGCCGGCGCAGCACGCGCCCCTCAATCGGGCTGGTCAGGTCCACAACGCCGCGCGCAATACCGTCATCACCGGGCTCCATCAAACGTGCGGCAGCCGCATCACGTTCGGCGATCCGGGCGCGGACATTGGCGCGTGCGGTGCTCAACGCGGCTTCGGCGCTGCGCAGCTGAAGTTCGGCGCGGTCCACCGCGCCCTGACTGACCGTTCCGCGTTCGGCCAAGGTTGTAATACGGGTCATTTCGGTGCGCGCGAACTCCATTTCAGCTTCGGCGCGGGTAACCTCTGCGTTGGCGAAAACCAAGAGCGCCTCGGCGGCCTGTCGGGCCGCTTCCGCTTCGCCCTGGGACCGGGCATCGAGGAAGGCCGGATCAGAGGGCAGGATATTCGCCAGAGTCTCGCCGATCGCGACCGGATCGCCGGGTTCGGCCTCCACCCGCAGCAGGCGCCCACCGACCGGCGCGGAGACGGTGTAGACCTCCCTGACGCGGGTATATCCTTCATCCTGGACCGTCACGACCAAGGCCCCGCGTTCGACCTGAGCAAAATCGGCAGGCACCGGTCTTGGCAGGAAGGACCAGCCGATGGCCGCAACCAGGACCACTCCAGCTCCAGCCCAGAAAATCGTGCGAAAGCGCAGTTTCATGGTGTGGCGGCCTCCTTGCCGCGCAGTGGATTACTCGCGGGTTTTCAGAACGGCGACGAGATCGAGCGTGTCGATCCGCCGGCGCACCACAAATCCGCTTGCAAGCGTGATGAGAACCAGGACGAGTGCGGCATACCCATAGGTCTCCGCAAAGATCAGAAAGGGCAGTCGGTAGTAATCGGTCGCCATAGCCTGCGCGATGCCGTACGCCATGCCGGTCCCCGCCAGAAGACCCAGCGGAATGGCAACCAGTGTCAAAAAGCCCGCCTCACCCAATAGGATGTAGCTGACATCGCCGCGGGAGAAGCCAAGCACACGCAGCGAAGCCAACTCTCGCTCCCGTTCGGCCAGCGACACGCGCAGCGCGTTGTAAATCACACCCAGCGCAATCATCCCGGCAAACAGGGTGTAGATGATCACCGAAGTGCCCAGGGACCGGTCAAGCGTCTCGTTGAAATTGTCTTTGGCCAGGCTTTGCAGCTGGACCGCACCCACCAGCGGCGCGTCCTTCAGCTCCAGATAAATCTCGCTGGTAAACCGGGAATCGACACGAAGATGCGCCCCTGAGACCACGCGGGATTCGCCCAAAGCCGCGTTGAGATCGCTCAAGCGCATTTGCGCCCCGGATCCGATCAGCACGGTGGGCGTCGCCACAACGGGCAGATACAGAAGCGGGCGCGCACCTTCTGTGATCTGAGCGGACAGCGTATCGCCGGCCGCCACACCCAGCCGATCGGCCAGATCCTGCGAAAGGACCAGCCCGCCCGGGGCCGCCGTGGTGGCGGCACCATTATCGGAAATCATCCGGGACAGCAGCGGTAATTCTGGGACCCCGGTCAGCGGTTGGAGCACTTCACGGTTTTCAAAGCGCAACCGTGCGCTGGCACTGCGGAAAGGTTCGGCTTCCAGCACGCCCTCGCGCGCCTGCAGCGCATGAAACGCACTCATGGAACGTGCTTCCACAAAGTAGACCGAGACATCCTGGCGGTTGGCGATATCGAAATAGCGCTCCACCATCACCTCCATGGCGTCGGTGAAATACATCGTCATCACCAGCGTTGCGCCAGACGCTGAAATCCCTGCGACAGTTAGCACCGTGCGCAGGGGCCATCGCAAAATCTGGCGCAAAATCATCCGGGTCTGCTGGTCTAGGCCCGGTGCAGCGATCACCGCAGCCCCGGCCGCTCTGGAGTAATCGGGAGGCGGTGGCGGGCGCATAGCCACCGCGGGGTCCAGACGCGCCGCGCGGCTCACCGACCAGAGCGCCCCGCCCCCCACCGCAATCAATGTGACGAGTACGCCCATGGCGTAAACTGCCGGAGACACGGAGAAAATCAGGAAGGGGAAGCGGTAGTATTCGGTGAACATCACCGCCATGGCGTGGCCCAGCCAGAGCCCCAGGCTGAAGCCGATGGCCATACCCAAGGCCGCAATCAGCCCGACCAGCTTCAAATAATGGACCGAGACCTGAAGCGCTGAATACCCAAAGGCTTTGAGCAGCCCAATTTGCTCACGTTCCACCGCAATCAGGCGGGTGATCACGACATTGACCAGGAAGGCCGCCACGGCCAGGAAGATCGGCGGCAGGATTCGCCCCATCGTCTGAAGCTGTTCGATTTCAGCGCTGAGAAAGGCGTCTGACACCTGCTCACGGCGCGTGTACGCGCCAACACCGCCATAGGGTTCCAACAGCCGATCGAGCGCGGCCCGCACGGGAGCGGTCTCCGCGCCACGAGACAGGCGGACCACAGCCTCGTTAAAGGCCCCGTCCTGATCAGCGGCGGTTTCCAGCGCCTGGCGATCCATCCAGAGCACGCCAAACAGGCGCGGATCGGGAACCAGCTGTCCCGGCGCAATGGCGTAGACATATTCCGGCGACAGCGCGAGCCCGATCACGGTCAAGCGCTCACGCTTGCCGCGGATGGTGACAGCAACGCTATCGCCGATATCCAAGCCGTGGGCGACGGCAAAGCTTTCCAACACCACAACATCGTTTCGGTGCGCCGGGTCGGGGCGTTCGCCGCGGACCATGTAGATATCATTGACCGCTGCACCGCCGCGCGGCAGCGAATAGATCAACCCGGTGGGCGGTTCATCCATATCCGGCATGTCGAAGAGCACCG
>JANQMI010000209.1 GCA_028280165.1 Oceanicaulis sp. | reverse complement strand
CGGTCGACCAGGCTCCGGTCTTGGTCTTCTTTCCACCCGGCAGGCCCAGCTTGCCGAACAGAATTTCGCCGATCTGTTTGGGGCTGCCGAGATTGAATTTCTCGCCGGCCGCCTGATGGGCGGTCTCTTCGGCTTCGGCCATTTTCTGGGCAAAGTCTGAGGACAGGCGCGAAAGCTGGGCGACATCCACCTTGACGCCCTGCAATTCCATGCGCGACAGCACGCCCGGCATGGCGCGCTCCAGCGTCTCATAGACCGTGGCTTTGTGGCGTGCGACCAGGCTGGGTTTGAGGATTTCCCACAGGCGCAGCGTCACATCGGCGTCTTCAGCGGCATATTCTGTGGCGCGGGGCAGGTCCACCTCGGCAAAGCTGATCTGCTTTTTGCCGGTCCCGCAGACCTCTTTGAAGCTCAGCGGCTTATGCGCCAGATGCATCTCCGACAGCTCGTCCATGCCATGGCCGTGAAGACCGGCCTCCTGCACATAGGACAGCAGCATGGTGTCGTCATAGGGGGCCGGGTCGATGCCATAGCGGCGGAAGACGGCAATGTCGTATTTGAAATTCTGCCCAACCTTGAGCACGGACGGATCTTCCAGCAGACGCTTCAACCGCCCCAGCGCTTCGGCTTCATCAATCTGTTCAGGGCGCTCCATGGTCAGGCCGAGCGCATCGCCAGCGCCATGGGCGAGCGGGATATAGCAGGCTTTGCCCGGCGCTGTCGCAATCGACACCCCGACCAGGCCGGCGGCGGTGGCCGACAGGGCGTCGGTCTCCACGTCCACCGCGATCACACCTGCGTCTCTCGCGCGCTCGATCCAGGCGTCCAGATGCTCGATTGTGGTCACGCAGTCATAGGCTTTGCGGTTGATGGGGGCGGTGGCATCGCCGGTGGGATCGGCCGGGCCGGCCCCCAGCGCTTCTTCGACCCGGCGGGTAATGGTGCGGAATTCCATGGATTTGAGAAAGGCAATCAGGCCGTCCGGATTGGGCTCGGCGGTGCCGAAGGCGTCCATGGGCTCCACATCCGGCACATCATCTTTCAGGGTTACCAGGACTTTGGAGATGCGGGCATCCTCGGCGTGATCGGTCAGCTTTTCGCGGCGCTTGGGTTGTTTGATCTCCCCGGCGCGCGCCAGCAAGGCGTCCAAATCGCCATATTCGGTGATCAGCTGGGCGGCGGTTTTCACCCCAATGCCAGGCACGCCGGGCACATTGTCCACGCTGTCGCCGGCCAGCGCCTGGACATCGATGACCCTGTCCGGCGCGACGCCGAATTTCTCGAACACCTCATCAGGGCCGATGCGTTTGGATTTCATCGGGTCGAGCAGGCCCAACCCGTCTTCGACCAGCTGCATCAAATCCTTGTCCGAAGAGGCGATCGTCACGCGCGCGCCGGCGGCGCGGGCCTGTTTGGCATAGGTGGCGATCAGGTCATCGGCCTCATAGCCCTCCATTTCGATACAGGGCAGCTCGAACGCTTTGGTGGCCTCGCGAATGATGGAGAATTGCGGGACCAGGTCTTCGGGTGCAGGCGGGCGATTGGCCTTGTACTGGTCGTAAATCTCGTTGCGGAAGGTGTGGCCTGAATGGTCGAAAATCACCGCCAGATGGCTGGGCTGATCCTCGCCTTTAAGGTCCTCCAACAGCTTCCACAGCATGTTGCAAAAGCCCTGCACGGCCCCCACTGGTGTGCCGTCGGACCGGGTGAGCGGGGGCAGCGCATGGTAGGCGCGGAAGATATAGCCCGACCCATCGACCAGATAGACGTGTGAGGTGGCATCAACGGGACGAGAAACGGCCATGGCATGGCTCCGCGCGAAGGGTGGGCAGGACGCAGCGCGAGACTAGGCGGCGTTGGGGTGAGGGGCAAATGGGGTGTGCTGTACCGGGATCAAAGATCGTGATCGCGGCTGGGGATTAGGCTAGTATATCCAGCATGAGACCTGAAATTGACCCACGCATCACGATTGAACCTGGCAAGTTGGGGGGGCGACCGTGTATTCGCGGCCTGCGCATCCGTGTCAGCGACATCCTTGAGATGCTGGCGGCCGGGGCCTCTCGCGCCGATGTTCTGGAAAGCTTTGAAGATCTTGATGATGCGGACATTAGCGCCGCCCTGGCCTATGCCAGCCGGCTCACGGACCATCCCATCATCGCTGCGGAATGAGATTTCTGGTCGATCAGATGCTGCCCGTCTGGCTCGCAAACTGGATTTCTGACCAAGGCGATGAGGCTGAACATGTCAGGCGCATCGGCCTGAGTGACGCCCCGGATAGCGCGATCCAGATCGAGGCGCGTCGCAGGCAAGCGACGATTATCTCAAAGGATAGCGATTTCGCCCAACCGCCTGGGCCGGGCGTGCCCGTGGTTTGGGTGCGATTGCCCAATGTCACGAATAAGGCCTTAGCTGACACTTGGCCCCGCGCCTGGCCAAAGGTCAAAGCCCAGCTTGAAGCCGGCGAGCAGCTTATTGAGCTGCGCTAAACCGGAAACGCCCAGCTGCTCATCAGGCTCGCCACCAGCGCGATGATTGGTGCGGCGATGAGGTTGATGCGGAACCCGGCCTTGATCATCTGGCCCATATTGGTGGCCCCGCTGGCGTAGACGATGGCGTTGGGGGCTGTGGCCACTGGCAGCATGAAGGCGCAACTGGCGGCCAGGGCGACCGGAACGATCAGGTGGGTGGGCGGAACGCCGGCCGATACGGCCACCGCGGCCAAGACGGGCAGGAATC
>JANQMI010000190.1 GCA_028280165.1 Oceanicaulis sp. | reverse complement strand
GTTCGATCGCCGCCTCATCCTTCACAATTCCACCTTTGCCGACATGGGCTGGTCCGACCTCAAACTGAGGCTTGAACAATGCGATCAGGTCCGCATGGGGAGCAGCGAGGCGGAGCGCTTGGGCGAGCACTTTTTCAAGGCTTATAAAGCTGGCATCACAGACCACCAGGCTTGGCGCTTCACCTCCGATCAGCTCCAGCGTAAGCGTGCGCGCATCCTGGCCTTCCAGGCTGAGCACACGGGGGTCGGATCTGAGCTTGGGGTCCAGCTGATCGCGCCCAACATCAACGGCCACCACGCGCCGGGCTCCGCGCTCCAACAGGACTTCGGTGAAGCCGCCTGTGGACGATCCAACATCCAGACAGCGACGCCCGGCTGCGTCGATGTCGAAGGCTTCGAGCCCGGCCACCAGTTTCAAGGCGGCACGGCTGACAAAGGGGTGGGCAGGCTCCGCCTCGACGCTTGCGCCAGCTGGAATGGTGCGCGCGGCCTTGGTCCAAACCGCGCCGTCCACGCGCACCTTGCCTGCCGCAATCGCAGCCTGAGCTTTTGCACGGGTGTCAAAAAAGCCGTGTTCGACGAGGTATTTGTCGGCTCTCATGGTCCGTGTGATGGCACCAAGCCGCGCGGGTGTCCATGGCGATTAATCAGCCCGTTGGCGCAGATGCCGGTCAAAAAAGGCGATCAGCTGAGGGAAGGCCTCCGCCTTTGCTGCCGCCTCAGCTGCGCCGGACGGCGTCGTCGGCGGTCCGGACAAGCCATGACCGGCCTCCTCATAGATCAACGAAAGCGTCGTCAGACCGGCCGCTTCGCGCGTCTGAGCAATATTGGCGGCCATGAAGCCGGACGCCCATATTGTGTCGAGCTCACCGCCGAGCAGGAAAACCGGTTCATCGATGGCCTCAACCGCTATGCGCGCCGGAGCCACGCGATCGGGGTTCGCAGCACGGCCATTGTCATGGGGTGGACGAATGCTCGCCCGTTCACCGCGGGAGATCGCTGCAATCGCTTCGGTCATCCCCAGATAGGGCACATAGTCCAGCGGCTCGCCCCGCCAGGAAAAGCTCGACACCGCGCCAGGGGTGGTCCCCGCGCCCCAGCCTTCCCAGATCACATCGCTGGGTACAATCGCGGCCACCGCGGCGAAGCCTTCGATCCGGGACGCAGCCGCGAGCGCGAATTCAGCGCCTTTCGATACCCCATAAAGTGCGATCGCATCATCGCGTACGTCATCACGGGCCGTCAGCCAGTCTCGGGCGATCTCCGCCTTGTCGAGCGGGATGTCGGCAAACGCTGCGGGAAGCCCGGGGAATTGTTGTGTCTGCCCGCCCCAGGCTGGAGAGTAGTAAGGCAAGCCCAGCACGGCATACCCGCGGGCCGCGAGTTGAGCGCCCAGCGAGCGGGCTGCGCTATCGCCGCCTTCTGACCCGCCCAGCGTGATCACCACCGGGAAGGGACCCTCTCCAGCCGGGCGTAGAAAAAAGGCACCGGGCAAAGACGCACCCACCGGAATCTCCTGGATCTGCGACAGGCCGCCGGTCATATCCAGCTGCGCCTCCAGGTCGGGGATGCCGTCCATATCCAGGTCGGCGCTCAAATGCACGATCAAGGCATTCCCAGAGACGACGTTCCCAGGGATCGATTCAGCCTCCTCAACGCGGTTCGCACTCCACAACAGGCCGAAAGGGTCGATCCCAGACCAGTCCGCGCTTTCCGGAGCCAGACGCGCCGGATCAATCCGTCCTGCCGCGTCGGCCCGAAACACCGCCTCTGCGCGATAGAGCTGATCAGAGCGCCAAGGCGATGTGCGCTCCGCCGTGACGCGCACACTCGAGGCCGGCACCAGACCGGTAATCTGGAAGCTCGGAACATCGCCATTGCGGATCGGCGCGTCGACCCCTTCAAAAGCGGGTTCAGCGCTCGCCGATGTCGCCGACGCCAGAGCGAGAAAGCAAGAGGAAAACAGGACACGAGACAAAGCCATGGGGGAGCCTTTCAAACAACCAGATTGGATGGCTGACAAGGCTATAGGCGAACGCCCCCTACCCCGCCGGAATGCGGCGAACGGGCCGCTTCAGCGGGTGAATGACCGGTTTCAGTCGCCCAGTGGTGACTGTGCTGACGCCTGTTTCAAGGCCGGCTGGCTCAGGCCAGCGCCTTGGCGGCTTCGGCATCGCGCCCCAACGCATCAAGCACTTTGGCTGTGATATGTCGGGCATTCAAACCGGCCGTCTCATACATCTCAAACGGGCTGTCCTGATCCTGGAAGATATCCGGCAGCGTCATGGTGCGGATCTTCAAACCGTGATCGAGCGCGCCTTTCTCAGCCAGCAATTGCAGCACAAAGGAGCCAAATCCGCCCATCGCCCCTTCTTCGATCGTGATCAGCACTTCGTGCTCGCGCGCCAGGCGCAGGATCAAGTCTTCATCCAGCGGTTTGGCGAAGCGGGCATCGGCGACGGTCGGATTCAGGCCATATTCGGCCAGCTCCTCGGCGCTCTTCAGAACTTCGGACAGGCGGGCCCCAAGGCTTAGGATCGCAACCGCGCTGCCCTCGCGGACCAGGCGTCCTTTGCCGATTTCCAGCGGCGTTGGCACCTCTGGCAAGGCAATGCCCGTACCTTCGCCGCGCGGATAGCGGAACGCGCTCGGGCGATCATCAATCGCGTTGGCTGTGGCGACCATGTTGACCAATTCAGCCTCGTCGGCTGCGGCCATCAACACCATGCCTGGCAGCGCGCCAAGATAGCCAATGTCGAAGGACCCCGCATGGGTCTGACCGTCACCCCCCACAAGGCCCGCCCGGTCGATGGCAAAACGCACGGGCAGTTTCTGGATCGCCACATCGTGGACCACCTGGTCATAGCCCCGTTGCAAGAAGGTCGAATAGATCGCTGCATAAGGCCTTAAGCCTTCAGCCGCCAGGCCCGCGGCAAAAGTGACCGCATGCTGTTCGGCAATGCCCACGTCATAGGCGCGCTCTGGGTAATGAGCGGCGAATTTATCCACCCCGGTACCGCCCGGCATGGCCGCGGTCACCGCGCAAATCTTTTCGTCTGTCTCAGCCATCTGAATCAGGGCCTTGGCGAAGACCGAGGTATAGCTGGGGGCCTTGGGCGTGCCCTTTTTCTGTTCGCCGGTGACGACGTTAAATTTCGAAACGCCGTGATATTTGTCTGCCGCCTCTTCGGCGGGCGCATAGCCCTTGCCCTTTTGGGTCACCGCGTGGATCAGAACCGGACCTTCGATGACATCGCGCACATTGCGCAGGACCGGGATCAGCTGATCGAGGTCATGGCCGTCAATTGGGCCGATATAGCGAAAGCCCATTTCCTCAAACAGCGTGCCGCCCACAGCCATGCCACGCAGATATTCTTCAGCCTTGCGGGCGCTGTTTTCCATACCCAGCGCTTTGGCCACGCCTTTGCCCAGCTTTCGGACCTGATTATAGCCCTTGGAGCTGACCTGACGGGCGAAATAATGGCTCATCGCGCCCACAGGCGGGGCAATGGACATATCGTTGTCATTGAGGATGACGATCATGTCGGACTTCAAAGCGCCGGCATTATTCATGGCCTCATAGGCCATGCCGGCGGACATGGATCCGTCGCCAATCACGGCAATGACCTTGCGATCGGGTTGGTCTTTTAAATCCCGGCCAACGGCAAATCCGAGCCCGGCTGAGATCGATGTCGATGCGTGCGCAGCGCCAAACGGATCGTATTCACTCTCCGAGCGCTTGGTGAAACCCGACAGACCGCCGCCTTGGCGGATCGTGCGGATACGGTCCCTGCGCCCGGTCAGAACCTTATGGGGATAGCATTGATGGCCCACATCCCAGATCAGAATATCATCTGGAGTATCAAAGACATGGTGGATCGCGACCGTCAGCTCAACAACACCCAGCCCAGCGCCCAAATGCCCACCTGTTTCAGACACCGCGTCGATCACTTCGGTGCGTACATCATCGGCAAGGCCTTTTATGAAGGCCATGTCCCGGTTCTTCAGATCAATCGGGGTTTGGACTTGGTCTAGATAGGGCGTATCGGGCATAGGGGCTCCGGGTATTAATTCACGACAAAGATAGTAAACATTAAGACTGGCGTTCCAAGATGTAATCGACACACGCCTTTAACAGCTCTGCGTCGTCTCCAAACACATTCAGGTGCTCTTTGGCTTGCACAGCCAAATGGCGGGCGTGCTCACGCGCGCCCTCAACACCAAGAATGGAGACGAAGGTCGTCTTGCCCTGGTCGGCGTCCTTGTGGGTGCGTTTGCCGGTGAGGTTTTCATCGCCTTCGGCATCTAGAAGATCATCGACGATCTGAAAACACAGGCCGAGATCATGGGCAAAGCCCTCAAGGGCTGTGCGCACTTCGCGTTCGGCATTGACGATGATGGCTCCGGCTTCAGCAGAAAAAGCGATCAAGGCACCAGTCTTCATGCGCTGGCAGCGCGTGATCAGACCAATATCCACCTCGCCCTCGCCCGCGGCCTCAATGGCCATGTCGAGCATCTGCCCGCCCACCATGCCCCGTGCGCCGGCCACGTCGGCCAGCCTTCGGGCCAGATTCATTGCGGCCGAAGGGCTGGCGCTGGTTTCTTCATCGCAAATAATTTCAAACGCCTGGGTCTGAAGCGCATCGCCGGCCAGGATCGCCGTGGCTTCGTCATAGGCAATGTGGACCGTGGGCCGTCCGCGGCGCAGATCATCATTATCCATGCTGGGCAGGTCATCATGGATCAGCGAGTAGGCGTGGATGCATTCCACCGCGCAGGCCGCCCGCAAGAGCGCGCGTTCGTCGGCATCCACCAAGCGGCCGCACTCAATGGTCAGGAAAGGACGCAGGCGCTTTCCAGGTCCAAGCGCAGCATAGCGCATCGCAGAATTAAGGCGTTTCTCAGGCCCGTCCGCGCGCGGCAGCAGCGCGTCCAAAGCCACCGTGACACGGTCCGCAGTTTCAGCCAGGGCGGTCTTGAACTCGGTCACGGCGTCAGCACACCCGCGCGCCAAGCGGCGCATCAAAATCAGGACTTAACAGGACAATCTTACCTTCGGCGTCGGTGACCCCCAGCACCAGCACTTCGGAGCGAACCGGGCCGATTTGCCGCGGCGGAAAGTTGACCACCCCGATCACGCGCTTTCCGGGCAAGTCTTCGAGCCGGTAGTGGTCGGTAATCTGAGCGGAGCTTTTCTTCACGCCCACGCCAGGGCCGAAATCGATCACCAGCTTGAACGCCGGTTTCCGCGCCTCAGGAAAGGGATGCGCTTCGAGTATTTGACCCAGCCTGAGGTCCGCGTTGAAGAACTCGTCGGGTGTGATCTCGTCTGCACGCGGGTCTTCAGGCTTCATCGCACATCAATCCAGATCGGCCGCTTCAGCGCGCGCGTCGCCATCAGATCCGATCACGATCTTGTCGACCTTCAGCTGGGCCTCTTTCAGCCGGGCTTCGCAATGGGCCTTCAAGGCCGCGCCGCGCTCATACATCGCGATGGATTTCTCGAGCTCAACTTCGCCGCGCTCCAGTTGTTCGACAATGCGCTCCAGCTCCGACAAGGCGGCTTCAAAGCTCAGGGCGGCGATGTCAGCAGGGGTGTCAGCCATTCAACGAGTGTCCACTTGGGTTAGACGCACCCCACAGAAAAGCCCTAGTTTTGATAAGGATCAACTGCTCAAGGCGCGGATGGGGTTATTTTCTGAGCTCATAGCGACGCCAGGACCAGTAGGCATCATTGCTGTCTCGCACACATTGCCAGCCTCTGCGGGCCAAGGCCGGGCGCAGCATGCGATTATACCAGCCGTGGGCAAACAGCGAGACGGGACCGGCCTGGGCCGCCTCAATAAGGAATTGCGCCGCGGCATCGGCCCGCCGCTCGGTCTGCGGACGGGTTTCGCGCCCCCGAGCATGGCCGATCCACCAGCTGCAGCGGGCAAATACGCCCCAGGTCCGCGCCTGGAACTCGCCCGGCATTTGCGGCGGCGGCAGAGGGGCCTCGACAAATTGGGAGTCCAGCTTGATCTCACGCCCGCCCCCGGCGGCCGCCTGCGCGGTCTCGATGGCGCGTGGCAGGGTGGACGCAAAGACGGTTTGCGCGTTTGCGGTCTCTGCGATCAAGCCTTCCGGAGCCGATTGGCCAGGCTTTAAGCCTGCCTCATCATAGGCGGTCCACCAGCGCTCATACCCGCGCCAGGTCATCCGCTCATAGCGGTTCATATTCGGCTCGCCATGGCGCGCGATCACGATCTGACCGGGTGAGGAGGAGGACGACGCGTCAATCATGCGCTTGGCAATCAGGCCCTGTTTGAGGGAAGAGACCACGCCTGCGCTGCGCGACCCCTCATCCCGCCTGCAACGCCTCCAGAAACGCCTTCGTCGAACGCTCCAGAGCGGCGCAGTCGTATCCGCCCTCAAGCACGCAGACAAGCCGCGATTGACTGAATTTTCGTGCTGCAGCGGCTAGCCGGCTGCCGATTTCACCATAAGCGGCATCATCCAGCGCCAATCCGGCCAGCGGATCATCAGCATGGGCATCAAATCCGGCCGACACCAGCAGAATACTCGGGCGATCGCGCTCCAGCTTCGGCAGGACTTCGGCATCGAATCGCTCAAGCCAAGCTGCCGGACCGGTTCCGGCCTCAAACGGCAGGTTCAAAATATTGTTGTGGGGGCCCACCTCATGGGCTGCGCCGGTGCCCGGATAGATCCAGCCCTGGTGCAAGGAGGTGAAGCTCAAGCGCGGCTCATCTTCGGCAAAGGCTTGGGTCCCATTCCCGTGATGGACGTCCACATCCACCACCGCTGCTGAGGACAGCCCGCGTGCCTCGATGGCGTGCATGGCCGCAACCGCGACGGTATTGAAAAGGCAAAACCCCATGGCCCGGTCCGGTTCGGCGTGGTGTCCGGGCGGCCGCGACGCCACGAAGACCGCTTCAACAGCGCCCTCAAGCACCAGATCAACCGCCGCCATCGCCGCGCCAGCGGCCTGCAGCGCCGCCTCCAGACTGCCTGGCCCCATATGGGTGTCGGCG
>JANQMI010000172.1 GCA_028280165.1 Oceanicaulis sp. | reverse complement strand
CGAGATGCGCATCGACGACGACCAGGACGCCGTCTGGCTGCGCGTCCGGGTCGCTGGTTCGGGCGCCAGTTGTCACGTCGGATACCGTTCCTGCTTCTACCGTGCCGTCCCGGTCGGGGACGATGCGGGCCAGCCCCTGACGTTCCTGGAAGATCAGAAAACTTTCGACCCCAAGGAGGTTTACGGCGATGCCCCCAACCCGACGCAGCTTTGACCGTCTACGGATGCAGCGCGCCTTGCGCCTTGCCGACAGGATGCGCGGCCTTGTCTGGCCGAACCCACCGGTCGGGTGCGTGATCGTAAAGGACGGGGTCGCCGTCGCTCCGGCCTCTTACCTTCCTTCGCGGTGTCCGGATCTGCGGCCCCAGCCAAGCGCAAACACACCTCGCTAGAACCTCATGGCCCCATCAAGAGTCTTGGTGGCCTTTGACCAAAGGGTGAATGCCCAGATGACACATGGTCTCTGCGCCAATGGCAATCCCGGCTCGAGGCTCAGCCTGCAAACCGCGGGTGATCCGGGCGACATCGGGTTTGGCATCTGGGGCGATTTTGAGGCGACCGGCGCATGATCTGTAATGGCGAGATCCATTTTCCCGAACATATGCGGGTTGCCATCGTAGGTGCCGGGCCGGCCGGCCTGGGGGTTGCGCGGGTCTTGCGTGATCTAGCGATCCCGGATGTCTGGGTGCTGGAGCGCGGCCAGATCGGCCACAACATTCTGAACTGGCCCGCAGGCACGCGGCTCCTGACCCCATCCTTCCCGGGCAACGTCTTTGGTCTCACCGATCTCAACGCGATCAGCTATGACAGCTCGCCAGGCTGGTCGCTCGGGTGCGAGCACCCCGATGGCGCCGCCTATGCCCAGTATCTGGAACACGCGGCAACGGCCTTTGACATCAACGTGCAATGCGGCATGGACGTGCGTGCACTCAGGCCCAAAGGCGAGCGCTTTGCCCTGGTCACCGAACGCGGCACGTTCACCGCGGATTTCGTCATCTGGGCCTGTGGTCACTTCGGGGCTCCATCGGACGGTGGCCTGCCGGGGGCCGAGCTGGCCCGGCATTACGGCCGCGTGCGCCGTTGGGAGGATATCCCGGGCGACGCGGTCTATGTCATCGGCGGCTATGAAAGCGGGATCGACGCTGCAATCGGGCTGGCGCAGGCGGGCAAAGAGGCCATCGTGCTGGACCGCGGCGCCCCATGGCTCGACCGCGACAAGGATCCGAGCCGAAGCCTGTCGCCCTACACGCTGCAGCGTCTCGAGACAGGGCAAAAAGATCCGCCTATCACGCTGCTTCCAGATGCAGATGTCATTGCTTTGGAACAAGACGCCGACGGCATCCACATCTTGGCCAGCGATGGCCGCAGCTGGCTTTCCGATGGGCCGCCCATTCTGGCCACGGGTTTCGGCAGCGGAACCGCCCCGGTTTCGGAATGGTTCGACTACGATCCCGATGGCCTGCCGATACTAACGCCTCAGGATGAATCCGCGGCCTTGCCCGGGCTGTTTCTGGTCGGGCCGGAGGTGTCCCATGACGGATATCTGTTTTGCTTTATCTACAAGTTCCGTCAGCGTTTCGCGGTCGTGGCGCGCGCCATTGCCGCGCGCATGGGTGTCGATACATCAGCTCTCGAGATTTACTACGAAAACAACATGTTCCTCGACGATCTGAGCTGCTGTGAGGACGATAAATGCCTGTGATGAAGGACGTTTTCCCCCAAAATGAATGAAGAAGATCAAGACCAATGACGATGGGAAATACCATCGTTCGGTCTGATCCCGTTCCGGGCGCACCCGAGCCCGGTCTTACCGGGAGCGGCGTTGCCGCGCTGTTTCTTGGGGCGATCCTGGCGGGATCGGTATTGGGTCTGATGGCCCCTGCCGCCGGGGAGGTCATGTCTGCCGGGGTGGACCCGACCCTTCTGTTGATGATCTTCTTGCTGTTCTTCGAACTGCGGCCCGGTGCAATCGTTCAGAGCTTCGGCAGTCTGCGGTTTCTGGCCCTGGCCTGGGGCGCGAATTTTCTGATCGTACCCTTCATCGGTTTTGCCATCGCCGCGCTGTTTCTTTCAGGTCAACCACTGCTTTTCACTGGGCTGGTGATCTACTTCATCTCGCCCTGCACCGATTGGTTTCTGGGATTTACCCGCATGGCGCGCGGCGACACAGCACTTGGGACCGCGCTGATCCCGATCAATATGTTCACCCAGCTCCTGCTCTTTCCGCTTTGGCTGTGGCTGTTCACCCGTCACACCGGACTAGTGGATTTCGCGGCTATCCCCGGCACCCTGGCGCAGTGGTTTCTGCTGCCGCTGATCGCAGCACAGGCCGTGCGCTTCGGCCTGGTGAAGCTTTTGCCGCGGAGCGGCTTCGAGCGCTTGCTCCGATGGGTGGGACGTATCGTGCCGCTGGCGATCGCAGGGCTGATCCTGCAGATCTTCGCCGCCAATACCGCCGCAATCGCCGGGCATCTTGAGGTATTCGCGGTGATGTTGCTGGCGATCTTTCTGTTCTTTGTCACGACATTCCTTATGGGAGAGGGGCTTTCGTGGCTGGCCGGCCTCGCCTATCCGCAACATGCGCTGTTAGCCATGACCACGGCGGCCCGAAATGCTCCACTGATGCTAGCCGTCACCGCCGTCGCCATCCCCGATCAACCGTTGATCCTGGCGGCCCTGGTGATCGGCATGCTGGTCGAGTTCCCGCATCTGACGGGGCTGAAACAGCTCTTGCTCTGGCAGCGCTCGCGGCAGAAAGGCGCGCCGGCGTGAGGGTCGACGCTCCTACACCACGCCCGGCGACATGCCCCGTTCGCCCCACCCGAAGAGATAGCTTGCCATGTTAACCTTGTTTCAATGGATGTGCTTGTTCGGGATCCTCTTGGTCGCCTTTGCCGGGGGTCTCTACCCGCTTTTGCGGCCCTCGCGGGCTCGGGACATCCAGGGCTTCCCGTTGGGTGAGGCCTTTACCTCTGGTGTATTCCTGGCTTTGGCCTTGATCATGATGTTGCCGTCGGCGTTTCATGTTCTGGGCAAAGTTTTCCCAAACCTGGATTTTCCCTTGGCGTTCCTGGTCGCCGCCGCCGCCTTCATGCTCCTTTTGGCCCTTGAACACACGAGCCATATCGTTGCCGGCGAAGCGGCCGAGGCGCATGTAGAAGAGCTGCCAGCCCTAATCCCGCTGATCATGACCACAATGATCGCGATCCCGTCGTTTCTTCTGGGCGCAGCCTTTTCAGTCAGCCCCCCCGATACGGCCATCTTTATCTTCATCGCCATCATGATGCACAAATCTTCGGCCGCATTCGGGCTGGCGCTGATGATGGTGCGCAGTCGGTTAAAACACTGGCAGGCTTGGCTGACCTTCACCATCTTCGCCTTTGCGACACCTGCCGGGATCATCCTTGGCGCCGATTTGCACAACTCCCTCGGCGCCTATGCCATGATGGTCACGAAAGGCGTGATTCTGGCCCTTGCGGGTGGCACCTTCCTGTTCCTGTCCACCCTTCACCAATTCCAATTTGCGGCAATGATCCGGATATGTTGCACCAGAGCCGGGTTCATCTTTTTGCTGGCCGGATTCCTGATCACCGCGCTGGTCCGGTTCATCATAGGCGAGGCGCATCGCTTCTGACCGGATTCGGTTTGGTGCCAACGCGTGCGGTCCTTCGTGACGCCGGCTCCGGTATGCATCGTGACATGGTGGATGTCGAGCCGCTCCAGTTGGGGCGGCGGCGGAGCCCAATCCCTCTTAACCGGGGCTCCGCCAGTTCTTCATCTTCTCATCAGCCGTGGCAGACGCAGCCCGTATGTTCGCAGCCAGCCCCATTGGGGTGCCCCTCGGCGCAGGCTTCGCTACAATAGTTGCGCTCGCCCTTCTTCACGGCGTCTTTCACGTCGACAATGCAAACGCAGTCGGCGCAAGCACATTTTTGCTGGGTCACAGTCACCATCAATCTTCTCCTTCCAGTGGCTCATCAGAACTGCCGTGTTCGTGAATGAACAGGTGGTTGATCATGATTTTCAGAACGTCGCGCACGCAGGCATCGGCCATTGAATAAAACACCTGCTTGCCCCGTCGCTCCGCCCGCAGCATGCGCGCGGCACGCAACAGCCTCAGGTGGTGGCTAACCAGCGAAGCAGAGAGGCTCAATTCGTCGGCGATGTCGCCGGCGGAGATCTCACGCTCCATGCAGACCACCACGATCGACAGGCGGGTTGGGTCCGCCAGCAATCCGAAAGTCTCAGCAAG